>NZ_CP035913.1:6302693-6603232 GCF_004209755.1 Pseudoduganella lutea | reverse complement strand
GACGCCAAAGATTGACCTATACGCCGTAATCTTTCGCGGCGCCGACGCAATTTTGATGGTGCGTGAAAAAGCCGACGGCGGCCGCTGGTCGCTGCTAGGAGTTGGGCCGACGTCAGCAATTCCCCGTTTGAGGTGCAATCGAACGGCATGCTGGCTTACCCCAACTGGCACCAGGTTACTGCGTGGGTGGCGTGCTCCAGTTCAGCTTGAGCGGGTTCTTTATCGGATCAGTCATCCACCCTTGGCGCCCTGGCCCCCTGTTGAAATTACTTTTACCTGGAGACTTTCCGAAGAAGTACTCGTCGGCCATATCGTAGATCGCCAAGAATTCCTCTGGCCCTAGATTGTGGCCTTTCTGGCCAAAGCTGTTCTCGAAGTCACGCCAGTGCACGCGCACCCATCGCCCGGCGCCGAACCAGTCGTAGATCATGGTGTCAGCGCGAATACCCGACTCCAAAGCCAGGTAGTTGTCATATCCGTCGCCGAGCGAACTCAGGCTCAGCAGAGGGCGAGGCGCGACTAGGGCCGCCAGCGTTGGGGCATCCCATGGCATGCGCAGACCGCGCCCCGCGAACGCACGAAAGCGCGGGTGATACCAGTGCGGGAACTGCTTGACCATGATCTCGGCGTAATCGTCCCTTCCACGGAAACCAGCCGGATCGCGCTGGCGCATGACGCTGGTGGAAAACGGTCCGGTGGCCGAGGGCGCCACGAAGGCGATGCGCTCGTCAAAAATAGCGGCCGCCATGGCAGTGGCGCCGCCCCTTGAGTGGCCAGCGCCGATGATCTTGGCCATATCGGTGGCGCCCTCCTGTTGTAAGACATTGATTACTGGCTGGTAGGCCCAGGCCCAGGCGCCGATCGTATGGAAATCGTATTCCGGGTATAGCGCAAAGACGCCGGCTTTGCGGTCGGCGTTGTTCGGATCGTCTGGCGCCACTTCATCGCGATTGAATTCAACAACTGCGTAGCCCCGCCGCACGCCCTCGTCCTTGCTAAAGGTCGGGTTCGGATAGCCGTACTCGGGCTTGTTATTGATGAGCGTGGGGTAGGGCTTAAGCGGCTCCGGTCGGTATAAAGTGAACCGGTAGGAATACGACAGCCCAACGCGCTGTATCGTGATGCGGTAGGTTTGCTTGCGCCCCTTGATGCTTGAACCGGTGGGCGAAAACGCTTCGTCTGAGAGCCGCTCGTAACGCATTTCCTTGGCACTGGGGTTAGGCGGAATGGTCCCGTAGAGGTAATGCTCCATCTTGGCACGCAAATAGGCGCGTTGGGCTGGCCACTCGGCGCGACTGCGCACGCGTGTACCGTCTGGCTTCAGGAAGGGATCCGGGATCAGTGGTTGCTCTGGTAACGCGTCGACCTCGACAAAGGCGTAGGCGGGAATGGCGTGGCTTAGGCTATGGCTGCCAGCGATAACGACACTTAACATGATTGCAAGAATCGAACGCAACATCAGTTTCTCCGAATATGCGCGGCGAATTCGCGCTATGTTCAGATATCATAACAGCTAACCAATTCTCTGGCACATGGACAACTGGGGAAGATTGATAAGTTGAAACAGAAAAACCCTGACTTCGCCTGGCTGCGGAGTCAGCGGTAATGTCAAACCTTACGGGTATAACGTTGTCAGTACTTCACTTTCCGCGAGCGTGCGCCTTGGCCCAACACGATATAACAGAATGACAGGTCCAACTACGACGTGGACGAATTAAGGAATGAGCCGTTATACATACGTGATCACTGAACGCGGTAGGGAACAGGGTGGTGGATGGCGTCTGAGCCTGCAGGAAAATGATGAAAACGTGGGCAGGAGAGACTTTTTAGTGCTACCGGCTGACAGAGTGGCCGCTGAAATTTGGTGGGCGATGCTGTGCGAAGCCGAGCGGCGCTTCTGGTTCGCGTTGAACAATGCAGATCTACCTGTGGGCCCCTACGAAACTTACCTATTAGCCGAAAGCTACGCCGAAGCGAAGCGAATCGGTGAAGAATGGATATCTTTCCACTGACTGCTTTGCGCTATACCTACGAGATCACAGCACGACCAGCAAAGTTAGGAGGGGCTGGCAACTGCGCTTGCAGGACAATGGAATACAGAAGGGAGGTGCGGATTTTCCGGCAGCGGATGCGTCCGTAGACGAGGTGATGACGTGGTGGAACAATATCGATGTCGAGTCCCGTCTGATCGTAGACGCGTTTGACGAATAGCTCGGGCTTGCGCTTCTGCAACTTTTTGAGCGCTTGGATTGGTGTTGTTGAGCCGATAGCGCGTTGCGGAATATGGTGATTGTAAAGCTTAAGGTAATTGAGCAAGGTGGCCGCCAGATCAGCCCTGCTATCGCAGCGTGTCTGCGCGATTAGTTCGCTGATTCCGCCATTGAATCGTTCGACCATACCGTTGGTTTGTGAATGGCGAGGCGGCGCCAGGCGGTGCTCGATCTCCATGGTGGTACAGGCTTTGTCGAACGCATGGTTGCCGCTGGGCGCTTTGTCTTTGGTGGTGAAACGGTCCGTAAATTTCGAACCGTTGTCGGTCAAAATCTTGGTGATTTTGATAGGTGACGCGAGCGTCAAACGGCGCAGGAAATCAACACTACTACGCTCGGTCATATCGCCATAGATATGCAGGTATACCCAGCGCGTACCGCGGTCGATGGCGACGAACAGATAGCGGCTCGAGGTCTCGTCACGCATCTACGGCAGGTACTTGATATCGACGTGCAGGAAGCCTAGCTCATAGTCTTTAAAAGTCTTCTTGACCGTGATCGTTTCCCCTTCTGCTTTGGGAATCACGTCCTCCAATCTTGCCATGCCTTCGCGTTTGAGTGGCCGTGCATTGCCCGAGCGGGAGACCTCCGAATTGATGTATTGACGGGTAATGTAAAGTAGGTCGTGGAGCGGCAAATAGAGCGTCTGGCGAAGTGAGAGTACGACAATTCCTGGGCCGCGCTCAAAGTCGTGTGCAGCTGTGAGCACGATGCGAACGGTCTTGCACATTGAATCGCCCTGGCTTTCATGGAGGCCGGTTCATGTGAGTAGGCCGGGCCGGCCCAAGATCAGACCCGACCAAGAATGTAGGTCGAGTACTCCTATTCGTGTGTTTCCACGGCTAAGATCTCAATATCTTCGAGGGCAGCGACACTCAGTTGCTGTTCGTACTCCACGGCTACGCCGTCCTGTACCGCCAACACCAAGCCATAACCGCCGTGCCACCGATCAAGTCGGGTCCGTTCTGTGTATCGCCGCCCTAATGGCTCTAAGCCGATCACGATTGGGCCTGACGGACATCGGTTAAGGCCACGACAGCAGATGCGATACAAGCAGTATGCGCAATGGCTTGATTGCAGCCCATAATCTCTTACCGCGCCGATACTACCGGAAGCTCCAACGTGCTGTACTGTCCAGTACTCCGATAGATTCGCTGTGTCGCCTTTACATAATCGGCCGCCCGGGCATGGAAGATATTGGGTACGTATCGCTGCGGGTTGCGATCGTACAGCGGGAACCAGCTGGACTGGATCTGCACCATCAACCGGTGCCCAGGCATGACGACATGATTGATATTCGGTAGCGCAAACCGATAGCGCTCGGGCTTGCCTGCCGTGATAGGCTCTGGATGTTCCAGACTGTTGCGGTAGCGCCCGCGGAAGATGTCCATTGCCAGCGGCAATTGGTAGCCGCCCAACTCCGGCTGCGATGGCACCTCGTCGGGATAAACGTCGATTACCTTTACGACCCAGTCTGCGTCCGTGCCAGATGTCGATGCGAACAGATTTGCCACCGGGGCGCCGGACAGCTGCAGTGGCGCCACTAGGGGTTCCGAGACATAGGTCAGCACATCCGGCCGGTCAGCCACGAAGCGCTGGTCGCCGACTAGCCAGGGGCGCCAGACTGCGGCATCGTGCATGCGCACGGGACGCGGAATGAACGGCACCGGCTTGGCCGGATCCGCCACGTATTCGTCGAACGCCGGCTGTCTGTCCGCCGGGGGAGCGAAGGACAGCCGGAAGCCTGCGTGCAGATACAGCGGTGTTGCAGGTGCCGGGCATTCGGCGGCGCACGCTAACGGCCAGCGCTGCAGGGTTTGCCAGCGGTTCGTGCCGGTCTGGTAGACCAGGACAGGCGGCGTGTCCGCCGTTGGTGCACCATCTTTCAGATACTGGTCGAGGAAGGGTTGCATCACGTCGCGCCTGAACTCGAGGGCGGTCTCCCCCGAGAAGCGTAGCGGGCCCAGCGTCGCACCGTCGAAATTGACGCCGCTGTGACGCCATGGTCCCACAGCTAGGAAGTTCAGGCGATTGTCCTTGTCCTGGGCTTCCAACGCCGCATACACAGCGTAGGCGCCGTAGATGTCCTCCTGATCCCACTGGCCGACCACGGTCATTGTAGGCACACGCAGCGGCCGCCTGGCCAGGATGCGGTCTAGCGCCTGTTCCTGCCAGTACGCGTCGTAGGCCGGATGATCGAACAGCTTCTTCACGAAGTTCAGGCGGTCCAGGCCGAACTGGTGTGCATACGCGCCAGTCGAACCGGCCCGTAGTACGCCGTCGTAGTCATCGTATACGCCAGTCGCCAGCGGCTCGCCACGCGCGCGGATCGATGTCTGGATCGCGATATAGTCGAGCATCTGCACGCGGAACGCACCATTGTGAAACCAGTCGTCGCCGCGCCAGCCATCCACCATGGGGCTCATCGGTACCGCTACCTGCAGGGCCGGATGTGGATCCGCGATCGCCATCAGTGTTGTAAACCCGTCGTACGAAGATCCGAGCATACCGACCTTCCCGTTGCTTTCCGGGACATTCTTCACCAGCCAGTCGATGGTATCCCAGGCATCGGTAGCATGATCGATGCCGCTACGGTTCAGCGGCCCGGCCAGCGGACGAGTCATCACATAGTCGCCTTCGGAACCATACTTCCCGCGCACATCCTGCAGTACGCGGATATAACCCTGCGCCACGAAGGTCTCATCGCCCTGCGGCAGTGTTGCAAGCATTGCTGGGCTGATGCTCCGCCTTGTACGGATCACGGCGTTATATGGGGTGCGTGTGAGCAGCATCGGTGCGTTGCTGGCGGACTTTGGGATAATGATCACCGTGTGCAGGCGCACGCCGTCGCGCATGGGGATCATCACGACGCGACGTTCATGGTCTGCCATATCGGGCGAGGCCACGCGCGCTGTAGTCACGTCTGGTGCCATCGGAGGCGTCTGAGCGGCCACTCCTGCGACCGTGCACACCAGCAGCGCGGCTAGCGCGCCGCCGCGGCGCAACAGGGGCAATGGGAACGCGCGGGTCATGCGGTTGCCAGCTTCCGGATGGCACTGGCCAGGCGGTCCAGATCCGCGTTGCCGGTGAAATAGGATGGCGTCACCCGGATGCAGCTGCCCCCAACGGGACCAGAGCGGGCTACCGTGAAGATCTTGTACTCGTCGGCAAGGCGACGCGCAATGGCCACGTTGTCCTCGAAGGTGGTTTTTCCGCGCAGGCGGAACGAGGTGACGGCGCCGGTCATGCCGGGCTCCTCCGGTGTGAGGATCTGCACCCCGGACACGTCGATGACCTGGCGCACCCACGTGTCACGCAAGTCCCGCAGCCGGGTGGCGCGTTCGGCCAATGACACCTGGCCGTGGAACGCCAGCGCGGCCGGAATCGTCATGATTGCCGCCATGTTGACGGTGCCCGCGTTGACGCGGGCGCGCACGTCGTTGGCCGGAAAGATCGTGGTACCGGCCTGGACGGCGATATCCTGCAGGCGCGATTCGCGGATGTAAAGAAAGCCCGTGCCAAGTGGTGCGCCTATCCATTTGTGCAGGTTAGCACCCACAAAATCGGCGCCCAGGTCGGGAATCCTGAAATCGAGCTGTCCCCACGATTGGGCAATGTCGACGATGACGTCTACGCCGCGCGCCTTGGCCATGCGCACAATCTCGGCCACGGGCGTCACAAGTCCGGTGCGGTGGCTGATGTGTGTGAGCAGCAGCAGCCTAGTGCGAGAGTGCCGGCGCAGTGCCTGTTCGTAGGCATCGATCACAGCTTGGCGAGTGGCCGGCTCCGGGATCTGCACCGTCGCCACCCGCGCATTGCTACGACGTGCCAGGTCGTTTATGGCATCGATCATAGTGTCGTAGTCGAGGTTACCGTGCATAACAGTTTCTCCCGGTTTGACGAGCCGGTAGTTGCAGATGAGGTTTTGCAGGGATTCGGTCGCGCCGCGCGTGATAGCGATCTCCGATGTTGCGACGCCGGCATGCGCCGCCAGTCTAGCCCGAATCGCCTCAATGCCTTCGCGATCGAATTCGCGGCGCAGGAACAGCGAGTTGTAGCGATTCAGGTAGTCGATATTGCGCTTGAAATCCTCCGTGACTGGGCGCGCCATGATGCCGAAGTAAGCATTTTCTAGGTTGATAAATTCGCTAGCTACGTCATAACTAGCAGCCAGTTGTTGCCAATTACCAGACGGGGCAGCGGTGACGTATGCGGCGGCGTTGGAGCTATTGGCCGCGGCAAGGCCAGCGGCAAGGCTGGCGGCGCCGCGTAGCAATGCGCGACGGCGTGGAACGAAAATACTCATGCAGGCTCCCTGGTTCGGTGATGTCGTGCCAAAGTATATGCAGTGTTGCGCCAGGCGCGCGATGACATTCCTGATTGGTCGATAAGCGAGACTTATGATCCAGTCTTTCAAGCGTGTGTCTTGTCCGGCGCGGCCATTCGCCCGTCCGCGCAGAGCACGATGGTTAGTCGCGCGTACCCTGGAACTGGTGCAGTACGACCTTACGCGCAGCAGCCGGCATCGATGAGCTAAGCGTACCCATATCTACGTCGAGGCGCTTGCGCATCGCACCAAGAAACGCACGGGCGAACGTCGACAGGAGCGCACCGGCTGGCCACACCGTTAGGGCGGCAAAATCGACGCGTTCCGAAAAGGGACGGAAGACGAGACCACTATTGCGGTAATCACAGGCAGTCACTGGATTGACGATCGCGATACCGATGCCATTGCGCACGAGTTCGCAGATGGTGATGGTGTACGGTGTTTCCATCGCCGTACGCAGCTTGACGCCATGGGCTCGGCAGATCGCATCCAAGCGCAGGCTGACGACATCGTCGGGATTGAGCGCGATGAAGGGATAGCGTGCCAGCTGAACGGGAGTGATCACGCTGCACTCGGCTAGCGAGTGTCCGGCGGGGAGCGCAACGAGGCCGAAGTACCGTGCGAACAGTGAATGCTCGATGCCGCTGACCTGCACATCATCGGCCACCACCCCCAGTTCGACTTCGCCACGCAAAACGGTGGCCCGGACGTCCTGTGAGCCCATGACTTGCAGCGACACGAGCGTGCCTGCGCATTCCTCGGGCATGTCGGCAAGCACGCGCGGCAGGAATCCCACGCCAAGGCCAGGGAAGCTGGCGATGCGTACCCGTCCAGCAGACAGTTGCTTTAACGTGCCGATACGATGGTCAATCTGGTCCATTCCAACGAAATGCCGTTGGACCTCGTTCAGCAATGCGACCGCTTCCCTGGTTGGCAACAGCTTGCCGCGCACCCTTTGAAAAAGGTCGATCCCGGCGCGTTCTTCTAGTCGTTTTAATGCCTGGCTGACGGCCGGCTGTGAGACCTCCAGGAGCCGCGCCGCCTTCGTTGCCGACCCGGCCGTCATTACGGCGCGGAACATTTCGATATCTCGGCTGAGCACAATAAGGGAATGTAGGTTGCGATGAGGTATGTTACGCAACCCCGGCAAATACATAAATCCCACTTATGGGGAAGCGTCAGTGCTGGCATCCGCGTTGCTGGCACCATTCGCAAGGTGGATCGAGGCTGCTGAGTCGGCTGCCGGATTGCACAGCGCCGGCGGCACCGTCGTGTTGCAAACCTCGCGGCGCGACGATGTTTTGACGATTTGGCGGAGCTGGAAAACCATTCGAACTTGGCAGTGTTAAATTTATCGGGCAAGGTTCATCTATCTTTTCGCATGGCGGATTGCTGCAGTCCATGAAGTCGATCTTGTCGCGTGAGCTGCCGATTGATGCCCGGCCGATGGCAGTGTGACAGTGTGGCAGTGCAAGCTTAAAGCAAACTATCATCCATCATTCAGTGATGGCAGGCAGTACGGCAGCGATGACTGGCGACGCTTTAGTCATCAAATGGTTGCTCGCCTAAGGCACTGACAAGATAGTCAACAAAACAGGTAATGCGTGACGAAAGTGCAGTATTACGGTAGTACACAGCGTGAATCGCTTGGCGCTCTTCGACTGTGTAGGATGCCAGTAGCTGCACCAAACGCCCAGCGCGGCGGTCGGAACCTGTCATGAAATCTGATAGACAGACGATACCCAGGTCAGCAAGTGCCATTTGTCTGATCGTTTCACCGCTGCTCGACGAGATCTCGGGCTTGATGTGCATCGCACTGTTGTTGGCCTCCCTTAGGGGCCAATTGTTAAGCGCGTCTGGCTGACTAAAGCCGAGCAATGTGTGATGCTGCAGGTCCTGTGGGTTGCGCGGTGTGCCATGCCGTTCCAGATAGGCAGGACTGGCGAGTACGCGAATGCGACTGGTGCCAATCGGGCGTGCATGCAACGTGGAGTCGCGCAGAGCGCCGATCCGCAGTGCAACGTCCGTGCGCATCTCGATCAGGTCGATGATGCCTTCGTTCGAATGCAGTTCCAAATCAACGTCGGATAGCATGCGCGAAAACCGTCCAGTAGCGGCACGATCACGTGCAGCATAAAGGGCGTTGCTGCATCTACACGCAAGCGCCCAGCGGGACGCAGGCGCCGAGCTTCCATCTGTTCTTCAGCATTGTCAACGGCTGCTAGGATCGCGCGTGCATGCCGAAGGAAAGCTTCACCCTCATCAGTGAGTTCGAGTCGGCGCGTAGTGCGCCGCAAGAGTGTCGTTTGCAGCTTTTGCTCAAGGCGGGCAAGCGTGCGACTCACTGCCGAGATCGTTACTCCAAGCTGCTCGGAAGCTGCCGTAATCGTGCCAGTATCAATTACCGCTACAAACGCATAGAGCTCATCGAATGTTGTTCTCATACTTGATCTAACGTCAAAAGTATTTGAATCATACACGGCTTAATCGGAAAGTATTCTCAGGGCATACTGATCTAGATCAAACACAATCAAGGAGCGTTACATGGGTATTCCTGCAGTTGGCGTTGGTACATTCCGTCTTTCCGGCCAAGCTGCGTACGATTCTGTAAGCACAGCACTGCAAATCGGCTACCGTGCTATTGACACCGCGCAGATCTACGGCAATGAAGGTGATGTTGGTCGTGCCGTCGAGGAAAGTGGCGTGCGGCGCGATGAGCTCTTCCTGACGACCAAGATTTGGACTGAGAACTATGCAAAAGAGAAATTGGTGCCAAGCCTACGTGCCAGCCTGGACAAGTTGCGCACCGGCTATGTCGACCTGACATTGATCCACTGGCCGGCACCCGGCAACGGTGTCAGGTTGCCCGAGTTTATGGAAGCGTTGCTTGATGCGAAGGCCCAGGGCTTAACCCGACAGATCGGCATCTCAAATTTCAATATTGAGCTGACACGTGAGGCAATCTCCGTTGTTGGTAAAGGCGAAATTGCCACCAATCAGATTGAACTGAGCCCCTATCTGCAAAACACTCGGCTGGCAGGGTTCCTGCAGGACGAGAATATTGCCGTAACGTCGTACATGACACTGGCTTACGGGAAGGTATTGCAGGACCCTGTGCTGACTCGCATCGCCACTCGACGCAATGCGACCGTTGCTCAAGTAGCGCTGGCTTGGGCGCTGCAGCTCGGCTATGCCGTGATTCCTTCTTCGACCAAACGCGTGAATTTGGCCAGCAATCTGCTGGCGCGGGAATTGAAGCTGGATGCGGACGACATGGCCGCTATTACCGCACTCGACCGCAATAGCCGCGAAGTGAATCCGGCTGGTCTTGCCCCCCAGTGGGATTGAGCCACGAACACTGGATCAACCTAATCTTAGACGGGCCGCCCCTGTGATGCCTTGCGTGAAGGCTGGGCTGACATGATCGCCTTTGGACGCCCTTTTCTCGCTAACCCCGACTTGCCTGAACACCTGCATGATGGCGCTCCTCTGGCCGAGCACGACCCAAGGCGCTGTCTTGGGGGACGCGTATGGCCTTTCCGATTATCCGACCTCGGCCGCACGTGCGGTTCGAACGAAAGAGAGAATATGACTAACAAAACGATGACCCTTGCCCGAATGGCACTTTCCGTGACCTTATTGCTGGCCCTCAATGCTGCAAGTGCTCAAGACTGGTACCCGTCTACGTATGGTGCGAAAGATGAAATTGGCGCAGCAAATTTGCTGACGCCTGAGATAGTCAAGCAAGCCGTTGGCTTGGTGAAGACAGGCAAGACTTATCCCTTGGCCGTGCCAGTTGACAAAAATCTGCCGGCTTACCGCCACCGTACCTTTCGCCTCTACAATGTACAGGTCGGCCAAGAAGGAGGAAAGACTCTAGGACCGAACAAGTTCACTGCCAATGATGAACTCGTCAACGCCTGGACTGGCGTCGGCACGCAACTGAACGGCATTGGCCATATCGGCATCGACAATGTCTACTACAACGGCAATAAGGCAGCAGACTTTGTCACAGTCGATGGCATCAAAAAGCTGGGGGTCGAAAAAGTACCGCCAATTGTCACGCGTGGCGTGGTACTGGACATGACTGCGCACTATGGCAAGAAGATTGTCCCGGGCGGCACGGAGTTTACGGTCGCCGACCTCCTGGCTGTGTTGAAGAAGCAGAACCTTACTCTGCGCAAGGGCGACGTAGTGTTGTTCAACACGGGCTGGCTGGAGCTGATCGGGAAGGATAACAAGCAGTTCCTGGAGGTGGAGCCTGGTATCGGCATGGAAGCAGCGAGATGGCTAGCTGACCAAGGCATCGTTGCCTTTGGCGGCGACACATGGGCCTCTGAAGTTTATCCAAATCCACATACAAAAGAGGAATTCCCTATCAACCAATACATGCTGGCCAAGCGAGGTATCTATAACCTGGAACTGATTGATAGTCGTGCGCTGGTACGCGACCAGGCATGGGAATTCCTGTTCGTGTTGGGCCAGCCGCTGTATGTCGGATCGACACAGGTAAACATTAATCCCGTAGCAATCCGCTAACACCGGAGTGAGGCAGGTGGTGAATGTTGAATGATGACAATGTTTGGGAAGAAGTCGGGACGACATCGAATTGTCACTGCCTGCAAGGCATTCATGCCTACCTCGTTGTTGCCGAATGACCGCTTCTGGCCCGGAACCGGCCTGTCGAAATAGCTCAGCATACGACATCATGGGCTGCAGAACAGCTGAGGAGCCTGGAAGACCTTGATCGATAACTGGGATTATCAGGTAAGGATACGGCTGAGCTTAGCCCCCGCTGCCATGTCGGCGGCTGGATGTCGGCTGCTCCATGCAGGCTTTTGTCTGAGCGGCGCTGTCGACCGTGCCGGCCGCTGACGGCCCACTTGGCTAACCACGCCAAGCAAGTCAGCGGCTGGTAGCCATCGCGGTGGAGCCCGCCTGTCACATCGACGCGAACAGCTCATCGCTGGAGAAACGATCAGCCATCCCCCGCTCTCTGCAGTCAGGCCGCATAGCCGTGCCGCATGACATCCCAAGTGCTGATCCAGGCTCGACCCTGGTCGGCTCGCCATCTTATTGGCGACTCCGACAAGGGCTACGAAGAAATCTTCGCGAGCCCGCAATTCATTGCGAATTGCCATCGCTAGCGCGTGTAGGCGCGCGCTCGGAGCAATGCTCTCGCCAGCAAATGCGCCCGTCAGTTGTGGCACATCTCTAACATCAAATGCCGCGAACGACCCATCCGGCAATTTTGCACTGAAAATGTATATCAGGTATTTCCACCCACCGTCTACCACTACACCGAGGACGAACTGATTTCCATCTGCGAGCGTTAGTTCAAGTTCATCGCGCGACGCGTAGGATTCATGCGTTGTCCCATTGCGTCTTCCTCCATGCTGTTCCTGGCGGGGTGGCCATACTGCGCCACCCGCCTAATCCAATGACACCGCCCTTCCACTCAGCAGACGCTTCGATGCGGCTCGGCAGGGCTTGCAAAACAGCGGAGCGCCATCAGCTCGGCATCCATTCGTGCGCTGGCAAATCCCTCCTGCCACATCGCAGCGAACTGCTCATTGTGGGAGAAGCGATCGGGCATGACCCGCTCTCCCCGCAGGTAAGCCGCATAACCGTGCCGCATGACACGCCGAAAGATCGCTTGCAGCTGCTCGATCGCGGCGTGTGGGTCCGGCAGTGGCTGCCATCTTGCGCGCCAATCTTCCATGTCCAGCCATTCCACCAGTCCCGGCACGACATCGCCATCGAGCGAATCGCTCGATAACCGTTGTCGCCATGCGGTGTTCTCATCACGTATTCCGTCCATGTTTTACTCCCTTCGACTGCCTCAGCTCGCCCACAGCCACGCCGCCATAGCAACGGCAGATATCCCTGGCCGAGCACAAGGAGCCATCTCTCAGATTGCAGAAGCAGATGCAGGTGCGGTTAATACGAATGAACGGCGTACCGTCCCGCGCACGCAACCGCCTGCCCGGCCTCAACTCTTCCAGCCACACCAGCAGCGGGGCACACAGCGCGTCGTACGACGCATCCCCGCCCTCCGGCACCAGATTACCGTCCATGCGTTTCATGATGACCTCCCTCCTCGCATGATTGCCGATTCATCCAACGACCATCGACCACAGCGCGTCCAGGTTGAACACGCCACGATCCGTGCCTAATATGGTCGCAGCGAACCGGGCTTGTGCAAGTACCCTTGCACCGCTTTTCCATCCACGACATCGACACGGTGAACATGCCATGCTGCGACTAGGCTCCCACATCCGCCTGACTGCGCCCGAGATCGAGTACCTGTTCTATGTCACGAACATCGATCCCGGGAACATCCGCAGTCTCGCCCAACTGAAGCGCTACATCCGCAAGTGCAAGCGGTACTATTGGGGTACTTCCCAGGCAACCCGGACGCTGCATCGCATGATCGATGACGCGTACCAAGGCTGCCTGGATGGCACCATCCTAGCCACCGCTTGAGCCACCTGCCTGCGCCGCGGGCGCGACTCTTGCCGGTTTCGGCTTCTGCTTGCGCATCGGCCGCTTGCTCATTTCACTCAGTTGGATTTCCGCCGGCTCGCCATGGCGGGCCAACAGCGCTTCACAGGCACCGAGGCAGAAGCGACCGCAACGTATCAGCGCCACGACCGGCCAGCCAAATACCCCGAACAGCAACGCGCGAATGGCCTTGCCCACCGCATGCGCCCTCGCCTGCCGCTCCTTCGCGATCCGCAGCGACTGGCGGCAGCGCAGATACAGGGCAGAATGCAGCCGCCGGGCCTCGTCGTCCTGGTCCATATGGGCGATGAGTTCAGCGGCAACCGTGGGGTTACCCACGGAGTGGTAGAACTCCGACCACAACCGTTCTTCTTCACGGCCCATCCGGCGTACATGCCGGTTGCCACGTTCTTCCTTCTCCTGGTACATGGTGACCTCCCAAAAAAATGTGGAGCACCAAGCCCTCGCGGGACGTCGATGCCCCGCTGGTTCAACAAACACATTAGATGATGATGTCCGCGCGAGCGGACGTGAAAAAGGCCCGTGATTCTTGCGAACCAGGGCCTCAACCGAAGAAGCGAAAAATCCGCCTCTTGTCAGCACGGGCAGTGATGCCAATGCCAATCTGTTTGCACTACGATGATGAATCCTTCACGCGAAGCGAAGGATGGAACTGGCAGAGACGCCAGCAAGATGAAGACGGGTGACGACCGCAACGCCCTGGAAGACCCAAGGTCCAGAAGCAACACCGCGATGGCATGCGTCTGAAGCATTGTAGGAACGATTCCCACAGAAAGCGTTTACATCATGGCACCCGGAACACGGAAATTCAAGGGACTTTGCACGAGGCGTGTACTGCAACTCGGTGCGCAATACGGAGACCGGCATGTTCACGCCGCGCCTCGCCAATCCATTGCAGGATCACTGGCCGCTCCTATAATTTCCATATCCCCCCAACACTGCTATCTACCGTCCATCATGGCTTCCGAAGCAGACGACGATTTTATCTACAGCTACGGCATCGTGCCCCTGCCGGCGACACCACGCAGCGGCTGGTGCCTGCGGCTCTACGAACACCACATCACCGTGGCAGAGCAGCACTTTCCAACCACCGCAGGCAGCCTGGCGAAGAGCATGAACTGGTGGCACACGTTGACCGACGTCGAGCGCACCGAGTACACGATATCCTTCAACGGTATCGTGGAAGCCTACAACGCGTACCTCGTCGGTGCAGCCTACGCCGAGGCAGAGACGGTGGCCTGCGCGTGGCTGGACGCGCGCAGCGGTTCCTAGCCTCTCCCGCCGATACACTGGTCTACCGCTGTCCTGCATTGTCGCCATGCAGATGGGATCATCAGCCCTTACCGGGCCGCCACGCCCGCCTTGCCCTTAGCCGGACATCGAGCACGCGCTCCCTCACCAGGCGGATCAGCCGCTCACCACTCAACAATGCGATCCCACCTGCGTCCATCTGCGGATACAGCGCCGCACCGCTACGGCCGGTATGCACGAACAGGCCTCCGTCGAAATCCTGCGACGCCAGCACTTGGCTGAAGGCGCAGATGTGTTCCAGGCACACATGGTGCCGGTACCGCTTGGACTGCACGGCATACCAGCCACGTCCCGGCAACCACACCGTGCCATCCACGCCGCCATCGCCACTGTAGCGCCTACTACGTAGCACCAGGAGGCCCGCGTCCTCCAGCGCCGACATCACGACTTCCTCGAAGACCAGCGGATCGACCGCACGCAGGTAGGCCAGGCTGCGCGCCCCCACACCCGGTTCGGTGAAGCCACGGACGGCGCGCAGGACGCGCCGCGATTGGCGCACATTGCGCTGGTGGCCCGGCAGGCCAGCTAGCCTGCTGGCGTTGAGCCAACGCGAGAAACAGCGGACGGCCAGCTTCGACAAGGCTGTTCGCCATCGGCGAAAGCGGGCAGCCCAGGCAGCGTCCCAACCCGCATGATGTTGACGCGATCCGGCATAGCGATGGCCATTTTGTGACGGCGGTGCGTCACCCTTGATGCTGCGCGCTTGCTTCATTATTCGTTCCTCCTTCCTGACGCAAAGAACCCAGATATGCGGTGCTGACCTGAGGCCGATGGTGGCCAAGCTGCTCTGCCACCTGGCGGTAGGCATCCCGCCGCACGGCCGGGTCGAGCGCGGGATCGCCGCCCTGCACGGGCGAGCGCACCGTCGCGATTTCGAAATACAAATCATTGGCAAACTGGTGGCGCAGTCCGTGCGCGCTCACGCCCAGTCCCTTGCGCGATATGCCCACGGTACGCACCACGTTGGAGAACCGGTCGAGCGATTGCTTGAGCGTCAGGCCTGGGCACCCGACATGGCCATCCCTAGTCTTCGCAACGCGCCTGGCCTCCTCCAGCGCCTCGCGCTGCTCGTCGCTGCGCACTGCGGTATAGCGAAGGTGGCCACCCTTGGTGCCGCGCTTGATGCGCAGGAAGCTGACGAACCGCATTGCTGCCGGATGGCCTTTCGGCAGTGCGTAATCAGGTACCTCGGCCACATGCGGCGCGAACATCACCGCCTCCTTGCGGCGCATGCCGAACGCAAGCATCAGGCGCAGCTGGATGCCCACGTACCTGTCCATCTCGGTGACCTTGGCAACCAGCGTCTGCGCATCGACGCCATTCGCCGCCCAGCTGAAGTCGCGTTGTGCAGCATAGTGCCGCGCCACCAGCGCGGGATCTTCCACGTAGGCCTTGGCCTCGTGCACCAAGCCGGCCTTGCCGATCCATCCGGCGAACACACGCAGGATGGACAGCTGCTGCTGGATGTATGCCGCGCTGCAGGCCTGCTCCCGCGCTGGCATTGCGGCCGCAGGCTGCGCACACCAGTAACGTACCAAGGCCCGAACGTGACGATCGCCAATGTTGGCCGGCGCGACCATGAAGCCGAGCTGGCGAAGCAACCCGAACATTCGGAACAGCGACTGTCGGCGCGCCTCGCGCGTGTTGTGGGAAATCGGCTTGTGGCGAAACGCGTGCATCTCGTTGTGCCGCTCGATGATGGCGGCCAGTTGTCCTTTCCAATCGCGAACATAACTCATCTGCCACTCCTGCTGTTCGCTAGCGACCAAGGCCATCATGCGCCCTGTGCAACGCCCTTGTGCCGACCAGCGTCCTTCTATTTCCTCGTTCAGTGCCGCCACTGTCCTGCCGCACTGCACCTGGCCAAACCTATCCTGCCGCGCTGGCCAAGCGCGGCAAGTCCCGGGACTGTTATCGCCGCGCGGCTGATCCCGGTCCCCGGCGTGCGTAGTGGATACCTTCAGTGTCGTAAAAATGCGCATGTACACGAGCGGCGGATTTCGCCTTCCGTCCCGTGTTTCGCCTCTGGGGCGAACAGGACCACGAGCAACGCGGCCAAAGACAGCAAGTGAGGGCATGCCATGCCCTGAATACTTGGAGCCACCTCACACGGTTATCCCCGGCCCTACCACCAGGCCGCTTCGTGATGCCGCATGTACCATGTCGCGCAACGCTTCTACGAGGTCGCTACGACACGGCACCGCTCACGCGGTGACCATGCTTGCAGAGGGGTGTATTCGAAATCGAGGGAACGGCATCGCCATTCCTCTGCACCCGGTCGTGCCGGATGCGCTCAGGATGTGCCACGGGCGGCACGGGGCGGTCGACGCCTGCCATGCGTTCATGGGCGCAAAGGCCCACCTGCTCAGAAAAAGATCGAGAAGCTATGTTCCAGTGTCGTCATCCCCGTTGAGGAGGGCACTGGCACAATCGGCGCCTGGTGGCACGCTAGATTATCGGCATCGCCGATCTGAAGACGGGTTACGACCGCAACGGGCTGTATCGCAGGCCTGCGCCGCATTGAGAGCACGATGCTCACGGGAAGCGGGTCCGGACAGTGTAGGCAGAATAGGAAGCGAATCGGGCGTTGTCAAGGAACGCGTGAGCACGAAAAATTGTGATATCGGTGCCAGAATAATTTGTAGGTCAAGAATTCAGTGGGCTTTCCCCCTATGACGGGACCAGTCCTCCGAACTCCTCTGATTGTAAGTGTTGAAGCGAGCAGCACCGCTATGCCCCAGCCAAGCAGCTTCCCCGATCAATAGCATCGCATGGGGACCTGATGGAGCCGGACCAGATCCGCCTCCATGCTCATGGTGTCCTCAAACTTCGTGCTGATTGCGGCCCTGGCAGTTCTGCATCAGGCCCGCATCCGTAGTACTTCGCAAAATGGCCGTTGGAATGGGGTCATTTCGCATGGACCGGGCCGCGCCAGGCACTGATACTTTCCTTTTCTCACGCAGGAGGAGAATCATGGAGCCCATTGTGCGAGCGGTTGATGTCGGCCGTGGAAATACCAAATTCATCAGCGGGATCAAGAATGGAGAGCTGCGGTGCGAGATGTTCCCGTCGCAGGCCCACCCATCGGAGGTAGCGGTAGAGGCCGAGGCATGGGGCGCCCGCCGTAAAACCGTGGGCATCCCCGCCGGCGGCCTGGTGTACGAGGTCGGCCCCGACGTGCATCTGGCCTCTGACGTGTTCAACGCGAACGTGCTGCAGCACGATCGCTACTGCGACACGCCGGAATACCTGGCGCTGCTGCTCGGCGCGCTCCACTATATGCAGGTCGATCGCATCGATCTACTGGTGGTGGGTTTGCCAGTGGCCACGTACAAGCTCAAGTCGCTGGTGACGGCGCTGGAACGGCGCCTCACCGGGGAGCATGAGCTGGGCAAGGGCAAGCGAGTAAAGGTCCTGCGCGCGAAGGCGATCGCGCAGCCGGCAGGCGCCTTGATGCACTATGGCCTCATGCACAGCAAGGTGGCCCAGCTGCGCAAGGAGCGCAGCCTGATCATCGATCCGGGCCGGCGCACGTTCGACTGGCTCGTGACACAGGGCATGCAGCAGATCGAGAAGCGCAGCCATTCGGTTCCGCGGGGGATGCACGATGCCCTGCAGGCCATCGTGGAGGGGATCAGCCGCAGCACCGGCTCGCATTACCGCGACTACGACACCGTCGATGCCGCCCTGCGAACGGGGAAGAAGCCGATTGTGTTTCAGGCGGAATATGACCTGACGCGCCATCTCCCGCTCGCCAGGAAGGTCCCCGAGCAGGCCATCGCCGAGATGATGCACTACGTAGGCGACGCCAGCGACATCCGGAATATCATCCTGGTGGGCGGCGGTGCGTTTTTCTACCGGGCCGCACTTAAGGGTGCCTTCCCGAACCACACCATCCACGAGCTGAAGGATCCGATCTTCGCTAACGTGAAGGGATTCCAACAGGCTGGCATGGAGCTGGCCCGCTCCAGTGCAGCGAACGGCACCAGCACCGAGCTACCGCTCCAGCCTGACGCCTCGACAGGAGAGAGCGATGAGTAAAACGCTCCGCATCAATTTCGAGCTCGACCAGGCAGACAATCCGCCACTGTACGATGAGCTGATGCGATTCACCAAGGGTGCCAAGCGGGCAAACCGCCTGCGAACGCTGGCCTATGCAGGCCTGATGATCCAGGCGGAAGTTTGTCTCGCCAAGGCTTCAACGGACTTGGAACCGCAAGCCATGTCCGTAGATCCGACGCATGCGGCCGCGACGCTTGAGTTATTCGGACCTGCACTTTGAATGAAGGCAAGCGCCCAACACGTCCATCCATCACATGAAGTCTACATGGCCACGCTCGAAGTATCATCAATGCCTGCGCATTACCTAAATTTGGCGCGAAAAGCACCGTCCTTCAGGGCGGTGATGGATAGCGCGCCGGCCGACAAGTCGCCTTGCTGCAAGTGGCTACGCAATCTATATTGTTCATGTCACCCGACGCCTCAGCCTGATATGTCCGCCAAACAGAACAAACCAGCCACGCATACTACCCGCGTCCTGAGGCTTCGCCTCAAGGACAAGCATGCGACTGCCCTGCAGGCAATGGCTCGGGACGTCAATTTTGTCTGGAACTATGTAAATGACCTGTCGTTCAAGGTCTGGCAGCGAGAGCGGCGCTTCCTAAGCGCATACGATATCGACAAGTACACTGCCGGCGCCACCAAAGAAGGCCTGAACCTGCCTGCCACCACGGTACAGGCCATTTCAAAGGAGCTGGTCACGCGCCGTATCCAGCACAAGAAGGTCAAGCTGCGCTGGCGCGTCTCGCGCGGCAGCCGCCGCAGTCTGGGCTGGATCCCGTTCAAGGCTTCAGCCCTGCGTTACCGCAACGGCCAGCTGCTGTTTTCCTGTCTCGACAAGCCACTGTCCCTGTGGGACAGCTACGGGCTTAGCCAGTACAAGCTCGGCGCCGGCTGCATCAGCGAGGACGCCCATGGCCGCTGGTACATCAACATCACGGTCAGAGTCGAGAAAGCGCAGCGCTCCGAAGCGACGAGCGCGATCGGCATGGACCTGGGGCTGAAGGATTTTGCCGCCACCTCCAGCGGCGACAAGGTCGAGGCCGAGCGCTTCTACCGCGGTCAGGAGGCCGCCCTGGCGATTGCGCAGCGCGCACGTAAGAAGGCGCGCACGCGGGCGATTCATGCAAAAATCGCCAACCGCAGGAAGGATTTCCTGCACAAATTCAGCACCACGCTCGTCGCCGGGCATGGTGCAATCTTCGTAGGCAACGTGAACGCGGCGGGCCTGGCACGGACACGGATGGCGAAATCCGTGCTCGATGCGGGCTGGTCGACGTTCCGGACCATGCTGCAATATAAATGCGATGACGCTGGCGTGTGGTTCGATGAGGTCGAGGAAGCGTATTCAACCCAGACCTGTTCTGCGTGCCTTGCACGCAGCGGCCCGAAAGGGCTGAAAGGCCTTGGAATAAGGGAGTGGAGTTGCCTCGAGTGCGGCGCAGCGCATGACCGCGACGTCAACGCGGCAAAGATCATTCTCGCGCGCGGACTTGCGCGTCTCGCAGGAGGAATCTCCTCCCTTTCCGCGTAAGCGGCAGCCGCAAGACTGAGGGAGGGGATGAGGTCAAATGCAGGTCGACCGCATCGATCTACTGGTAGTGGGCCTGCCGGTCGCCACCTGAGCTTGTTCAGTCTCTGATAACTTTATAATATTGTTATGCCTTCTGACCAATATCGCGCCTCTGAAATCGCCAGTCCAGCAGTGTGATTGACCATGCCGCAGATGAGTGCTCTGCTCGACGCGAAGGAACGCGAAATCATCCGTCTGCGCCGCCAGGTGGCGTGGTTCCAGCGGCAGATCTTCGGCCAGAGGAGCGAGCGTCGGATGCCGGAACCGGAAGGCGTCCAGGGCACGCTGGGCGAGGCGTTCGACGTCGTTCCCGATGACGTGGCGGCCGCCAAAACGACCAGAATCGCGGCGCATGAGCGTGCACCCAAGAACAAGAAGCAGAATCTCATCGATGGCAATGATGACGCGTCCCTGTTCTTTGACGAGTCGAAGGTACCAGTCGAGATCATCGCTGTGGGCAATAACGAGGCGTCAGGATTGGACCCGGCCGACTTCGAGGTGATCGGCGAGAAGGTCAGCTATCGCCTGGCCCAGCGTCCCGGTAGTTACGTAATCCTCAAGTACGTTCGTCCTGTCATCAAGTTGCGCGCTGATCAAACCCTGTCATGTCCTGCTGCTCCGGTAGGCGTGCTGGACGGTTGCCGTGCTGACGTCAGCTTCATTGCCGGCATGATCATCGACAAGTTCGCGTACCACCAGCCCTTGTACCGCCAGCACGTTAAGCTGAAAGACTCTGGCATTAACGTGAGCCGTGCCTGGATCACGAAGCTGATGCCGGCCGCGGTATCGCTGATCGAGATGATCTTCAAAGCCCAGCTGCAGTCAGTGCGGCGCTCGCGGGTCATCGCGATGGACGAAACGCCGATCAAGGCAGGGCGAGCCGGTCCAGGAAAGATGAAGGCAGCGTATTTCTGGCCCGTCGTGGGCGAGCAGGATGAAATCTGCTTCCTTTACTACCCCAGCCGGGCGGCAAAGCACGTCGAAACCGCGCTTGGCCTGCAGCGGCCGGATGGCGCCGTCTTGCAGAGCGACGGCTACAGCGCGTATGCGCATTACGCGAAGACGACCGGGACACACACGCGCAGTGCTGGGCGCACGCACGCCGTAAAATTTTTGATGCCAGGGATATCGAGCCGGCGCAAGCCGATCAGGCACTGCACGCGATCGCCGCTCTCTACAAGATCGAGCAGCAGATTCGCGACGATTGCCTTACCGGACAAACCAAGCTCGCGCGCCGGCAGGAACAATCAAAACCGGTCCTTGAGCGGATCTTCGCCTGGATCGACGAGCAGTTCGATAAGCGGGGCTTCCTGCCAAGCAGCCCATTCCTTGGCGCCTTGGGATATATCCGCGATCGCCGAGTTGGCCTGTCTGTCTTCTTGGATGACCCGGAGGTCTCGATCGACACGAATCGCCTCGAGCGGGCGCTGCGTGTCATTCCGATGGGCAGAAAGAACTGGCTCTTCAGCTGGACCGAGCTGGGCGCGCGACACGTTGGCGTCGTGCAGAGCCTTATGGCCACCTGCCGGCTGCACGACATCAATCCGTACGACTACTTCGTGGAAGTGCTGCAGCGTGTCGGCCAACATCCGGCGTCCATGGTGCATCAGCTCACGCCACGGATCTAGAAGCAGCTGTTTGCGACCAATCCGCTACGGTCTGACCTGCATGACCTGGCCGGGCGAAGTATACGCGCCGTCGCGTGATCGCTTACCCGGAGCCTGCACGAGCGGCGCGTCGACGATCTGGCCGCAGCGCGCCAGACAACCCTGCGCCAGCAGCTATTGCTGGACCGGCTCGATTACCTGGTTGCTCACGCCTGCCTGCGCCAAGCGGTCGCGGAACAGCCAGATTGTCTTGGCATCCGGGACGCTGCTCCTCTCGGTCAGGTCCAGAAACCGTAGGAAGCTGCGGCGGTCCAGCAATTGATACTCCAGCGCGTCATCGGCCAAGTTGTAGAGCTGTTGCAGTGCCAGAATTTTGATCATTAGGACCGTCGGGTACGGCGGTCGACCGCCCTTGGCGCGTGATGGACGCGGTGCAGCGGCATCGATCCGTGCCGCCAAGGCCTCGAAATCCACACGCTCGGTCAAGCCCACTAGCGGATCCCCCAGCTTCGCGCGTCGGTCTTCGCGCTCCTGCTCGGGAAATAGACTGATCCGGGGCGTCATCATGACGGCACTCGCTGGCTTGGTTCAGATGTCAGGATTTACCCATCCGGCGAGCATCGGCTGAGGTTTTTCGAGGTGGCCTTAATACTAAGGTTCCGAACCATGACAACCGCAAAAGATAACGCCTCTACCATTCCAGGGATGCGCGATCTGTGTTCTAGCACCATGCCACCGGGGGCAGCAGTAAAAAGTGATACCAGAACTGCCGCGATAGAAAATATGACCATGGTCCTGGTCTTTAACGGCACGACTTGAGCGCCCATAGGCACTCTACCGACTTAGCCGACATGTTAAGGCATCCGAAAGTACTCGCGCGTTTTAAGAGTCATTTACCTGACCAAAACTGGGCAAACGCCATCCATGGGTCTTGATCCATACATACCGCCCTGCCAACAGCTGCCGCAGCCTCGGGTTGGGAAAACTGTCGTCGAACCGCTGCAATAACAGCGGCGTTCAACGAGCTTAAATCGTCGGCGTTTCGCGTCGACCGATGGGATCGTATTAATTGCTCAGCATCTTTATACCACCTGTGCGGGATTATGGTGCGGCCACGGCTTATTCCTCGAATTTCCTTTAGCGCCCCATCCAGTGACTCGTGCTTTTCGATCGGCTCAATGACATATTCATTTACAATGGCATCTTTTTCAGTAGCTAGGAGCAACGTAGTTCCGATGTCCGCTTGAAACTCATCCAGCATTCTGTCGAGCTTTTCTAATTCATCCGAATGTTGTACCTCGAGCGCCTTGCGGAGAAGATAGAGCGTTGAGTGAACCCTGGGAAGAAAATCATATATACCAGCTAACCATTCTTCGATTGTTTCAGCTGAAGCCTTTATCTGCCGCTCGTGTTGTATGATATCAATGGCCTGCGCTTGTAACTTCGCATGATCGAGGAGAAGCGCCGACAGGTTTTCCGGTACACTGTCGGTCAGAGCACTCAACCTCACCAGACCCCATTCAAAACTCCCCACGAACCAGCGTCCGTTCCAGATCAGATCCAGAAGCGTGAGCAATTCGTCCCGACTGACGTTCTTCGCATAGTCGCGTATCCCGCGCATCGCCAGATTCAGTGCGGTTTCGTGCCCCCCTGTCAGCTGCAAAATCAGAAAACGCCGCAAATGGCTTAGGTACCTCGAAAGAGGCACTGATTCGCCATAGGACGGACCATAAACAAGGCCATGAATCGAATCAAGCCGCCTGTCACTGTCTAAGAACAGAACTGGATAGTGAACAATCGGGTCAAGCTCTCTTATTTGCGCAATTTGCTCATCGAATGGTGGAGCCCATATCTGCTTATGCTTTTCGGCCCGTATGATCGGCTTCAGTTTCGGGTCGATATTCGAAGCAAAATGCCAACACAGTTCGCCAACTTCGCGAGCAATAACCCTATCGATCACATCGAGTGTCATGCCATCATCCCGATTTTTCCTTTAATGGTGTTCACAATCGCCGTTGCATCTGCGCTCGCAAACGTTGCCGGCCAACCCCGGTACGCCAGATAGTCCGCGACAACTTTTACTGCAACCGCCGTCTGCGCTTCGGATAAATTCAGTTGCGAAGAACTCGCAAGTAGATCATTAATCTCTCCAAGAACGGCATCCGGCGGTGGTGCGAGCGGCACATCAAGCTCTTTGTTTTCCATCCACTTTTTAACGTACGTTTTCACAACTTCGCTCAGCCCAACCATGAGAAGCGGCAACACGATAGTTGTTGCCATCCAGGCGATAGCTTCAAGGGCAGCCGGCCCGACCATATACCGGCCTTTATCGTCCGGATCCGTGCGGAAGAATGGGAGATTCGGCTCAAGAATCTCCGCCGCGTCGTCTGAAAGCGATGCAATGGTCGTCATACGATAATCCTTTTTTTGATCTTGCGCTTTAAATAGACTGGCGCGTGGAAAGAAAATCTTTTTCCATTGACCTGACATTGTCCTCCAAGCTACGCGTCGCGGCTTTTTGCCTGACGTCATTTTTAATCTGACTCAGCAGGTCCTTAGCTTTTATAGTATCCGGATGACTTGGCCCGAAACTGGCCTGAAGAATTGCATGGGCACGTTCAGCAATCGGCTCAGCGAGGTAGTAGGCTTCGGCTGTAGCGGCCAAGACTGCGATATTCGATAAGGTATGGGCTAAACTAGGATGCATTGGGCCGAGGATACATTCCTTCGTTTGGAGCGCCCGAACCAGTAGAGGTAAAGCTTCTCGGGTCGCCCCTTTCTGAATCAGTGTGCCTACGAGGTTGCCGATTGCCCGGCCGTGCCAATCCTGTCGACCTGGAATCGCATCGAATAAGGCAACGGCTTGCCTCTGAAGGTCTTCGGCAACATCGATTTGCCCCATGCTCTTATAGGCTAGTGCTAGTGCATCCAAACCCTCTGCGTATTCAGTGCTCTCAGCACCAAAACAGCTTTTTCGCGATTTTTGAGCATCGCTGGCCATCGCAAGTGCTGCTGATTTCTCACCTTTCAGCAATAACAATCGTACCCGGCCATCCGTGATTTCTAGAAACTGCGGCGATTCTGTGCCATAGATCGGTTGAGCCAAATCGGCAGCCAGTTCAAACGCACTTGCTGCTTCTTCAAAGCGGCGTTGGTGCTGAAGCGAAACAGCTAGAGCATAAGCGTCCGACATATGTTTGTTAGCGAATCGATATTTTTCAACCAAAAGCGCATCTTCGGCGCTAATTGGCATTCCCGTCTGAGTCTCGATGTCCGGTACTCCGGCGATTGGTGGCCTCTTCCGCAGAAAGAATCGCAAGCTCTGAAAAACGCTCATACTCATTCCTTCCACGTAATTCATACCGTTTCATTACACAACTGATGTGGAGCCTGCGCCAAAGCAGCGATGACCAGATCTGCTCCTTGCATTGATATGCTATACATAAGTCAAAACGAAGTCCAACAGAAGTTTTTTAAAATAATGCGCAGCGGTAAAGACAGGGACATATAAGCAATACTGCATGGCTTTGTTGCACAAATCAGTCCGTATAGCAGGCCAGAAGGGCTCCCTGTAAACTGACAGCATGAGTGCTCCTTCGAAACCGAAGTCCCGAATGACCAGTTGGAAAGACTACAACGCTGCATTGAAAGCGCGTGGATAGCTGCTCATCTGGCTCGACAAGGATATGCGCTGGCACGGCAGTGCCAGCGGCAAACGGGGCCGCAGTCCAAAATACAGCGAGTCGGCCATTCAGTTTTGCCTGACCATCAAGGGTCTGTTCAATCTGGTGCTGCGCCAGGCGATGGGCATGGCGCAAAGCCTGCTCAAGCTGGCCGGCCTGGACTGGGAAGTCCCCGATTTCAGCACTGTCAGTCGGCGCCAGAAGCATCTGGCGGTGACGACCGGCACGCACCTATAACCGGTTCCTGCTCCGTGTCGTTGAGCTCGGAGAGGATTGTGCCGGCTCGAAAAATCGAAAGATACAACGCCGCTAAAGAACTGGTTACGCGTACGCTGGCTTATGCAGGGCTAATGATCCAGGCGGGAGCAAGTCACGCCGAGGCTTCAAGTGGAGTGGAACCGCAGGCCATGTCCGCAGATCCGACAAACGCGGTCGCGACGCTTGAGTTATTCGGACCTGCGCTTTGAACCAAGGCGTACAAGGGTCGACATTCACTCTTCCTCGTTCAAGGCTTTTCTGAAGAGTTCCAAACTCGTATGATCGTCCAGTTCCAACTGGCGCGCCTCGCGTGCTGCCTGCTTCAGGGACGGCAGCAGCAGCGCCTCCCGCTGCGCATGCCTGTCAATATGCCGTAGCGCCACCCGCATGCCCTGCCCGCGGACGCGCTCGAGTACGCCTTCCATTTCCAGCAAGCGGTAAGCCTTGGAGACCGTCATCGGATCGACCGCCAGTGTCCGCGCCACCTGACGCACGGAAGGCAGGATATCGTCTGGAGCCAGCACCCCGGCGGCGATCAGGCGCCGCACCTGTTCCATCAACTGCCGATAGATGGGTAGCGAGGAATCTGTAGCGATCGAGAACAGTTGATGGTCAGGATCCATGCTTGATCTCGGTGCTTATTGAACGCCTGGCTTGGGGCTGGTGCATTGTGCAGAGCGTGTGATGCCTTGCCGACGATCAGCGCAGGCTGGAGCTCCACTGCCAGCCCGACATACCGACGATGGTGTCTGCCATGGCGCGCCCCATTGAGGTAGCAAAGCGGGTGAGCGTGGATTCCCTTGGCCCGAAGTTGAATGTCTCGACCGACTGCGAATTGCGGACCAGCGATTCAAGGCTGCCGATTTCATCGACCAGGCCAAGTGCCTTTGCTTCCTCGCCGCTCCAGATCTCACCGGTCCCGAAATCCACATGCTGCTTCAAGCGTGAGCCGCGTTGCCGTAAGAGCTCTTTCACGAACAAGTCGCCCACGTGGCTCACCAGCTGCTGCGCCTTGGCGTCGGACTCCTCGGACACCGGCGTGAAGGGGTTCAGGAATGCCTTGAGCTTTCCGGATGCATAGACCCGCTGCGACACATGAAATTGTGCGATTGCCTGGTCCAGGCGCCACGGTGCAATGATGGCGCCAATCGATCCGACCAAGCTGTATTTGCCGGCCACGATGCGGTCCGCATGCATTGCAGTCATGTATGCGGCCGATGCGCCCATATTGCCGATGACAGCCGTCACAGGCTTCGGATGCCGCTTCTTCAGGATCATGATCGCCTGGGCAATGCGCTCTGCTTCTGCAGGTGCTCCACCGGGGCTGTCGATAGCCAGTACCACATGCTTGACATGGCTGTCGGAGAACGCGTCTTCCAGCGCCGGCACCACCTTGTCAGCGGACGCCAACATACCCTGTGCGATCTCACCTTGGATATGCACGACGCCGACCACATCCTGATAGGGTCCAAGCGAGAACCCAGTCGAACTTGCCAGGAACATCGCACCAGCGACAACGGGCACGAACACCAGCACTGCCTTGAATCCGATCCCCCATCGACGGTCCGATCTGCGTTCTTTGGCCGCTTGCCGCTGTTCCTCGCGAATAGCAATATTCTGTGCATGAAGGTCGGCAACCAATCGCACCAACGATTCATGCGGCAAGCCACGCTCAAACTCATCTTTTTCCGGACCCATTTGGTACCTCCAGGTTTCAACGACAATGTCCACCTAGCCCGAGCAAACTGCCGAACGTGATCTTTCCACCGCACTCCTCTTTACCAGCCGGCTTCTCACTTGAATCAGCGTGACCATTAGGAGGCGCACCTTCTTTAATCATCAGCTCCAAGGGCTTCGATCGCTCGGCTGCGGCCAGCCGCTGTTTTGCATCTTGAATTTTTATCAGGCGGCACCTAACCTGAAACGAATGGGGATACTCAACGGTCTCGGTTGCAGCCCGGCTAACTTCAGCAGCGCTGCATAGTTCATCAGTGACTGCGCGGAATGTCTGCTCGTCTTCCGAGTTCCCCAGGTCCGAGTGAAGTAGTAGGATCTGCCCGTTCTTGCATTGGGAGGTGATGAACTGCAGAGCAAGTCGCGTATAAATCTCCGGAACCCCGCTACTTCCTGCAGGTACGAAAACCTTCTGGCTTAGCCGGTAGTTTGTCATCGGTGTTAGGTCGCACACGCTGTCATCAGTAGGACGGCCAGCCAAGGATACTGCGTGCACGTTCGTGCTGATCAGTACGCTTGCCGCTGCCAACGCCAGGAAACTGGTAGTCATGTTGAACCTCCTTTCGAGGGTACTGCACATGCTAAAGCACATTCTTCTGATTGCAAGTGCCGGATTTATCGCCGGCTGGGCCATGGTCAAGGTTGGCTTGGCAACCATTCCGCTTTTGGCGGGTGGACTAGTTGCCGGTGCTCTGGTTGCGCTGTACCTGGGCCTTACCTTCCTTGTCTGGCTGACCCGTTCCCGGATGGAGTGCCTCCATGAAGACGACGATGATGGCTGCCACAATGACTCCCTCTTTGGTTTCGATTCCCGCGGCGACCTGCGCATCGACAGCGATTACCCATCACGGCGCTGACTCATTTCCAGCCCCGCTCGATCTTACCCATGACCTCCTTAAGCTTGCGGGCGACGACGTCAGGGTCTTCTTTCATCTGGGTAGTCGCCTTTCCGAACAATGATCGATCGGTTGCCACATGGTTTCCTTCAGTCCTAGAGACGCCCTCGGCATCGAACCGCTTTCTTTGCTGATCGACACGTGCCTGCAGCTCATCACTAGTTTTATCAATATCTTTCCGCAACGGTGATTCCTGCTCCTGAGAATTCCCGGGGCGCGCAGCGTGTCCATGTGCAGGTCGACCTATCACCTGGTCCCGATATCGATCCATCGCCTCACCAACATCCGCCGCGGACGGCTGTTCGCTCCTTGAATGCCGGTATTCTTCCTGCACATCATTAAATGACGTGGGAAGACGGCTGGCGCCAGATACAGGCACCGGCGTACGCGTGATATTGCCGAGGAAGGATTCGAGCCGCACCAATGCCGCAGCACTTCCCCCTGCTTCGTCCTGAAGAAGCTGCTCGAAGAGCCCGATGTTTCTGGGATCCTTTGCCAAATCCTTGCTGATCGTCTCTCCTCGTTGATATGCCGATGTAAGGCTTTCGGAAAATTCGGATTGTTTCCGCAGGTTCGCTTCCGCTCGTTCACTCCGCGCAGTCGACTCGGTAAGGCGGGACGAAATTTCCTTGCCATTTCGGTTGTCGCTCAACACCGTGGAGAGAGATGACGAGCTTCTCGTTATCGTGTCGGCAAAAGCCTTGAATTTTGCCTTGTCTTCGCTGCTGATCGAGCTATCGATAAGCTGGTCCTGCTTCTGAATCGCAGCCGAATAATCCTTGCCCCCCTTGCCGAAGGTCTGAGCCTGCGCATCTACCGGGGAGTACCTCTTCAGTGCACCGGGGACGCCAACTCCGACCGATGACGATCCTCCGAATGCGACCGAGGCCACCTGTTGTTCGCTTGCCCCCGTCGAAGCGGCAACAGCTTTGGAAATCTGCATCAACTCGCCGACCTTCTGACCGATGCTTTCGCTGTTCGCTGTCGAGGTTCCGTCAGTTCGGCTTTGCGAGGAAACGCGACCACTCACGTTTATTAGGGCATCGCTCAATGCTGCAGCCCGGTCGTGGGACGCCGCCACTGACTCGGCTTTCGCCGTAGCCACCGACCGCGAGGCTGCTTCAACATGCTGTTGCGTGACCTTCGCATCCACCACCCGCGATACAGGCCCTTCATTGGCAAGAGCCTTGGCGGCAGTAAGGCCGCTGAGCAAATTCGACGTATAGGTATTGCCCGTTACGTCGTCCTGTTTGCTCCTGAAGAATGCGGAACTCCGCGTTGGGGCAAGTGCCACCTGGTCCATGGAAGTGTTCCCTAATGAGACGTTACCAGTGGAAGCACTGGATGACGTGGTCGTCAGTAGCGACTGCAGCGATTGCGCACCAGAGACAAGCGCGCTTCCTAGGGTTTCCATTCGCTTCAGGGCAGCCCATGCAATCAATGGAATGCTCATGGTCATATACCCGACGACCGCTTCGCCGGATACGGCGCCTGAATATATCGAGGGCGCTGTGACCAACGACAGCGAGTAAGCACCACTTCCTACGTAAGCCGCTGCTGCCAAGTCCTTCGCGGCGTAGATCATCGCCATGTAATTGAGAATGGCGTACAACGGCGGCCATAACTGAATCCAGATCAAAAGGGAAATGTAGTTCTTCACCGCCGTCGTGGTTTCACGGCCGCTGGTGAGCATCAGCAGCAAGATCGTGATCGGAAAGAGCGCATACGAAATGGCTTCTATTGCATTTCGGATCACTGGCAGTGCCTGCTCTGCCACTTTTCCGTTGTTGATCCAGGCGGCATTGGTCTGTGCCATTGCTTGCGCCCTTCCTACGGCGAGGAGCATGGAAGCGGGATCGTTGATTTTTTGCCCAGCCAGCATCGATGCATCGTTGATGGCATTGATCAGCGCATTCTGTCGAATGAGATCTGCTGCTGTGGAGGCTGCATCGGCGATGCGATTTTTTACATACGCCTGCTGGATCTGGCCCGCTATGACGGCCCCCGCTACCGCTCCTGATAACGTTGGATTCATGCGACCAGCCAGCAGCCCTTGAATGTGGCTCAATTGAGCCGGGAGTCTGCCATTCAGGGTAGTGTACGCAGCCGTACATGGCGCAATTGTCATCCCGCTGGCGCCATCGGAAATTGGCGTAAACCGGGCCGGATTCGGTGTGGCCATTAACGACCAAACGTCAGCCGACTTGGCGAAAACATCTGGCGCAAGATCGCCGGAGGCCAGATCGTACATCGTGCAATTGTTGATGAAGTTGATCAGGTCTGTTCGGAAGTTCGGATTGTCGAACACAACTCGGCTAGTTTCCCGGATCATCCGGTTGCCGAACAGAAGACCGTTGCGCTGGTAGCTCAGTTCCGTTGGGAGTCCAGCAATCCCTGGAAGATACTGCATTGCGGTCTCGTACAGCTCGGTCAGCGTATTGCCGACTGTACTCGATAGCGAACCCAGTGCGGCCAAGCCGAAGGGTACGTTGTCGACGATGGTTACCGCACTTCCACCTGTTTTATCGATAATGCCCACTGTCACCTTCGGGACGAACAATACCGAAAGGACTAACGTGATCGATGCCAACCAGTACCAGCCCTGCAGTTTTTGGGGCGCAATCGCATATGCGACCATGGCAGTAAAAAAGCCACACACTGTGACCAGGGCGAGTGCACTGAGGTATGAGTCTGAACCGCAAATGCCTGCGATCGCATTGAAAATTCCGAACAGACTTTCGTTGTTCTGGTATGCGTAAATTTCCCACATGTCCGGCTCCCACTGAGGACGAGTATCTCCTGGATCACTTCATATACGCCGCGTGCCGGCCGAGCATGTCGAGCACGTGCTGAGGCATTGCGCTTCGCATCTGGCGCTCTACTTGTTCAAGGCTATTCGTAATTGCGTTCAGGGACCCAACTTTTTGGTAGAGCTGCGTTTTCTCTCGAGAGACGTTTACAAGCAAATCTTGCGCGCGCTGCCGAAGTTCCTTGGCACGTAACGCTTGCGCGGAGCTCAGTGTGTAGTCCTTATCCAGTGCCAGAATTCCCTGGCGTAGATTTTTCTCCAGGAATACATATGCATAATCTGCCGCGATCAGTTCCCGGAACCGGGTGATCATGTCTTCCGTGATGCTGGAGCCCGGCACGGATGTCGTGACAGATAGCATGCGGTACACCGGCTCAGTGGTTTGGTTTACGAAGCCGATCTCGGCAGAATTATTAGGAATCGGCGTGCGGGTGAGAATCTTGGTCGCGATGGAGCGCATCAATTGTTCGACCTTTACGGTAAACGGCGTATGGGCGTAATTGGATTGAATCGTGACCGCATCGCACTCCGTGTAGTTATTGCACCTCAAGATCTCCTGCATCACTTTGCCACCGGCCGCACCCGATGTGCCGTATAAGAGCCGATTGATAGAGGTGATGGTCGGTGCTACCGGTGTCGCAACGCGTCCGTCTTCATAGAAGACCACCGTGCCGACCAGGCTCATGATCAGCTCACGTTCTTGATCATCGAGGTTGGTGCCGGCAAGCTTTAATGCTTTCCATGTGAGGTTTCCGACGAACGGTGCCTTGTTCTGCACCTGCGGATCAGACGATCCCCGAGCGGTCGCAAACACGGAAGGCTTCGCAGTCTGGCAGCGCTGCTTCGCAGCCGCATAATCGGACTCCAGGCCGAGCGACACTGCCAGGTCCTCGCATAACCTGTCACCACTCACTCCAGTCGCCTCCATCGCCGAGCTGACCAGCGACTTCGCCGTGTTGCAGGTACTGATGTTCGCCTGGGTGAGCATGCTCTCCAGATTCTTGGTCCATTTCGTCACGCCACCCAGCAGGGGTGACACAGACTCCAGCGCCAGCTGGAAGGCCACACCGGGCAGTGCGGCGGTGATGTTCTTCAGCATGTTCTTGAATTCGGCAGCCGAGATATGCGAGAACGAGCCACCAAACACATCGATGCCGCCACAGCCGGCTTTCACCGTCGGGAAATCCATCGCCATCAGCTGGTAGGTCTTGTTCTGGCTGCGCAGCATCAGGCTGCCGCCGCTGTAAGTGTTGAAGACCTGTCCCTTGAACGCCCCTGGCGCCGTATAGTTGCCGATGGCGCCCAGGTCGTTGAACATGGTCTCGATGGCCGCGTTCAGGTCACCCGCGCGCGCGCCGCCGCACACCGCGCCAGCGAGCGATACCGCACCAATCCACTTTGCAAGTTTGCTCACCGTAGCCTCCTATCGTTGTTCAGTCCAGAAATCGGGGCGCGGTGTATTCTTCCCGTCGCGCCCTTCGAAAATCGTGACGATCCGCTCGGCAAGCTGGGCCTCCGACAGCACGCCAAATCCCACCGGCTCGATCCGGCCCGTATAGGGCTGCGCCAGGAACAGCGCCGGCACCTGCTGCACCTTCAGCGCCCGTACGGCGCCGTTGTCGCTGCGCGCGTCCGGAAATGCCGCCAGCCTGCCGCCATCCATACTGATCGGCACCAGCTTGATGCCATGCCGCTTGCGGAAAGCGTCCAGTACCGGCGCCATCGCATGGCAGTAGCCGCAACTGCCGCGAAAGAAGAACATCAGCACGTGCTCCTTCGCCACTTGGGCCAAGACCCCGGCGCTCTCGCGCAGGCGTGCCTGCTCGAACACCTCCAGCGCGGTGGCGTTCACCGGCCGGCCCTGGGTGGAAGGATCCAGTTCCGGATGGGCCCAGGCAATGCGCCGCGCGATGTCGGCGAAGAGCGACGCATTGCCCACCACCTTCGCCTCCAGCTCCATGTAGCGCCGAACATTGGGCTCGGTGGGCGAGATCACGGCGAGCGCGCGGCGCTCCTCGACTTCTTTCTGTAACTGCCGAAAGCGCGCCAGCGCATCCTGCTCTTCGTCCATCACGCTAGGTGGCCGAGCCTTCGGCCGGGATGGCGTCGTCGGGGGCGGATCGAGATAGAAGTGCCAGCCGGCCCGTGGATCGGACACCGCGGGAGCGTCGCCCGCCAGTACCTCGCCCGGATCGGGCGTGGCTGCCACCGCGCCAGCCGTAGCAAGCGCTAGGCCAAGGCAATAGAGCGCGCGCCTGATCATCTCGCCACCTCAAGGCTGCGCGGTGGCAGGCCATCTCTGCAATAGTTCAGCTCGAAGCGCAGATGCTGCTTGCCCGATGTCGCCGTCGTATTTAGCCGCACGCCATCCTGCGCGACCTCCACCCGTAACCGCGCACAGCCCTGTTGCCGGTAGCGCACAATGGTCGACACATCGATATGGATGGGGGCGCTGGTCTGATATTGGCGACTGATGGCAGCGGCAAGGCCGCCCGTCAACATGCCGCGGGCGGTGCCATCGGGAGAGTCGAGCGCGGTCCGCAACAACGGCGCAAACTGTTCCACCGGCGTACGTGCCGCGGCGCCCTCCATGGCGGATACGTCCAGGACCAGCAACAGGGCTACGCCCATTACCAGAAATGGTCGGATTAACATTTCCCACCTCCCGCGTAGCATTTCACAGCCTTGGTGGCCGCTGCGTCTTGCAGCGCGCCGACGTTCGGCGATATCGGCACGATCGAGGCATAGAATTCGGACAAATCGAATCTGGAAAAATCCATGGCCTGCAACTGTGCGATCGAGAAACCGCCACAGGCCGGGTTTTGCGCGCGGCCCCATCCGATACCCAGTTGCGCGCGCCCCTGCTCGTTGATGAGACGGGCCAGCACGGAGTTGAAGCAGCATTTCGACGTGGTGTGTTCGATGCAGGACACGCACCTGCCCAGCACCCTGATGCACTTGGAACACCAGGTCCCGATGCTGCGGCACAGTCGCGCGCCCTCTTTCATGGACAGTTGCCCCTCTTCGGCATTGCACGACAACATGGACATCACGACCATGAAGATGACCATGATGACCAGCGTCCAGGGCGTGAACGCCACCACGATGTTCTGCCCCGCCGCGATGGTGATTGAACCTGCCGGTAGCGCGACACCGTTCACGGCCACCGTCACCCCGTAAGCGGAGAAGGTGCCGCTAAAGCCGTAGCTGGTCAGCGCGGCCTTGATCCCGGAGGCGATGAAACTGCGGTTGTTCGAGTTCATCAGCACATCGAACACCAGCCTGGAGCCGACACCGAACAGCGAGCCATTGTTCTGCGCCGCGCCGGCCCGGTCGGTCTTGCAGCAGTTGGCCAGGAGCCGGTTCCGGCAGCGGTTGTCCTCTCCCGCGAACACCTGCATGGTGGCCGGGTCCATGTACACGCCGGCCTCCCTTGCCGCTTCCAGATACGTCATGGCCTGCGCAAAATCCGGATCGTTGACCTTGCTGGTATCGAAGCATTGCTCCCCCAGACAGAACATGCCCGCGGCGCAAGGCCCCGGTCCCGGGCAGCCCACGTACAGGCCGCCCAGATGGCTTTCCGTCGCCAGCGGATTTCTCGCCACCGCCGTGGCACCGGCCACCTGCGGATCGCTGCTCGGCACGGGAGGGCGCGGGGTGCTGGCAGACGTCACCGCGTGAAGTCCAGCCACGCATGCCGCCGGATCGGGATGCAATGCGCACATCGCCAACTGCGCTTGCGCCTGGGTAGCCAAGTTGGCCTGGCCGTACAGGGAGGTCTGCGGCACATTGGTCGTATAGCCGGGTACCACCCCGGCGGCGTCCTGTGCATTGACCATCCCACGCGCGAGGACGTTGGCGGCCCGCGCGGCGGCCAGGTCGTCCGACTGTGCAAGCGCCAGCCGCACCTGCGAGGTCAGCAGCGCGCAAAGGACGATCCATGCGGTCAGGCGGCGCATGATCACGGCTCCAGGCCGGCCCGCAGACGACGGGCCTCTCGTGCGAAGCGCGGCGCACTGCGGGCCACGTGATCGAGGGCGTGGGCCAGTGTGACATCCCCTGCCACGGCCACGAATCCTTCCGGCGCAGCACAGCCGCGCTCCTGGCATGGCGAAGTGGCGGCAACATCGCGCGCGAGGATCATGGTGGGCACCTGCTCAATGGCGAAGCGCAAGAACGCCTTGGGATCGATCTGGATCGACACCTTGCCCGCGCCACCCAGCTGCCCGATGCGGGCGGCGGTCTTGATCATCGATCCGCCTTCCAGGCCGCGCAGCACCAGCACGGCGCCTACACGTGGCGCATCGGCCGCGAGCCTGCGCAGCGAACCCTCCGGCATGGCCAAGCTGATGAACACCAGCAGCCGTGGACCGGCGGAATGGGGTGCTGCGCCAACGCCAGCCGCCTCGTAGCCACGCGCCACGGCCGCCAGGTCCACTTTTGTCCCGGCCATCGGCTGCGGCAGCGCGTCGATGCGGTGCTGACGCGCAGGCTCTGTCGCCCTTGCCGGCCCGACGCCCAACGTCAAGGCCATCACCAGCGGTCCCGTGAAGCGGGCTGGATGCCATTCAGTAGCCAACACAGCAGTTCCCCTTCCGAAACAACATGAATGCGAAATCCTCCCCTGCACGGGGTACTCCTTGCCCGCGCCCCACAGCACCGTGCTGCGCCCAAAGGGCTGGCAGCACTTGCCGGCTTCCTTGACGGTGGCGGGGATCGGATAGGTCAGCTGGCTCTTGTAGGCACGTTTGTCCATCACCGGGAGAAAGTACGGTCCGCACAGCCCGGCGGACCCGTGCCGTCCCCAGGCCAGCAGCTCACGGTGCAGCTTGGCCGTCAGGCGCTGCGCCAACAGTTCGGCGGTGCGTACACCGCCCAGGTGATACGGCACATGGCCATCGAGCGGATGGATCGCCCCCTGGCAGCCTGCGCACCAGAACAGCTCCGGACGCCCGAAACCGGCGGTGGCTGCCACGCAATCGGCGGCGCAGGCAGCCTGCGCCACCGGGTTGGCAAACAAGACCGCCTCCGGGTTGAGAATCAAGGTCAGCTCGTCGTCATTCCAGAGCGGATCGACTTCGGTGAGGTAGGCCAGATCGAACGAGCCCTGCTCCAGGCAGGGAAAGTCGGCCACTACCTGGAGCCAGAACAGCACGGGGTTGGCGTAGAAATGCGCCTGGTAGAAGCTGTTCTGGTCGCCGCCCGCGTCGACCGAGCGCCCGGCATGCGGCGCGGCAATCCCTGGATTGAGGTCCACACCGCCCAGCGACACCAGGCAGAACGCCCTGCGCACCACTTCCACATGGCGCACCGGTTCCCAGAACCCGATGGAGATACCAACCGTGGGATTCACGCCACAGGAGCACACCGGGACACTCGGATTGAGAATGTCTTCCTGGCCGCCGATCGTGGCCAGGGTGCCGCCACCGAGCGTGATCGGCATCAGGCAGCTCCAGCAAATATCGGTGACGGGGTTCGGAAACCGCCCGGTGCAAGTGCTGGCCGCATCGGCTGCCGGGCAGAGCAAGGCCAGCCATGCGGCGGCCACCAGCACGCCCACTGCGTGGCGGCACCGCCCTGCGCAATTGCGTAGGCCCTGGAGGACAGGCAAGAAGGCGGTCATGGCGTCACCCCGCTCGCCGCCGCTACGGGCGGTACCATCTCGTCGATGCGCAGGCGCTTGCCTTCCTGCGACACCAGCGCCGGCACGCGCGCGATCGACAGCTTGCGCACCAGCAGGCCGCGCTGGTCGAAGTAGACCGGCATGCGCCAGCGCCGCATCAGGTCGAGGTAGGAGCCGCCAGTCAGTACCGGTTTCACGGCGCCGGCCTGTGCGCCGACCAGCTGGGCCGCCAGCGCTACCTGGCGTGCGTCCCGGCCGTCGAAGAACAGCAACTTGCGCGGCATCGACACGATATCGAGCGGATTGGCGCGCGTGCCGGCCGCAAAGAGCAGCCTGCCGGTGGCGTCCACGATATTCTTGTCGAGCACATAAGTCGGATCGACATGGTAGGTCCGCGGCGCCTGCACCACGGGCAGCGCCAGCGGCGCGGGCCGCAAGACGGCCTGGCGCCCCCGTTCTACCGCCTGGGCGCGCAACCGGGCCAGTTCACCGGTCGCTTCCTTTTCCCGCAGGCGGCGCTCGATCATGGCCAGCAGGTCTTCCTCCGCGATGCGATAGACCGGTCCGATGACACCGAGCGATTCCGCCTGCGCGCCTGCTCCCGCCGCCAGCACGGCGGCCAGCCACCACCGGTATCGAATGCGCGTCATGATCAGCTCCTCAGAACAGCGGCCGCACCACGGCCAGCACGTCACGCAGCGGCACCAGGCCGCACAGACGATAGCGGGAGTCAAAGCTGTCGTCACCGGTTCCCTGCATGTAGAAAAAGCCTGCCGGAATCACCGTCGGGCCAATCGGTTCCAGTGCCACGTGCGATACCGCCGCGAAAGGCTTGGCCAGGCCGACGTAGACGCCATTGACGAACACGCTGCGCCCCAACACATGGACCCGGTCGCCGGCGACGCCGGCCACGCGCTTGAAGAAGGGCTGGTTGCGCAGGCCGGGAAAGTGGCGCACGCCCTCGCCCCGGAAAGAAAAGATCACGTAGTCGCCACGGGACACCGCGGGCTCCGCGTAGCGCACCACGGCGATCAGGTACGGCAGGCTGGGCGTCACGTTGAAGAGCAGCGGCAGGCGCGGCGTGGGATCGCCCAGCACGCGGATGCTCGCGAGCAGCCAGATGGCCGTGAGCAATGCGTAGCAAAGCCAGTCCCTTCGCATGGCACGCACGAATTGGAGCAGGCGTGTCATCAGCTTGTGCTCCGGAATACACCGCCATTGAGGGCGGTGAGGAAAGGAGCTGACCGCGAAGCAGCAGTCGCCTTTGCCTTGATTTGAAAGATGTTTGTCGGTTGCCACACATAGCCGTAGCCATCTGCACGCTGCAGGACTCGGCAATATCTATGTGCGACGCCTTGCACAGTGGGAATGCCAGCAATACCGAGCTGAATGTTGAAATTGCCTGTCATCCGCACGGCTACGCGGCCTCTATATTGACCTTTGTGCTTGCCAGTCAACACCGTCGCCATCACCATATCGCCGGTGCGAAAGCCGAAGGCTGTTTTCTTGCGCGTGAGGTAAGCACGTGGGAAACCGTACTTATCTAAACGCGTCTTGCAGCGTGAGCCTCGGCCCGTGCACTTGACATGTAGCGTTGGCACCTTTGTACCTTGCACCTCCCCGACGACACCTACACATGCCGCGTCAAGCGCGTGGGTCTTGATGACACCATGGCGGCTGCGGTTCCACTTCGTCTGGCCGCCCGTGCCAGTTTCGACTGGAAGACCAGCCTTTTTTAACGCACAGAATAGAACCCATCGGGTGGCATTGACGGCCGCTGCATCGTGCAAAGGCGCCTTTGCCTGCTTCAGAATGCGCGCTAGTCTGACTGGATCTTTTCCAAGAAACACGCGTATATCTTGTGCAGATTTTTTTCTATTGCACGGTATGCACGCGAGGGTCAGATTGGAAACCCGGTCTGAGCCGCCGCGGGCTTTGGCGTGGATGTGCTCCACCTGCAGCGGCACGTCTGTCGCGTCGCAATAAGTACATGTACGATGGAATTTCTCCAGCAGATATTCGCGCACTTCGGAACCTGCTAATGTCCCTTGCTGATATGCGACACCCGAGATTTCCGGATCTTGCATCAGTTGCGTATCGAAATACACCAGCTCCTGCGCCAAGTGCGTGACGGGAGCCAGGCGCCGCAGTCGCGTGACCCACGACACCGTTGTGTCGAGGCGATGTCGTAGGGACGGTGGAAGCCAACCTCTTGGCCTGGTGCGATTGGAAAACCGCGGAGCGCGGTAGCGCAGGTTACTGCGTCGCCGGTGTCGCATTGCCGAGCGGGCATGTAATGAATCCCTGATGGCTTGGCCACGATGTGCCAGCTCCAGCAGGAATAAGATGTGTATTACGGGTTCGACGACACCGTAGGCGTTAGCGGCTTCGATGCGCGCAATTGCCATTCCCGTCGCCTTGCTACCGGGGTCGATCGACAGCCGCAATGGTTGCACGGTGGACTGTTCGAGGCACCGGTCAACGAGGCGGATACAGAAGGGGAACAGTCGATGGATGCGTGCGCGACCGGCAGCGAGCAGCTTGCGTGCCCGCTTCGGTGTGCACGGCATTAAGGGCCGCTTTTTCTTGTCGAGAACCAGTACCGTCATGTCGGTTTCCCCATTCACTTTTCAGTACGCTTACGCGCCTTGTGTCGGAAGCAGCCATGCCGCTGCCTCGCTATCCTTGAGAATGTTGCAGGCCGGCTTCAGCAGGTTCGCGTCCTGCCTGATTGCGGTCCGTTTCGTGCGTACCCTGTAGCTTGTCTGCTACCGCAACTTCGAATGAAAGACATTTCGCCTTTCTATCCGGGACTGGATAAAGCATCCCGGCGTCGGTCTTGTACCTGCTTGCAACGTAGTGCCATAGGCTTGCACCCATGGCCCTTTCTCGGGTCAACCCGAGCTATCGAGCTTTTCACCTTTCAAGCTCCGCCCTTCGGGGCGAGGTAGTTGACGGCCGCACCCGCTGCCATAAATGTGGCGTGAGGTCGAGGATGGCACCAGGCGCCGACGCGATGGCCGAGCGGTCGACCACCAGGCAGCCGCAGTCCTGTTCCAGACTCGCCAGATGCGCGGGGAAGGTGTTGGCAAAGCCCCTGGCCGCGGCAATCGCCCTATCCCGCGCGGCGTCATTCGGACTGGCGGAAATCGCCTGCAGGTAGCGCTCCTGTTCCTCGCGGTACACCCGTGCGGCATCGACCACCCCGATCGCAGGAATGGGCCGGACGAGCCAGTAGTGGTAGGCGCCCAGCGTGGCGGCGTTCATCGCCACCGCGGCCACGAGCGGCATCAATGCGGATTTCATACGAGGCCCCGTTGTTCCAGCACGCGCGTGATCGCTTCGTCGATGCTCAAGCCCTGGGCGCGCAGCGCATCGATGGGCTTGTTGTCTTCCAGCTTGTTGGAAAACAGCAGATGGGTGGCCGGATCGAGCACCAGGCGCGCGACGCCCTCACCCACCGGCGACGATACATACATCTCGGCATAACAGCCGGCCTCCGTACGCAGGGAGTTAAGCAGGCGCTTTTTCGCAGCATCCATCAGCAGCCTGCCTTTACGGTCCAGCAACTCGATCGACTCGGGCTTCTGACGCAACAGGAAGACCCAGTCCGAGCAGTTGAAGGCCGCTTCCATCTGCGCCGAACCGTAGTAGTCATCGGCCCCTTGCGTGGCAGTCACGAGCGAGCCGCCATACTTGCGCGCCCGCCGCGCCGCTTCCTCCACCACGGCGGCCTTGAAGGGATCGTCGCTGCCGATTTCACCCAACTGCTGCTTCAATTCGTCCATGATGAGCAGCTTCTTGCGGTTGCGCGTCAGGTACATCTCGGCGGTGATCTGGTACATCAAGAGGATGTTGACCACTGCGTGCAGGTCTGGCCGGCGCTTGAGCTCCTCGTTCTCGATCACGATGAAATCGTTGCTGAAATCGATGTTGTTCCTGCCCTCGAAGTAGCGGGCGTACTGGCCACCCTTCGCATAGGGATTGAGCATGACGGCCAGATCACGGATGCGCTGGTCATCGCGGATGTCCAGGTCGGGAATTGCCCCGCTCTTGAAGGCGTCGCGCATGGCCGTCATCGTCATGTCGCGGCCATACTTGTCCCACTGCTGCAAGAGCACCGCCGAAATGGCCTTGTATTGCACTTCCTCCAGCGTGCCCTTCATCGAGCACATCTTGGCGATGGCCGGCACCAGCATGTCCATGTCATCGCAGATGTCATTGATCGCCGTGAAGGGATTGAGGTTGATGTCGCTGCTGGGCGTGAATTCAATGTAGCTGCCATTGGCCTTGCGGCACAGCTTTTCGAAGGAGCGGCCCAGGTCCATCATCCAGACCTTGGCGCCCACCGAGCGGTAGGACCATGCCATTTCATTGAGGAGCACCGACTTGCCCGACCCGGGCGCGCCGACCACCGCCCCGTTGTAGTTGCCCAGGTCGTTGTCGAACAGGTCGAGCGTGGTGATCTGTCCGCGCCGGCCAGCCAGCACCAGCGTGGGCGTGCGCGTACCGCGCCACTCCGCCACGAGCGGCGCAAGATGGATGGCATTGGCATCGGTCTTGCGCGTCACCCGGCGCATCTTGCGCAAGTCGTCGTGGAAGGTGGGGGACAGCGTCATCGGCAGACTGGCCAGCAATGCCTGGCGCTGCTTGAACACGTCCGCGTTCAGCTCGAAGCCGCAGGAACGCCAAATCGCGCGGGCCGCCTCGCAGGCCTGCGTAGCCTGCCCGCTGGTGGAAAAGATGCCAATCTGGTGGTACATCGTCACCAGGCGGCCGCCATTGTCGGCGGCGTCCGCAGCGGCCTTCCAGTCCTGGCGCTTTTGCTCGACATCGGGCATGACCTGGGCCAGCTTGCTGTCCGAATTCTGGTTGGCACGGAAGTGGTTGGTCGTGATGGCGCTGCGCGTATCCGCGTGATCGAGGATGTGCACGCCCATGGTCAGCAAGAAGGGGGCGCTGTACTGCAGCGGCGGCTGCATCAGGTCCCCGATCAGGGTGCCCATGCGCCACAGCTCGAATTTCTTGGGAAAGGACTTGATCGACATGAAACGCGCTTCCAGCGCCGCTGCGCCGCTCAGTTTGGAGAAGCACAGCCCTTCGGGCGTGGCGTCCTGGATCGTGTCGAAGTCGACGATCTGGTCGCGTACTTCCCTGCCGGCGTCGTAGTGCAGGTCGCCGAAACCGGTGCGCGTCATGCGGTCGGGGTTGGTGAACTGCGCGCACCAGTTGATCAGCTCATCCGCGTCGCAGCGTCGGTTCGGCAGCGAGGCCGAGGCCAGTGTCACGGACATCGAATCGCGCAGTGCGCACAGGATGCCGAGGCGCTGCGTATCGTCCCCCGATCCGGGAATCGTCACCGAGACCAGCAGGCGAAAATCGCGCATGGTGAAATGGTAGGCGGCGGTCAGCGAACGCTGCGCCCCGGCCAGCAGATGCTGTACCCGCTGCCGCGCCAGCTTCCGGTAGAGATTGGTATTGCGCGCCGGACGGCCGCCTTCCCTGCTCTTCTCGTACTGGTCGGCATCTTCCATGCGCAGGTTGGCGTAGTCGCGCAGGATGGGATGCACATGGGGCGAGCCAAACAGATGGTATTGGATGCCGGTGCCGATCGGGCAGTTGAGGTACAGGCTGGCCAGCACGTCCACCATGCGCTCGTCGGCGCCGCACTGCGGCAGCACGTCGAGGATGAACCCGATGCAGCCGTTGCGGTTCACGAACAGCTGCTGGTCGGGGATGTAGCCGCTATAGGGCAGCCAGGACGCGAACTGGTCTGGCGGCGTATCGATCCCAGTACGCAAGCCCAGCCATTCCAACAGGTGGCGCGGTCCACCGCGTGTTTCGTCGCTGGCGAAATCGAACATGATGTGCTCCCTGGACGAATGGCTACCGTGTATTGCCGACGGCCGGCAGGCTCCCCGCGGCGCTTCGTGCTGTTTCAGCACCTTCGCTCGTGGCCGACGGCGCCGTGGCGGGCTCCGGCTGTGCCATCGGCGATGCTGGCGGCGGGCGCAGTGGCGCGTAGGATTCGCGGGCCGCGCGCTGCACATGGGCGACCTGCCATTGCCCTTCATTGATGCGGACATAGACATAGGATTGGTCCACCAGATCGTGGTCGCTGTCCTCCCATGCCTTGATCCATAGCCTCAGGACACGCACCGGTGTACGCAGTGCCACCGGGTCGAGACCAGGACGCATGGCGACGCCTGCCGATTCGGGCGTTGCCGACGCTGCCTGACTCGCTTGCCGGGTGCCATCAGCGACCCGGTTGTGATAGTTGGCGGTCACCGACGCGCAATGCACGCCCTCCGGCGCCTTGCAACTGAACTTTGGCGAGCCGTCGAGCCCGGACAAGTTGCCGCAGCCCGTCAAGGCCAACGCGGCCAGAGTTCCGGCCAGGCACGTGCTGCGACCCCATCTATCGTTTGCGAGAAGTTCCATATTTGGTCCTTGCTATGCCATCGGCCCTTGCGAGCCCATCGGCGGCGCGCGCCAGGCCGGCTTCGATTTCTGCAGAAGGCAGCACACCCGCGGTAATGCGCCCATCAGCAAACACGAGCGTGGGCGTGACACGAATCCCGAGCCGGCCGGCGAGCGCCATGTTGCGCTCGAGCGGCATGGCACACGCCGATATAGACGACTGCGGTGCAGTGCCATCGGTCATGACCCGCCGGTACGCTGCGTCGCGATCCGGTGCACACCAGATTGCCTCTGGCAGTGCTCTGCCCTGGAACGGCACCAGGTAGTGCAGTACCGTGACGTCACGCAGTTCCCGCAGTTCCTTGTCGAGCTCGCGGCAAAAGCCGCAAGCAGGATCGGTGAAGACCAGCAGACGCCGTGCGCCGTTGCCCTGGGTGGCAACGATGGCATCGGCGACAGGCACGTCAGCAACAGCCTGGCGGTGCACCGTACCTGTTGTTCTCTGTAGCGGCTCTCCATCGCTGGCCGGCCGACTAGCCTTGCGCGACGCGGTCAGATCGCGCATGTGACGTACATCGTAGAGATGACCGAATATCAGGTAACGTGTGCTGCCACGGCGGACATAGGCGACGTTGTCGCCCATCCAGACTTCATAGATGCCGGCGACAGGTGTCGGTGTTACCCGGTCGAAGCGCGTGCCGGGATGCGCCTTGCGCAACTGCGCCAGCATGGCGTCCTCGGCTCGCGCGGCGAGCGCGGCTGGCAGACCCACCGCCAGCAATAGCGGTATCCAGTTAATCCACGGTCGCATCGTCTTTCTCCTTCCCCAACCTCGGCAGACGCACGCCCCTGGTCAGTACGATGTCCACCTGCCGCTTGGCACCGACCTCGATGACGGGAAACGTCTCTTCGGCCAGCTTGATGTAGTAATTCGCCAGGTTGTCCAGTGCACGCCCCACGCCGCTACCGATGCCGCGCTGCATCCGGTCGCCCATGCCTTCGGGCGACGTGGCCAGCGTACCGAACGGTGTGGTGGAAAAGGTTGCACCACTTTGCCCAAAACCCTGGCCAATACCGCTGACAATGCCGGCACGCAGCGCATTGGCCAGCATCTGCCCCTGCATGGTCACCAGGCGGCCGCGCAGCCCCAGCATGCCGTCCTCGCCCAGCACGTTGCCGTCGATCTTGACCTCCAGCGCACGGCCATCCCGGCGCACGCAAGACAGGTTCACGGTTCGCAGGTACGCGCGGGAAGCGCTGATGCTGCCGTAGCCGGAAGCGATCACGAAACACTCCTTCACCTCGCTGCGGTAATGGTTCGGCAGCACGGCGTTGTCCAGCAGGCGGATCAACACCGGCAATGGGTTGGCCTGTGCCTGCCCGCCGGTCGGCGCCGCGATGCCACTCAACGTTTCGCCACGAATAAAACCCACCGGCAGATACGTGTCGAGCATGCCGCCTTCGGAACTCTCATGATCCGCCTCGCGGCCGGCGGCTTCCGGCGCGTCGGCCGATTTCGCGGCAGGTGTCGGCTGCGCCAGGTTGACGCGGATCAGCGCTGGCGCCGGCTCGGCGGGAGGCACCGGCATATCCGCTGTGCCGTTGGGCACTGGCAGCGGTGTTACAGGACTGCCAGGAGGATAGCCGGAAGGGTCTACCAGCGGCGGAGCGCCGGAGGCGGTATGCGACGGCATGGCGGGCGGACGGCCTGTCGGCGCCGGTGCAGATGGCGCGGCCGGTGGCGCAACGGGCGCTGCTGACGCGGCCAGGTTCTGCTCCTGCTGTTTGCGTTCCAGATCGGCCAGTCGCTGCATCAGTGTCTGTTCACCGGCCTTGCGCTCCGCATTGAAACGGTCCTGCGCATCCTTGTCCACCTTGTATTGCGCCAGTGTCTTGCCGGCGGTCCCTACCCACTGGTCCAGCGGGTCCACACGGGGCGGGGTCACGCCCTCCTGTTCCGGGTTGACCACCACTTTTTCCTTGGCCTGGCCAGCATTGGGGGCCGTCTTGGGCTCGTCAGCACCGGCCAGGCTCAACACCAGCCAGAGCATGCCGATACCGCCTGCCAGGATGCTGCTGGCCGTCATGTACTGCTTCTGCCTGGGGCTCAGACGGCTCGTTGCCGCTTCCCATCGTTCTCGAAGCTTCATCGCGCGCCCTCCTCCTGGCCCGCGATGACATGGACCAGCGTGGCCTCGCCCGGCCGCAGGTTGTGCCGCTCGATCGCGACCGCCAGCACGCCTTCGCGGTCGAATTCCTGTTCGGCCAGCACCATGACGGTATTGCCGATATTGCGCAACCGGTAGGTTTCGCCCACCAATGCCCGCGCCTCGACGCGGTGCAGTTGCGTGTATTCGGCCTCCTGCCATAGGGCCTTGCGCACTTCCATGTGTTCGGCCTGCGCACCATCGGCGTCGCGGCCAGTCGCCATCGATACCAGCAAGGTCTTCAGGGCCCGCACATGGTGCGCAGCGGCGGGCCTGTTATTCGTCGACGCTGTCTGCGTGCTGTCGATATGGCGGTCACGCAGGATCAGCGTGTCCGCCGCCATGCGTGCCGGGCGCAGCAGCAGGGTGTAGGTGGCGCGCGGCGACGACACGAATAAATTGATCGGCTTGGCCAGGCTCGCGGAAACCGGCCTGACATAGATTTCGCCCTTGTCGAGGTCGCAATTGAGGATAACGTCGCCGCGCGGATTGACAGTGGGAGTGGCCAGTTGCGCCGCAGTCTGCGGCACGGCGCCGTTGGCCGGCGCGCCCTCGCAATTGCTGCTGGAGTGGATGTTGCCAACCACGTTGACGATGCGTTGCCCCTCCAGGCGCACGCGCGTGGGCGCGTCGGTCGAAATGGCCGCTTCCATGATTTCGCCATCGCGCACGTCGCGCGGCTGGCCCGCATGGGCGCAGGCACCGTGGCAGGCCAATGTAAGCAGCAGGATGACGTGTCTACGTTTCATCGCGAAGTTCCTTGAAGGTTCTCAGGTGGGTGCGTCCGCCCGAATACTGGAAGGCCAGGCGATAGCGCTTTTGCAGCAGAGAGGTTTCCTGGCCGTTGACCAGCGTGCGCAGGCGCCCGGTCATCAGGACCGTCTGCGCCTCCTCGTCCGGCTCCAGTTGCTGCAACTGAAAATAGGTGCTGCCGTTGATCTTGCGCAGGCGCTCGGCTTCCAGCTCCATGCGTAGCTTCAGCGCTTCATAGTCCTGTGGCGCGACAAAGCCCAGCAAGGCATCTTTCTTCCAGGCTGCCGAGGCGGGCGTAACGTCGAGCATTAGCCAGGCGACGTAGCCTGCCATCTGCTCCAGGTATTCATTGCTGACGCGTTCCCCCGACACCCAGAACGATTTGGTCACCTGCGGCGGCATAACGATCACGCGCTGCGCGCCGAGCAGTTCATAGGTGATCAACAGCGTGACAAACAGGCACAGGCCCAGCACGCCCATGGCAATCCGGTGGCCCCGGATGCGCACGCGCAGTTCCCGCAGATCGTCCTGGTAGCGGATGTTGTCCATGTTCGCTCCTTATCCCACCATGCGGCGGATGTGCGATGGCGGCGTGGCGCGCATCGAACTCACCGGATTGGTGGGCAAATGCCAGTACAGCCAGTGCAACGCATAGGCAGGGTGTTTGTCAGCCTTGGTGCGCGCCATCTTGCGGGCGAAGTAAATGCCAATGGCCACAGCAGCGCAGAAGCCCCACAGGCTGCTGGCCAGATAGCCCACGAACAGCATGAAAAGGACGGGGGCTGCGACATCGATGTCCCACAGGCCGATCTTCCACTGATCGTCCAACCGGCGCGGGATATAGGTGTCGGTCAGCATCCCGTCCTCCGTGGTGATTCAGATCACCGCGCCCATGATCGCGCCGGCGATCACGAGACCCACGGCACCGAAAATGGCCAGTCCGACGTAGAACAACACTGGACCGAAGTTGCGGAGCGCGGCCAGCGAGATCAGCGCCACCACGAAACCGATGAACCCGACCAGCGCCTTGATGCCGGGCGCCAGACTGGCCATCTGGGTCAACGCCGACACCAGTGGACCGGTCAGGCCCGTGAAAGCGACCAGATCGATTGCCTGGCCAGGGGCCGCAATGACAAGCCCCAGCAGCATCACGATGTATAGCGCTGCCGCGCTTAGGCCCTTGCGGGGCAGACGCCACGGTACGGGCGTTGGCGCCCAGGTATTCAACGTACTCATGCATTTCTCCTTTGGATTCATATGGCACGCGCAGGGTGTGCTTGCCCGGCTCGCGTCATCCGGGCGTCCAGCGCGTCCCGGGTGGGCCGCGCACCATCGCCTTGCGACGTGGCCGCCCGCGCTTGGGATGGTGACCGCGCGGCCGGGTCCACGGCCAGGGCAGTTCCTTGCCACGCTCGTCGCGGGCAGGCGTAGCGCCTTTCATGGCAAGGCCTCTTGTGCAAGGTGGAATGTGACGACGGCATGCCGGTTGGCCCGGCGACCGTCGCTGGTCGTGTTGTCGGCCACGTAGCAGCACGCGCCGCGCCCTTCCACTGTGATCCGCGCGGGTGCAATACCCAACTGTTCGCGCAGAAAAGTGCCCACGACACGTGCGCGCTGCCATGCGAGGCGCTGATTGAATGCACGGCTACCTGTGCTGTCCGTCCTGCCGACGACCGTGATGTGCGCTGCATGGCGCGCCTGGTCGGCTAACTGGGCCAGTGCAGCTGTAGCCGATTGCTCCAGTTCTGCAGAAGCGGCATCGAAGTGAATCACGATGCCTTCAGGTTTCATAAACCGAGCCTGGGGCGGTGAGGCCTTCTGGCCTGTATCGCCCGGTACAGCAGGTTGCGCGGAAAGCGCGTTCGTCTTGGGCGTCACCACCGGGCAAGCAGCTTGAAGGCACATGCCGAAATAGCTTGATTTATCGTACCCAAGCTGGGCGATCGCGAATCCCACCAATGGCCGTGTTCCGGAAATCTGCTGGGCACTGTCCGGCATTGGTGTGCTGGCGCAGCCCGATAACAGGATCGGCAACGGGAGAGCGGCGGACAGCATCAGCGCCGCATGCTGCACATAGCGCCTCATCAGATTTTGCTCCGAGATACACCGCCCTTCAGGGCGGTGAGGAAAAGAGCCGACCGCGAAGCGGTCGCAGCCTTTGCCTTGGGTTGTTCGATCCATGTCGGTTGCCAAACATAGCCGTAGCCATCTGCACGCTGCAGGAATCGGCAATGCTTGTATGAAATGCCTTGCACGGTCGGCACGCTGGCAATACCCGACTGAATATTGAAACTGCCTGTCATCCGCACGGCTACGCGGCCTTTGTATTGGCCCATGTGCTTACCGGTCGGGACTGTGGCCGCCACCATGTCGCCAGTGCGAAAGCCGAAGGCCGTTTTCTGGCGTGTGAGGTAAGCACGCGGGAAACCATATTTATCCAGTCGCGTCTTGCAGCGAGAGCCCCGGCGCGTGCACTTGACATGCAACGTTGGCACGTTCGTACCTTGCACGTCCCCACGATACCCACGCAGGCCGCGTCGAGCGCGTGAGTCTTGACGATACCGAAGCGGGTACGGTTCCACTTCGTCCGCCCGCCTGTGCCAGTCTCAACCGGAAGACCCGTCTTCTTCAAGGTCTTGAGCAAGGCCCATCGGGTAGCGTTGACGGCCGCCGCGTCGTGCAGCGGCACCTTTGCCTGCTTAAGTATCCTGGTTAGCCTGGCTGGGTCGTTCGCGAGAAACTCTTGAATATCTTGCGCGGCCTTTCTGCCGTTGCACACTACGCATGCGAGAGTTAGGTTGGAAATCCGATCCGATCCACCGCGAGCCCTGGACTGGATATGGTCCATCTGGAGCGGCACGTCCTTCGCATCGCAGTAGGCGCATATGCGGTGGAATTTCTCCAGCAGGTACTCGCGTACTTCATAACCTGCCAATGTCCCTTGCTGATAAGCGACACCCGAGATTTCCGGATTCTGCATCAGGTGCGTATCGAATCGGACCAGTTCCTGCGCCAGGTGCGTGATGGGCGCCAGGCGCCGCAATCGCGCGATCCACGCCGTCGTCGTGTCGATGCGGTGCTGCAGGGAGGGAGGGAGCCAGCCCTTTGGCTTGGTTCGGTTGAAAAATCGTGGAGCGCGGTAACGCAGGTTACCGCGCCGCCTGCGGCGCATTGCCGAGCGGGCATGCAATGCATCCCTGATGACCTGACCACGATGCGTCAACTCCAGCAGGAATGCGATGTGCATCACGGGTTCGAGGTCCCTCTCAGCATCAATGATTTCGATGCGCGAGATAGCCATCCCTGTAAACTTACTGCCAGGGTCGATCGATAGCCGCAACGGTTGTACAGCGGACCGTTCGAGACACCGGTCAACAAGCCGGATACAGAACGGGAACAACCGATGGATGCGGGCACGGCCGGACGCGAGCAGCTTGCGTGCCCGCTTCGGTGTGCACGGCATCAAGGGCCGCTTTTTCTTGTCGAGAACTAGTACCGTCATGTCAGTTTCCCGTGTCACTTGTCATTGCGCTTACGCGCCTCGTTACGGAAGCAGCGATACCACTGCCTCGCTATCCTTGAGAATGTTGCAAGCCGGCTTCGGCAGGGTTTTCGCCTTGCCTGGTTGCGGTCCGTTTCGTGCGTACCCTGTAGCTTGTCTGCTACCGCAACTTCGAATGAAAGGCTTTCGCTTTTCTATCCGGGACTGGATAAAGCATCCCAGCGTCGGTCTTGTACCTGCTTGCAACGTAGCGCCGCGGGCTTGCACCCTTGGCCCTTTCTCGGGTCAACCCGAGCTATCGGGCTTGCGCCCATTTAAGCTCCGCCCTTGAGGGCGGGGTAGTTGACCGCAAGCTCACCGAGTACAGCGGCGCTGCGGCTGCAAGCCATGTGCTCTCGGGCTGAGACGGTGCAAGCCTGCGCATCAGTGACCGATATACCCGCCACGCATAACGCATTCGCGTGCGCAGGCACTGCTCCGCGGTCATCGCAACGCACGCGGCGTTGTAGGCGCCGACGGCCTCCCATGTGTAGCCATGGCGCGCGATCTTTTCGGAAAGGATGCGTGCACCTGCATTGATGTTGGTGCAGGGTTCGAACAAGTCCTGCTTGCTCACGCCCAGATTGCGCAGTACGCGCGGGTCCGAATTGACCTGCATGTAGCCGATATCGACCGTTTTTGTGCGGCGAACATGGCTGTTGTTCACTGCTGCCGGATTCATGCCGGACTCGGTGTCGGCAATGGCCAGCAACAGGACAGTCGGGACGTTGTGTTTCTTCGCCGCCTGCTCCCAGCAGGCACTGGCCAAGCCGGGGATCAATACCAGCAGCGGCACGGTAGAACGGATGGAGAATCGCATACGTACCTCACGACAAAACCCAAAAGAATCGATCTCGCGTCAACGCGAGGACTCTGGTGAATTCGGGTATGCCGGCGGTAGCCTGGCGCGGTGAAACGCAGGTGTGCGCCTGATCGACGCAAATAAAGCTTAGATGAAACCTCGAGAAGCCCTTCGCGCGATGTTGCGTCGGGCTTGCTCGAACACCTTGGCCTTCGCCCCTTCTTGTGCCAACACCAGGGCGACGCACGCCGTGGTGAAATGATCGAGCTTGAACTGCGGATGCGGGTGGCGGTTCTGCTCCGACTTCTGCAAGGCCAGCAGCAAGGTATATTGTTCGCGCCACATGTCTTCACGCCGGCGCGTGGTTGCCTGGTCGCGCAGCACCAGCTGCTGGTGCAAGAAGGCGAACACACGGCGCTCCGGCGCTGGGTCATCGAACACCAACGACACGCACGCACTGATCAGATCGGGAAAGCGCAGCTTCGGTGAGCAATTGGCAGCGTCGTTATAGAGTGCTTCCAGCCAGTTGTACTCGTCGATCCAGACGCGCGTGGCGACAGTCACCCCCTCATGCATGTCAGGCAGTGCCGCCGCAAGATCGCTGTGTGCCAGCTGCGGCGCTTGGTCCAGCGGAATGAATGCGGTAGTCATTGTGATGCACCTCAAGACGTTTCCCCACAGCGGGGCTTGATGAACATCATCGTACTGCTGTCGATTCGATTCTGCACCTTGATATGCCCTCTATTTTGGCGACATTTCGCCGCACATTCGCGCGCTCCCATGCACGAATGCCATTGCTCGCTTACCTTAACAAATGACCAGTCTTCTCAGGCAGCCTAATCATCGATACCAAAGATCGCGTTCAGTGATCGATAGCGGCAAGATTCGTGTTCAGGAGCGTTGGCAGCGTTGAACCAGATCGAGCGCTGCACGAACTGACTGACAGGGAACAGGTAGTACGAGGCGATGGCATCGTTGGCGATGTTGAGGCGTGCGCACAGCACGAAATCGTACGGGCGCTGTGAACGAAGCGTTACCTTCCAGCGACGAGCGTGTTCTTCATGACGGCAGCATGAAACTGCGACGCGCAGGCGAACACTGCCATTGATACGCAGCATTCCCCGGCCTAGTCGCTCGCTGGCAGCCCCGGCATCGCGGATCAAGTCTTCTATCTGTGGTACAAGCTGGTCGAGCAGCGCAAACGTGGCGGCCCTGGTCAATGCGCTCCGAGCAGTACGAGCTGGAGCAATATCAGCGGCTGCGTAGGCTGCCGCCAGACTGCCGAACACGGTCCGGATGAACTGCGGACCAGGCAGCCGGGGATCGGCCTTGATCAGTGCAGCGTTGACCTTGCCAGTCCGCTCATGTAGCGCCTTCAAGCGCATGGTGATCGCGTCCTTGGCAGGCATCTTCAGCCGGCGCTTTCGTTCCATTTGCGCCGCGTCGAAAACGGCTCGGGGCACGATCTGCGGGTGGGCGTCGAGAACACGCACCCACTGTTCTTCAGGATTTAACAGCCGTCTGCTGTTCAACTGCGTGGAGCTGCGGTTGTACACGATAGCCCCCGTGTACTTTTCGCTGGTCAGAATGCGCCTGACGTTGTAGGGGTCCCAGCACTCGCCGAACTGATTCTTGATACCGCGTGCATTCCAGTGTGCCGCAATGGCCGTATCGCCCAAGCCGTCCTCCAAGTACAGCCGGTAGGTTTCCTTGACTACTGCGACTTCCTGCTCTGGGCCGAGCGCAAATTTGACGCGATCCGTAAGCGCAGGCTTGCGCTCACCTGGGGCAAGTATTCGCTTGAAGGTCCCATCCGCTGCCGCACAGACCCGGCGCTGTCCATATCCCGCATCGCCACCGTGGGCCTTGTAGCCCAGGCGAGCGAAGGAGCATTGTGCATTGAGCACTTTTGCGGACAGTTCGCGACTGTACTCCGCGGCCATGAGCCGCTTCAGACCCTTGATCATGGAAGCCATGGGCGTACCGTCATTCGCAAAAGCTTCGGCCACATAGAGCACTGTCACCCCGGCCTGGCGACACATAAACTCGTAGTGCGCGCTTTCGTCAATGTCCTGGAATCGCCCCCAGCGGCTAACGTCATACACAAGCACTGTCCTGTATGGGGCATGCCCGCTGAGAATCTCCGCGAGCATTTGACGAAGTGCTGGCCGCCCTTCAATCGTCAAACCACTTCTTCCCTCGTCGGTATATTCGCGCACGATGTCAATGCCGTGCTGCTGCGCAAACAAGGCAATTACAGCCGTTTGCTGTCGTATTGAGTAGTTCTGCATGTCTGTCGACATCCGCGCGTAGGCTGCGGCAGCATGCTGCTTCTGTTCACTCATCTTTCCTCATTGTCGCGGTAAAGGGGTAGTTGGCGTTTTCACTCGTATGCATTCATACGAGGTCGGCAAGGAATCGAATGCCTCCCCTGCTGGAGCAGTTCTCGTGCCAGGACTGCAGGATCCGGCTTGAGCACACAAGATGGGGGTCATATGTAAAACAATCCGACAGCCAAACATCGCTTACCTGTGTGCTTGGTTCACGAACTGCGATACGTTACCGAGACTTGCTCGTCGTGAGGTACGCGCTGCTTGACATCGCTCAATGACGGACGGCCGCCAGGTTTTACGATAGAGCTGGAGGTGAACGATGACAACCTACGCGAATCTGAATACTTCGCAAATCGCAGCATTCCAGCGAGTCTTTGATGTGCTGAGCGCACATCATGCCCCGCCGTTTGCTGCTGAATTTCTGCAGGAATTTCGGGTGCAGATCTTAGCTGCCGTCTTGCACGAGGGGCCTTTCGCATTGATGCACTTTTCCTGCGAGTTCGGCAGGAATGAAAACAACGATTGACATGGGGGCCTTCATTCGGGCTTGACTTCGGCGCCAGGTAGGCGGCGGTCAGCATGCATGTAGCGCGAGTAGCAGTATAAAATCAGCAGACCCATAGTCTTCAGTTGCCATCATGGACATAACTGATCTAAACGACGCGGAGTTTTCGTACTTGGTCGTATGGTTGCAGCAAGTTTCTGTCGGCCCAGGGCCGATCGATCTTTCTATGTGTCCCGCATGGCAGTTGGCTCAATCGAGGATTGCTTGTACGACGAACAGGGATCCAAAGCTTCGCCTTGTAGTAAGTAATAACTCAACTGGATGGTGATGGCGGTTGCGACTTGTCTAGATGCCCACTTTTGGACGATAGCGGTAATCGCAGACCCTTAATTTACGATGGTGCTATTCATAAGACGAGCAAGACGTTTTGCTAGATGCCTTAATGGCGCGCTTGTCCAAGGGGATAGTTCGCAATGGCAAAGCCAGCAGCGAAGAATACACAGCCTGTCAAAGACGGCAGCAATGCCAGCGGCACTGCTACTGGGAGGACCGACGAAATGACTCCCGCGCAGCAGGCTATACAGACACAGCACACGCTACCTGTCCATACCTCTGGATGATGTTGGGAAAATTCCCTCCCCTTGACCCAGCGCCGCGCCAACCCGTCCACCACGTAGGCTGTGGCGAGGAGAAACAGGCCAGGTGCCAACTGCGCCAAGACTGCGAGTCGGAAGCCCGCCAACAGTGCGAGCGCGTTGAAGGCGCGCAAATAATCGCTGTCCAGAAGTCGCCGGCTCACGGTATCGAATTGCTGTCCCGCTGCCGTCGCTACCTTGGCTTGCTGAGCAGAGCCTTCATTCATCAATGGTGCGGACACCGGACGCTCGAGCATGGCCATAGCGTCTTCCAGCGCCCGGTATGCAAGCCCCTGTCCCCAGGTGGCGCCGTGCGCGGAATACTCACTACGCACACGTTCGAAAAAGGCCGCTGGTGGCGTGACCGCAGGTAGGTACAGCACCAGCATCAACAGCGTAACCAGCGACGCAATGGCGACACACCGGATCATGGCGTCGCCTCCGCACTTTGCTTTTCATCCGATGCGCCCCCAGGATCGAGCAAGGTGAACCGTCCCTTGCACAGGTGGCCGCCGGAGACCGATGCAAAGAACTGCAGGTTGGGCAGCTTGCCCAGCAACGACATCGGCACCAACTCGTTGAACTCCTCGGCAATCTGGGTCGATTCCACCATGGTGAAGTCACCCATGTGTCCGTCACGCGCCGTGTTGCGGCCCACCTTCATATTGTGGATCGCCGTCTGGCCGAAGGTCTCATTGATGAATTCCTGCGTGGGCTGGTCCTTGGTGCGAAACGCGATCAGGTTGTTCAGGTTGCCCAGCGCCATGCGCGCTGCTTCCTGACTACCCAGGCGCTTGGCCAGGTCGGCAATGGTCTGCATGGCGACCGTGGTGTAGATGCCACCTTCGGCCCCTTTGTTCATGATCTCGATCAGCGGCTGGTTGATCACGTTCGACACCTCATCCACGAAAAGCGAAATGCGTCGATACCCGCCCAAGTTGTAGCGGATGCCGGACCGCGCGGCCAGGTCGGCCAGGCACATGGCGCCGATGGCCGACGCCACGGCGGGATCAGGCAGCGAATCGAGACACATCAGGAGCACATGGCCTCCGCGCTCGATCTTCTCCAGATTCATGATGGGCCGCTCGTCACTCGCGTCGAAGGGTTCCGGCGACAGCGAGCGCCCCAAGTCTCCCGAGGTCAGCATCGACAGGATGGGCAGCAGGTTGGCGGTGATTTTCTGGTAGTGCTCCCGGTTGTGCCGGAGCACGCGCACCTGGGAATCAATGGCCTTGTCATGGCGCGACTCGTGCACGTGGCGCTCGTAGTATTCGACGAACGCCACCAGTTCGGCACTGGCGACCGGCGATGGTGACTTGATGCTGCCTTTGCGCGCCTTTTCCAGCAACCGCACCAGGTCGGGATTGGTACGCCAGCCACGGCCAAGCAATTCCTCATAGAAGCGCTTGAGCGTTTCCTCCAGGATGGGCTCGATGCCCGCCTCGATGTATTTCGTCAGTTTCATCAGGTTCGGCCGGCGCTCCAGCCGTACCATGCCTTGCGTGACCACGTTCACGGCATCCCAGCCGAACGCCGAGAACGCACCGGCGGTGTCGGGCGGCAGGATGGACTGGATGCGCGAAGCGATCTCGGTCGGCTTTTGCCAGTTGAAGGTGAAGTCCAGACGCACGCCGCTTTCGGGGAACGCCGGGTGGAACCACAGGAAGGTATCTTCCTCGCGGTAGTCGGCGCAGGCCCGTTCCACCAGGCGCCGAAGACGTTTGGAATTCTTCGGGTCGAGGATGATCACCACATCTCCGCGCCGGATCGCCTGCGTGATCAGCCAGCCCAGGCACACGCCCTTGCCCGACTGCGTCGTGCCCACCACCACTGTCCCGCCCTCGAAATTCTGCAAGGGCCGCTTGAGCAGCATTTCCCGCCCTTCCACGCCGTGAATGTAGGGCAGCCCGATCTCGTCGTCGGCCTGCGGATTGACGACATACCCCAGCGCGCGCAATACGGGTGGTGGGATGCGCAGCTCGCGCCAGTCAGTCTTGGCAAGCTCGTATAACCGCTGCGAATGGAGCGGTTGCCATTCAAAGCCGAAGCCGATCACCACCATGTCGGGATCGGTGGTCAGCCGCGCCAGTTGCCTGGTCGTGATCATCTCCATGGCCCGTCCGGAAAGCGCCGCGCGCACGGCGATAATGCAGAGGCCCTGGCGTGTCCGCCACAAGGCCATCGGCAGCATTACCCCCAGCAGCGCCAGCCCGAGTGGCAAGGGCACCATTGCCGGCGTCAGCGCGACAATGCTTAGTCCAGCCAGGCCCCACACGGCCGCGGCCACCAGCTCCATCGGGCTGCGCCATGGCATTTCATAGCGACGCATCAGCATGGCACCCTCCTCGCGATTGCGCCGGTATCGCTACGGGCATTTCCAACCCTGCCACATATTCAGCCAGGACGTATATCCCGGCCTGCTGCTGGCCGTCGATCCGTGCCGACCGCACACCTTCGCCACTCTCGTCGGGCTCCAGCATTCCGGCATCTTGCAACGAACGGCATGCCTGCCGCGCATCGACACCCTGCTCCGCCAGCGCGGACAATGGCACAAACAGCGACCCGTCGACGACATGGCATAGCGGCTGCTCTCCGTGCAGGGTGCTAACGATGGCAGCCAGTGCGCGCGCGACCCTGCGGTTCAGGCGCATTGGCGGACGCAGCTCAGCATGCAGCGCAGCGACAGGTTCCGGGAGCCCCGGTGAATTGCCACTTACCGCCGTGGTCTTGCGCGTACCAGGCGCGGCCAGATCGCCTCCGTCCCGCCCGGCATCCGGCGGCGTCATCGCCGGTAAAGGCAATTGCGCCTGCGTGCTCCCACCGGCGGCCACTGTTCGGGCCGTGCGCTTGCGTTCTGGCTTCCTGGAGACGTCGTCCACGTAGGGTGAGTTATGCTCCACGTCCACCTCGGCAGCGGATGCGGCATGTGCTGCCTGCGCGCGCAGGGTATCGCCCGGGCGCTCCGTGACCATCGCTTCGGGCAGCGGTTGCACCACCGGCACAACATCGGCGAGCAGCAGGCCGGGTGGCGTGATGGGTATGGCATCCAGCGGCTCGGACGCTCCCGGTGGCTGGATCGCGATGATGGATGTGCCAGGTGGACGGACTGGCACGACGCCGGCAGCCACCAGGATGGCCAGTATGGCTTCGGATTTGTCTGGCGCTCCCGGCAGTTGTTCATCGGCCAGCAGGCGGATGACGTCAGCCGCGCCGTTTGGCCACACCAGAAACAGGCCGTCGGCACCGAACCAGAGGCGCGAGCGCGGTGCATTCGGCAGCCAGTTGTGGTCCGACTGCACCAGTTCACGCATGGCCTCGAGGATGTGGCGCGCCAGATGGACCGGCACCTCGTCCGGCGAAGCATCGCTGGCCGGGGCGCAACGCTCACGCTGGACCACCAGCGCCATCGCATGCCGCACCAGGCGCTCCATCACGTTGTGGTCGTGATAAGTGGCCAGGCCCGAGATCGACGCGAGCATGTTGGGCACGATGACCTCGTTGCCGAAGGCAAGGTCTTCCATGGTTGCGGGCGGAACAATCAGCGGCAGCGCATAGAGGCCGACGGCCCGGCGCTCCGGCCCAGGCAGCCATTGCACCATGAAGTGTGTGCTGCGGCGCTGGCGCAGCCAGAGCGTCAGCGGGGCAAGATACGGTTGCCAGACATGCCCCTGCGTATCGCGCACCTTGCACTGATTGAAACAGCGGTATAGCTCGCCGCACAGACCGGCGACGAAGGTGGCGCGCCGCCAGCGCGGCTCCAGCATGCGGCGGTTGGTGATGGTCTGGCGTCCGGCAAAGATCTGCGAATCGGTTGCCTGCAGCGCATAGAAAGCAGTTTCCAGCCCCAGGCGCAGGAGGCCACCTGGCCGATTGAAGTAGCTGTTCTGCGTGGCCGGTAGCGCATTCACGTAAGCGGCATAGTGGCGAATCGGCGCGAGCAAGTCAGCTTCAAACGTCGCGTTGTCGCTACCGTAGCACAGCTTGATCCGGGCGATGATGTCCTTGTGATTTGCCAGCAATTCATCGATGGAACACGCGCGGATACCTGCCTTGACGGACACTCCGTGCTCGACTGCGGGTGATGGCGCAGCATGGGCCTCGCTAGCGCCTCCGCCACGCAGCTTCGACAACAATTGCGCAATGGACATGGCTCGGCCCCAGGGGATGGCGGGCTCCTAGTATCGAGCCGCCATCTGCGGCAGTCCATGCGAAAAGGACGCGAATACCGCCCTATTTCAAGGTCAGCTTCCACCCGGCGCCACGATCGCTGGGACGACGCGCTGCCGGCGTACGAAGTAGGCCTGTATCCGGGGATCGCGCGGCATCCGGTGCAACAGGACACAGAAGATGCACCCGTTAGCCATCGGCGGCGGCGCACCGATGCCGGCCACGTACCGCGCGAGGCAGCGCGGACAACGGTGCATCGCAAGGCTGGGCTGCGTGTGCTTCCAGACGCCGCACAGCGCACTGACGAGCACGAAGGCCTTGTCGAAGGTCAGCGTGGACCGATGCGCACTGCGTTCGACAAAAAGGCGGTAGGCCGCGACCAGGGCATCGGCCGGCTGGCATCGTTGCAGCTCCATCAGCGCGGTGAAGATGTTGGCGAATTCGGAGCCCTCGGCGCGCAGACAAACATTGCCGTTGAATAGCCAGTCGCTGGAATCGGGACGACGGCCAATGGCGGCACGTTCCTTGCGGTAGAAATAAGTTCGCAGCGTCGCTTGGCTCAGTCCCGTGACGTCGGCCACGGTCCCGAAGCGCGCTCCCAGTGCAATACACTCACGGGCCAACTGCAACGCCCGGATGTGCGTGTCGGCATCGGTCGCAGCCATGATGCGGTTCAGAAGGTGGCGGTATTGGTTTGCCCCGCAGGCATGCCGGCGGCATTCTGTCCTACTCCCGCGGTGCACAACATGCCTGCCAAGCTGCGCGGGGCCTTCAACAAAGCTGCAAGATTGGCGATCGGCCGACACAGGCTCTCCTGGGTGACGCTCTGCGCCAGGGTGCTCAATTCCCGCACGCTCATGGTCGGCAGGATGGCGGCGCTGTCGGGATCCAGATGGAACGTGTAACTGGCGGTGAGCCGGTCCTGCTTGAGGGCGGCCTGGACGATCAACAGGTAGTCGAGGTTCAACTGCTGTACATCCGATAGGTGTGGGGCGTTGTCCATGATGGTTACTCCGTAATGCCCCAGGACCGGGGCGTGGTCGCATCTAAGATTCGGTAGCAACAGCACGGGGGCTGGCGCTGTGCGATGCAGCAGTGGCCGCCTATCGCGAAGCAGGCTACACCGCACCTTCAGGCGCGTCAACAGCAATTGCTATCGCTACTCGTGTGAAAAAGCTTGAGGGATTGACTTTATTGTTCACTTAGGTGGATGCTATAAGCCGTGTACCTAACTTAACTATAATTTTGCTAGCGTGAGCAGCTGCTAGCATTTCATGCGCTCTTTTCCTCGATCCACGACAAACTTACCAATCCATGGAACCTGACCAGCGTAGTGTTCCGCTTACCCGACAGCAGGCGCAGCTATTAGATTTAAGGCTCATTCCAGGTCTACGTGACCGACTTGTCGCTGAGTTAGATGCCCGCCACGTCTCATCGCACGAATTCGTCCTATTCCTTCACCGTCTAACTGGTCGCGCCAAGCAGACCGTGGCACGCTGGATCGATGCCGATCATCCCGGATTGCCGGACCCGGCTTCGCTGGCCGTGCTGTCGCTGCAGCTGGACGTCGATACGGGCTGGCTCCTGGGACTGACCAGCCGACGCCTGCCTTTCGCGGTCGATCGCCTGCCATTGCAACTACTTCAGCAACTGCCCTCGTCGCCTTCCCGGCCCGCCTGGTTCGGTGCAGTAGCCGACAAGACGGCCGTCGCCAGTGGGCTAGCCATGGCCATCATGCACGGCCACGACATGGCGCCCCGGATACTGCACGGCAGCCCTTACTTCTACGATCCTACCCAGAACCGGATCGCCTGCAACGGCGTGTATGTGCTCGAATATCTCGGCCAGACCATCGTCCGCCACGTTGAACTGCAGGTCGGTGCCGGCCTGCTGCTACGCTGCGAAAACACCCAGTACGGTGACGTCCTGGTGGATGAAGCCGCGCTGCGTGCGGAAGACGGTGTGCGCGTGCGTGGCCGGGTTACCCTGGCCATCAACGTCTGCGACTTCTGAAGCACATTCTTCGACGCCGATTGGGTTGTCCCTGGCGCCGCACGGCGCTCGCGCGCCGTTGGCTCCAGGGACTTCCCTCCGCTGTCAAACCGCCTCGGCGATCTGCTTCCATTCGCCGCTGGACAGCTCCAGCAATTTGCCGCCCAGCTCTTCGAATTCAGTGGCGCGGTCATAGCACGCCACTTCCTGCGAATAGCCGGTGACGGCATTGACCAGGCCGTACCCGGTCAATTCATGCTCTTCGAACAGGTGCCGCAGTACGCCGGCGCTTTCGGCCTCGTTCAGCGCATACCGGTTGGCCAGCACCTCGACCGCTTTTACCGGATTACCGACCATCTTGATGCCGATCGTCCTGCGGAACTTCTCCGACAGCAGGTCGAAGGTCGCCTCCGACACAGCCGTCTTCACCAGGTCCCGTACTTTGAGGAAGATGGCCTTGTCATCAGCCTCCAGCGTATCGTCCTGGTAGACCAGCACTTCGTCGTCATCCGCGACCAAGTTACGGCCCGCATGGTTCTTGCGCATGCTGCGGTCCTGGACAATCAGACCATTGCTGCACACCAAGCGGAACAGCAGCGGTTCGACCCGCAGCGTACCGCAACCGATCTCCGAATTGCTGACGATGACGCCGGCCTGCACCACATCGCCCGGCTTCACCTCGCATTGGATCTTCGAACTGACCACCTTGATGTACAGCTTCTTGGCGGTTAGTTCGACCGACTCGAAACGCGCACCAGGCAGTTCCTGCAACACCGGCACAATGCTTTTTGCCAGATCAAAGTTGTCGAGCCGGCGATAGCGCGTGGACAGGAATGCGCGGGCATAACCGTCCAGCGTGCGCACCAGATAGCTGTCCGGTACATTCACCTTGAGCCAGCCATTGACGTTCTGGTCCAGCAGTTCGGGGTGGTACTCGCGCATGCGCTTGAAGTACGACAAGGGAATGTCGAGCTTCTTGGCCAGCTGGCCACACACGAAATCGTCCAACGGATAACGCACTTCGCCACCGGCCTCGTCGATCACCAGGCGAAACTGCCCAGAGGGTAAGGTGGAGGCGTGCATTTTTTTGGCCGGCACGATCAGATCACGCTTGGCCGCAGCCTGGCGTTCCAGTTCAGCTGCCAGGTCCATCAAGGTGCATCCTGCTTTCATGATATTTCTCCAGTCATCAAAACGCGGACGGACCATCCCTGCCGGGGACGGTCCCCGCAGGGTTGAACAACACGGCATCGCTGCCGCACCGGCGCCTGTGCGCCGAACCAATGGCCTTGCGGCCCCTACCACTACTTCCACAACATAACTACGCGGCCAGCTCTTCGTGCGTGGCGTGACGCTCGGACACGTTCGCCCAATCGGCACCGGCACGACGGGGGATAAACACTTCGGCCTGACGGCCTTCCCCATGGCGACAGCACTTCATGTAGCGCCTTGCCAAGCCATATGCAGCGGCCTGGCCGTCGAACATGGCGTCGGCATCGTTGTCACCGTAGATGCGCAGCCGCGTGACCTGGTCCGGAATCCAGATGCGTTCCAGATTGCTCGCGCAAATGCCCACCCACACGGGATGTCCCGTGCGCTTCTGGATCGCCAGGCCGGTCTCGACGCCCTCGCAAACGGACAGCTCGCCAGCCGGCTCGCCCAATCGGATGGCAGCGCCATTCACGCCACCGCACAACAGCTTCTTGGACTCCGCCCCCAACGCCTTGCGACCGTCCTGCAGGTAGGTGCGCAGCAGTGAAACCACTTGCCCACCCTGGTCCTGCACGACTGCCACCATTGCCGGGTAATGACGTACGAGCTTCGGCTTGCCGCTGGATGGATCGAGCTCGTAGTAGCCAAGGGCCGGATGCATGCGCAGCGTGTCCGGATAACCGTCCATGCCCACGCCACGAAACCGCAAATAGCGGTCAACCTCGTCACCTGCCGTGATCGGGCGTGAGTCGGACAGGATGCGATGCAGTAGCCTTCTGGCATCCTTGACCGGCCCGGGCGTTTGCAATGGCGCCGGCAGCAGCCCAAGACTCTGCTCGATGCGGTGCAATGCCGTCCCGGCGTTCCAACCGAAGTAGCCCATCAGCAGCTTGAAACCGCCGCCGGCGCCACAGGCGCGGCACACGTAATTGCCGTCGCCAAACTTGTCGGTGTATTGGAACCGGTCGGTACCGCCACAACCCGCGAGCGGGCATGGCTGGTTGCGCCGGTTCAGCACTTTCTCGTCCACGCCAAGCGTCCGCAGCAACGGCGTCCAGCGCCCGAAGGCACTGGCGCGCGCGGCCTGGAACCGCCGTTCGAATTCTTCCTGTTCGGGTGTCATGGCGCCTCCTGTTCGTCAAGCGGCTTCCGGCTTGGAAAACAGGTCACCACGTTCCTCGTGCAGGCGAATCTGTTCGTTAATCCACTGCGGATTGGCCGCCAGGCGATCGGCGACCCATTCCGGGTTGGACATCACTGCTTGCCGCACCCATACGGGATAGCAAGCGAGGGATGCCTCGAACCAGCGCCGCAGATGCGCGGCAATCCAGCGGCGTACCTCCTCCGGATCGCAGGCGCCGATAAAGGGCAGCCGCGAAAGAGGACTGCACGCCGCCACGCGCATGCAATTGACGAACGAGAAAGGCTGCCGATCGCGCACGGGGTCGGTGAACACCCAGCGCACCAGCTCGAACTTCTCGGCCAATGGCGTACTCGGAATCTCCAGCAGGCGCACCTTGCGTAACAGCCACCAGTGCAAACCAATCACGTCCTCTTCGCTAAATTCCTCGACAGGTCCATCGTCCAACAGGTCCCATGATGTGCTTGCGCACCGGGATGAATCGGCATCTTCGCTCAGGGAATCTTCCATGATTGCCTCCGTAAAAAAATAAACGGGACAATCGCCCGCATGGGACGTTGTCCCATGGGGAGTGACAGGGGTTGGTTACCCTTCATTGACATGCTGGCTGTGCTGCCACGGCGGAACCGTGTTCGATGGGCTGCCAGCTACCATCGGAAAAAATCATTCGGCACGCAGATGGCGCCGTTCGAATGCACTGTAGGCGGCGAACCGTCCGAAGTCAAATGCGGCGTAGCGCATTCATGCCAGAACGCGCGCGCTGCAGTGACAAGCGGCGCCAACGCGGAAATGGCCCCTATTTCTGTGGCATTTCGATTTGGGATGATGGGCGCCGCGCGCTATGCTCCGGCGGGACCGCACTCTCCCGAGGGAATATGATGAACGCGCATACCGACACCCCGGTACTCGTCGGTGCCAACCATGGTGCCACCAACCTCAAGCTGCTGGCGCGCCAGGCTGCCGCGAAGACGGACCGCATCGAATCGGCCAGCAGGAAGATTGGCGTAACGCTCTACAGCCCCGAGGGCAAGCGCCTATACCTGCGCTGCTTCGAGATCAGCCAGATCAACTTCCACTACATCACTGTGTTCGCGCGAATGAAGGTCGCCGACAGTGAGGTGGAGCGCATTGAGCAGGAATTGCGGACCATGCTCGATAGCCGGCTCAAGCGCCTGAATAAGGCCCTGGTGGATGCGGAGGCAAAGTGCACAGCGAATGGCATCAGCCAGCTTGCGACCTATGACGTGGAACCGCTGGCCTTCGACGCAAAGGTCTTCTCAATGCTGGACCGCCGGCTCCTGGAACTGATCGAGAAGGTTGACCAACTCATGCCAATGCTGGAAACGTTGTGCATCGACGAAGTGATCACACCAAGCCAACTGCTCATCGAAAAATCGCGGAACAAAAATGCTGTGCGTGGCGCGACGAAGGCTATTCGCATCGTCCGGGCCTCCCTGGAGCGGAAGGCGAATACGCCAACGCCCATTACTGCACCGAGTCCTCTCGCTGCATCGGATGAAAACAGCAATGACCCTGTGACCGACCTGGTAGACGCAGCCGCCGAGCATCACTAAGCTACAGGTTTTCTGTCGATGCAAAATGATCCACAAGCATTTGACACGCCTTGAGATGTCAACTACATTGATCTGGCAGCAGCTGGCCCTGAAGTAGTTGGCGAGCCTTGAATTACTGAAGCATATTGCAGATTTCCAGCCGAGCATCCTCGCATTCGCGACCAGCCTCGGACTCATCCTGCAGCTCTTATTTTCATATCCGGGTGGCGGAAACACGCGTCATGCAGCGTTGTGTCTCGCCTCCTCTCCGCCATGGACTGAACACCTCAGTCGGCACAATCCCTATCAACTCGATCCGAGTGCGGCACAGGCCCCGCCATTGGATCTATTTCGAAGGAGTGCATCATGCTCGAGACCCGGAAATTCCTGCGCTTGCCCGCAGTGATCGAGGCCACCGGATGGTCTCGCGCCACAATATGGCGCAAAGTGAAGTCGGGTGTATTGCCGGCGCCGATTCCAATCGGCCCCCGATCTGTTGTTTGGGACGCAGCGGAAATCGCACAATGGCAACAGCGTTGTATTGATATCAGCCGTGGCGCTGGCTGATCGAACGCTCCAGTCACTGGTTTAGGAAGGACCTGAGGAAAGCACATGCATCCGACATGGCGATCGGCGTGCAAGCGCGGAGCGTCACTGCAAGACAGGCCCCTCACTGTTTTCGCCCAGGCGCCGGTACAGCGGCAGGGACATGTAACTCAACGGTTACCTTATGAGTTATCGGGTGCTAGGCCAAAGACCGCGTTCAAAGACGTGAAATGCTGGACGGGCCAATGGGCCATGGCCTTCTCCGCAAGAAAGAGACTGCCGCGGGCACACTGCGCAAGCGGCAGCAAGACGTAGCGACCGAGACGCTGGTTCGCCCCATCGAGCATGCCGCACAGGACGAAATCAGCAGGTTCGCCTTCCTGCGCCGGTATGCGCCAGCGAAGCTGCGTATCGGGATAGCATCGGCACGATGCCACCGACAGCCTAACGCGCAAGCGATCATTGAGTATCAGTACGTTCCAGGCACGGCAACACGACACCGCAGCACCGGCGCGCTCTGCGCAGGCATGTGCCTGGTCGCGTAAGGCCAAAATGAGTGCGCGCGCAGAGCGTACGCCCAGGCAACCAGACTGCGTGCGCTGGTCAGGCAGCCCCGCGGCTGCATATGCCTGGATGTAGCCGCCGAACATAGCCTGCACAGTGGTCTTCCCTGGCAAACCGGCGGCGCGGCACAACCGTACATTGATCGTTCCATACTGCCGAACGATGGCGCGCATTCCATTGAGGATGGACTCCCGGTCCGGACCCGACGAACGCTGCGCGCGTGCCGACATCGCCGCATCGAAGGTGGCACGGCTGACCATGGGCATGAGCGCGCTGTCGCAACGCACCCACGCACTGGCTGGGTTAGCGGCGACCGGTGTGCGCAGCCTGCGCGTCGTGCGGTTGAACACGAGTTCACCACAGTACTTTTCGCTGGTAAGGATACGCCGCACGGTCGCCGCGTCCCACGGCTTGCCCAGATGATTGACGCGGCCTTCGGCGCGAAGGCGCGCGGCGATCGCACTGTCGCCCATGCTCTGCTTCAAGTACATCGCATAGATTCGACGTACCAAGCGTATATCGGCCTCAGTGGTCGGCGCCAACGCGACCCGGTCGGTCACCGCCGGCTTGCGTTCGCCGTCCCGCAGCGACGAGCGGTGCGTGCCGTTGGCCGTTACCGGCACGCGGCACAAGCCGAAACCCGGCAGACCGCCCTGCTTAAATCCCATACGCGAAAAGCGGCATTGCGCCTGCCACACCTTGGCAGATAGTTCCCGGCTGTATTCGGCGGCCATGATGCGTTTCACGCTCTTAACCAGGGCCTGCATCGGCGAGCCGTCATCGCTAAAGGGCTCCGCGCAATACAAGACCGTGACACCGGCACGCCGACACAGGTACTCGTAAAACGCACTTTCGTCGACATCCTGGAAGCGCCCCCAGCGACTGATGTCGTAAACCACGATCGCACGAAACAGGCATGGCTGCGCGGTCGCCGCCGTGAGCAACGCCTGCAGGCCAGGGCGCTGTTGCAATGTCAGGCCAGTACGGCCTTCGTCCACAAACGTACGCATTACCGTCATGGCGCGCGCCTGCGTGTACTGATTGATCGCGTCGAGTTGATGCTGGATGGAATGGTCTTGGGTTTCGGTCGACATGCGCGCATAGGCCGCAACCGGCATGGCATCGGCGGACGAACCGTTGACAGATGAGTTCATCGTCTACTCCCTATGGAACAGTTGGACTACGATGCCTGCTCAATCAGCACGCGGCCTGGACAGGCGAAGTTGCTGTCATTTGCGCCGGGCGAGCATCGTGCTCGTCAATGCAAGGGGCGCGAGTGCACACGGATTTTCGTACCACTGTTGTGTTGCGAGCGATGTCTTAGCGGACATCAGATCCGCCGATCGCGTCCGGCCCAAGGATGCGCCCCAGCCGCCGACTCGGTCTCCACCGTCCTAGTGCGGTAGGGATGTCGAAGGCCCACCATTTTGGCCGCTGCCACCGATGCGGACCGGCCGATGCACATGACAGAGCAAGCGCGGCGTTGCCGTCGCCGACGACGCTCAGCGCCCCCAAGCTGGCGAGGTGCATGCCCGGTTCCGCGCAGACCGCGCTGAGACTGCCGCTTGGTCGAGAACGCTCAGCACAACCTGGCCGCACCTGAGCGCAAGTGATTGTTAAACGCGGCGCCTTCACCCTACGTAAGCGCGCGTTATGATCCTGTTCTGGTGGCGCGTCTCAGATAGACTGGATCACTCGCCTCGACCAGCACTGTTTGATGTCAGGATACGTCAAAAGGATGGCCGACAATAGCGATAATGGTGTCGACGATTTCCGCTGCGGCGTCGTTGATGGAGCCATTAAGGTATGCTCGTGTCAGACAGTCCTCTTTTCATCGTTGACTACGCATGGCTCGCCGCGAGACCTTCACATTTTTTCGGTCGTCAAACGAAAGGGACGATGCAAGTAATTTGATCGGTGACGAGCATCCCGACGAGTAGAAGCCACCGGACGTATCCCTAACAGATTGGAGGTTGGGGCACGTTTGTGGGACGCTCCGGGAATCGCACAGGCAAACTTGGATTTCCCTAGCAGATTCAGAGGCTTAACGAAATTTATCAGCAGACGTTGTCGCTGCTGATGGTGGATGTGGACAATTTCAAGCAGTACAACGACGCGTACGGCCACGTTGGGGGCGATGCATGCCTGCAGCGAATCTCCGGCGCAGTGGCGAAGGAAATGCGGGCGAACGACCTGGTGGCGCGCTATGGCGGCGAGGAATTCGCCGTCATCCTGCCGAACCAGTCGCTGAAAGGCGCGGCCATCGTCGCCGAGCGGATCCGATGCCGCGTCGAGGCGCTGCACTTGCCGAACCTGGGCGCGGCCAAGCAGTTCGTGACCGTCAGCATCGGGGCCGCAACCGCATTGCCCGGGCCGGAATTCGACCCGTCGCAGCTGCTGGCGACGGCCGATGCGGCGCTGTACCGCGCCAAGCACATGGGGCGCAACCGCATCAGCCTGACGCGCGAGGCCGCGGATATGGCGTGATCAGGCGTAGGGAAGGTAGTCGATGCCGTCGCTTATCGCACCGACCAGCGTTGCCCGGAACTCGGCCGATTCCGAGAACCCGGTGAGCACGTCGCCGCGTGCCGCACCACGGTCCAGTACCTCGAGCCAATAGGCATACCCGGCCGCGTCATATTCACGGTCGAGCACGTTTATATACAGTCGCGTCAGGAAGCCGGCATTGTCGAGCGTGCCATACAGCGCGCCGAATTCGGGGCTCTGTGCAAATGCCTGGGCCACATTGCCGAGCGCCAGGCCGTTGTCGGCGCCCGCCAGCCAAAATCCCAGCCCAGCCTGGTCGGGGGCGCGGCCAAACGCCGCTTCATACAGGCGGTACAGCTGGCCCGGCGCGCCATCGACATCCAGCGCCACCGAAGCATCGGCAAACTGCACGCGCTCCACGTCGACGACAACGTCGACGGTTCCCGAAGCCGTGCCGGTAACCGTGTAGCCGTCGCCATCGGCCTGTACCTGGTATCCGGCACGCGCGCCGGCAAAAATCACCATGTCGCGTCCGCCCCCGCCATCGATGCGGGCGCTGCCCGACGGTGCGATGATGATGTCGTTGCCATCGGTGACGCCGGCACCGAACGCATCGATGCCCAGCGTGCGGTCGGCGAAGCGCAGATACTCGATGCCGGACAGGATATCCGCGCCTTCGCCGGTGACGGTCAGCGTATCGCCCTCGCGCAAGACGCGGTAGGCCGCATAGTCGTTCGCGAAGACGACCGTGTCCTGCCCTGCTCCGCCGGCGATCGTGTCGCTGCCGGCGCCCTGGTGGAACGTGTCGACGCCGATGCCACCCGCCAGGTGGTTGCCGGCGCTGTTTGCGTAAAACGTCGTACCGCCCGCGCCGCCGATCGCGTTCTCGATCGTGACGTTGTAGGCGATCGAGACATTGTTCAAGCCGCGTGCCGTTTCGCTGAACGCACCGGCATTGAGGTTGATGACGGAGGGACCGGTACAGGCGGCGAAATCCACCGTATCGGTGCCGCCCGCATCCCAGATGCACAGTGGCGCCGTGGCGTTGCTGGCCACGTAGCTGTCGTCGCCGGCACGGTGGCGCATGTTCGCGCCGTACAAGTACTGGATGGCCTGGATGTCGTACAGCATGGCCGTGGTCGCGTAGCTGCGGTTGATGGCATAGCTGCTCGGGTCGTTGTACGACATCTGCGTGTAGTCGTTGTTGTCGGTTGCGCGCGGCAGGAACGGCCCCGCGACCCCATTGCCGGCGGAGTCGTAGTCGCCCGGATGCTTGAGACCCAGCAAGTGGCCGATTTCGTGCAGCACCACCCATGGGCCGTAGGTGCCCGGCGTGAAGATGCTGTTGTAGGCGGAGGTGTGATCCAGATACATGCTCAGCATGCTCACGCCCGCTTTCGGCAGGTAGGCGTAGCCACTGCTGCCATCCTGTTCATTCGTGCCGAAACGGAGGTTGCCCGAATCGGCAGCCACTTCGACGAAGGTGATGTCGGCAACCGACGCCCATATCCCCATGGCCTCGCGCACGGCGGCCTGCTGCGCCGTCGACATCGGCTGGAAGCCGTTGCGGTCGTCGGCGCTGGCGCCCGCTGGCGCACGCGTCAGAAAGCCATAGGTCAGCGTGACAGGAGTTTGCGCTGTACTGTTCCAGCTGCCGTAGACAAGGGCATCGATGGCGTTGTTGCCGGTGGCAAGGCTCATGGCGGGTCCGCGATGGAGAACGGTGGGTCGGATGGTAGCACGGCCCACACACGGCAGCGGCGGTACGGCACCGCCCGCGATGGTAGCATCCCAGCGCCATAGTTGCCAATTGGCAATGCGTACAATCGGTGAAAATGCAAGAGGGCGCCGAAGCGCCCTCTTGCCTGCACGGGAAAAAGATTACCGGGTCGTGCCTTGCGCAGCCGCTGCGGTGGCTGCCGTGGCAGGCGCCGCCTTCATGCCGAGGGTGCGTGACAGGAAGCCCCAGCGGTCGGCCACTTCCTCGATCTGCTTCGATGTCGGCTTGCCGGCACCATGGCCCGCCTTGGTTTCGATGCGAATGAGCATGGGTGCGGGACCGCCCTGGGCGGCCTGCGCCGCGGCGGCGAACTTGAAGCTGTGCGCCGGGACAACGCGGTCATCGTGATCGGCCGTGGTGACCATCGTGGCCGGGTAGCACGTTCCCGCCTTCAGGTTATGCAGCGGCGAGTACTTGACCAGGGCCTTGAACTCTTCCGGGTTGTCGGACGAGCCGTAATCGGACGTCCACGCCCAGCCGATCGTGAACTTGTGGAAGCGCAGCATGTCCATCACCCCCACGGCCGGCAGCGCCGCACCGAACAGGTCGGGCCGCTGCGTCATTGCTGCGCCGACCAGCAGGCCGCCATTGCTGCCGCCACCGATGGCCAGCTTTGCCGGCGACGTGATCTTGTTGGCAACGAGCCACTCGGCGGCGCCGATGAAATCGTCGAACACGTTCTGTTTGCGCAGCTTCGTGCCGGCCTGGTGCCATTGCTCGCCGTATTCGCCGCCGCCGCGCAGGTTGGCCATCACGTAGACGCCCCCCATCTCGACCCACGCCAGGTTCGCCACCGAGAACGCCGGCGTCAACGGGACATTGAAGCCGCCATAACCATACAGGTAGGTGGGGTTGCTACCGTCGCGCTTGAGGCCCTTCTTCGCCACGATGAACATTGGCACGCGCGTGCCATCCTTGCTGGTGAAGAATTCCTGGCGCGTTTCATACGCATCGGGATCGAAGTCCACCTTGGGCTGGCGGTACACGATGCTCTTGCCCGACTTCAGGTCGTAGCGGTAGATCGTCGACGGCGTGGTGAAGCTCGTGTACGCATAGAAGGTTTCCGTATCCTCCCGCTTGCCGGCAAAGCCGCCGGCCGAACCGATGCCCGGCAGCGCCACGTCGTGCAGCGGCTTGCCCTGCAGGTCGAATACCTTGACGGCGCTGTAGGCGTCGGCGAGGTATTCCGCCACCAGCTGGCCGTTGACGATGTTGGCGCCCTTCAGCGTTTGCTTGCCTTCCGGGACGATGTCCGTCCACTGCCCCGTACGCACGTCGATGGCCGCAATGCGCGACTTCGGCGCATCCTTGTCCGTGACGAAATAGAACAGCGCGCCGTCGTTGTCGATGAACGAGTAGGACGCGTCGAACGCTTCGAGCAGGCCGGTCACCTTGCCGCCCTTCTGCTTCAGGTCCTTGATGAACACGCGGTTCTTTGGATCGGTGCCCTGGGTGGCGTTGATGACGAGGTAGCGGCCATCGTCCGTGACTTCGGCCTGGAAGCCCCACTCCTTCTGGTCGGTGCGCTCGTAGACGAGAACGTCGCGCTCTTGCGGAGTGCCCAGCTTGTGGAAATAGAGTTTCTGGAAATAGTTCACGCCGGCCAGTTTCGCGCCCTCGGCCGGTTCATCGTAGCGGCTGTAGTAGAAGCCGGAACCGTCGTGCGCCCAAGCCGTGTTGGAGAACTTCACCCACTTGATGTGGTCCACCGTGTCCTTGCCCGTGTCGATATCGCGCACGCGGATCTCGTTCCAGTCGGAGCCCGACGCCGCCGTGCTGTAGGCCAGGTACTTGCCTTGCGGGCTGACGGCAATGCCGGACAAGGCCACCGTGCCGTCCGCGGCGAGCTTGTTGGGATCGAGCAGCACGCGCGGCGCCTCGTCCAGCGTTTTAAGGGTGTACAGCACGGCCTGGTTCTGAAGGCCGTCGTTGCGGCTGTAGAAATAGCGCCCGCCCTCCTTGAAAGGCACCGAGTAGCGCTCGAAGTTCCACAGCTGGGTCAGGCGCTGGCGGATCGCCGCGCGCTCGGGAATCTGGCCGAGGAAGCCTTGCGTGAGGCGGTTCTGTTCGTCGACCCAGGCTTTCGTTTCAGCGCTGTTGGCATCTTCCAGCCAGCGATAAGGATCGGCAATCGAGGTGCCATGGTAGTTGTCGCGCTGGTCGACCTTCTTCGTGACGGGGTAGGTCAGCGCCTGTTGCTGGTCGATGCGGGGTGGGCAGGTCTGGGCCAGTACCTGGCCGGTGGTACCGGCCAGCAGTGCGGAAACGATGGCAGCGAGGGTAGCGCGTTGCAGGTGCATGGATATCCTTGAAATGTGGAAATCCGCCAGTCGCGGCGGACGTTCGATGATATCGCCAACCATGGAAAATAAGAAAGGTTCCACAGGCTGCAACGGCGCAGTTTATTCGGTCGATCCGCCACGCAGTCATAATTTGTTTATGGCGTTCACCAACGGGCCGATCAAGGCTGGCAAGCCATCGGCAGTGCCCTTCTCGTGCCGGCGCCAGCCAGGCGCCGACATCGCCGCGCCAGGGGCGACCGGCGCCGCCCGCTCAGGCGCGGTGGGCGTCGCGCCAGCGGCGCGTCATCAGTTCGGCTGAACCGATCTCTTCGCGCGTCAGCTTGCGCTCGATCAGCTTGCGGTTATTGCAGGCCGTTTCATCGCCGGCTTCGGCGGCCAGCGAAATCCACATGTACGACAGCACCGGATCGCGTTCGACGCCACGCCCGCCCGCATACATGCCGCCCAGGTTGTACTGGGCCAGCGGATGCCCCTGTTCGGCCGCCTTGCGGTACCAGCGCACCGCTTCGGCATCGTTGCGCGGCACACCGTGCCCGTTGGCATACATGACCCCGAGGTTGTTCTGCGCGCTGGCATCGCCCTGCTCGGCCGCATTACGGTACCAGGCAACGGCACGGGCATCGTCCTTGGGTACGCCGCGGCCGTTCGCATAGATGACGCCGACATTGAACTGCGCATTGGCGGCCCCCTGGTCGGCAGCCCGGCGGTACCAGACCAGCGCCTCGGCCGGATCGCGCGCCACGCCGCGGCCCTGCGCGTACATGCCGCCCAGGTTGTATTGCGCCAGCATGTGGCCGGCCGTGGCGGCGCGGCGGTACCAGTCGAATGCGAGCACGTCATCCTTGCGGGTGCCGTAGCCGTTCGACAGCATCACGCCCAGGTTGAACTGGGCATCCGTGTCGCCCTGTTCGGCGGCGCGGCGCAGCCAGGAACAGGCGCGCTCCAGGTCGACCGCCACGCCCCGGCCTTCCGCATAGGCGACGCCGAGGTGCCGCTGCGCGGCGGCCATGCCTTGCGCGGCGGCCTGGCGATACCAGGCGACTGCCTGGGTGTCGCTTTGCAGCACCCCATGGCCGCGCCGGTACATCAGGCCAAGATTCAGTTGCGCGGTGGCGTCGCCTTGCAGCGCGGCCTTGCGGAACCAGGCCAGCGCGAGCTGGAAATTGCGCTTCGTGCCAAGCCCTTGCGCATAGGCTTCGCCGAGCAGCGCCTGGGCGCTGGCGACGCCCTGTTCCGCGGCCCGGCAGAACCACGTGAGCGCCGTGGCATCGCTGCGGGGCACGCCACGCCCCTTCCGGTACATCAGCCCGAGATTCTGCTGCGCCGACGCGTCACCCTGCCGCGCAGCCATGCGGAACCAGAAGATGGCCTCGGTATCGTCCGGCTTCGTGCCGGTGCCGTTGTAGTACATCGCCCCCAGGTGATTCTGCGCGAAGGCGATGCCCTGCAAAGCCGACAGCCGCATCCAGATGAACGCCGCGTCGTCATTGCGATTCACGCCCCTTCCCCGCTTGTACATCAGCGCCAGATTGAATTGCGCATACGCGTCGCCTTTTTCGGAGGCTTCGCGAAACCACGCGTACACGTTGACATCCTTGTTCGAGTAACGGTTGTTCATGCCAGCTCCCCATTCCAGCACGTCGGTATGTTGCATAAAGCTTAATAAACGATGGCGCACGCCTTTTGCGCGGTCTCAATTGGCCGCCCGGTTTATCGTGGTCGACGATGTGGGGTAAAGGTTGACGCGGCAGGATACGCCGCGTCGCGGGGCGCGGTAGCGGGGAACCGCAATCCGCTCAGGCTGCTGCTGCGGATTGCTTGCGCAGGAAGTCGGGAACCTTTGCCGCGGCCAGCCTGTTGACCGACATCAGCAGCGCCGGCTCGACGGCGGCGATGCCATAGTTTGACGCGAGGTGGCGCCCGATGTGCAACAGCACTTCCGCAGCGACTTCGGCATCGGCCTCGGCCCGGTGGGCGGTGCCGCGGAACGGTATACCGAGCTGGTTGCCAAGATTGCCCAGCTTGTAGCTGTACAGCTGTGGATACACGCGCCGCGACAGTTTCAGCGAGCACACGGTGCCGCCATGCATGGGCGCCATGCCGAGGCGCATACTTTCCGCGCGCAGGAATTTTTCGTCGAAGCTGGCGTTGTGGGCCGCCAAGGCGTCGGCACCGATAAATTCGAGCAGGCGCGGCACCACTTCGTGCGCCGGCGGCGCCGTGTCCACCATCTGTTGCGTGATGCCGGTGAGGCTCGTGATGAATGCGGGAATGCGGGCACCGCAATTGACCAGGGAAACATAGCGCTCGACAATGACCCCATCGGCAATGCGCAGCGCGGCCACTTCGGTGATGCGGTCGCCCATGTCGGGTGACAGACCGGTGGTCTCGAAGTCCAGCATCACGATCGGTTTGGTCAACATGGTGGTTCCTTAGCCAAATTTGCGGACGGCGTCCAGCGCGAGGCCGGCGCCAATGCTGCCGAACAGGTCGCCTTCCACCTGGCGCGCGGTCGGGACGGCCGCGGCGATCCGCTCGCGCAGTGCCGCGACGCCGGAAGAACCGCCGGTAAAGAAGACAGTGTCGACTTGCTCCGGCCGCACGCCGGCATCGGTCAGCAGCCGGTCGACCGTGGCGCCGACCGTGCCGACCAGCGCGTCGATCGCGGCGACGAAACACTGCCGCTCGACGTCCAGCAGCAGCGGCGGCGACAGGCGGTCCAGGTCGAGCCGGACCGATGGTTGACCCGACAGCGCGATCTTGGTTTCCTCGACGCGCATGGCGAGCCAGTGGCCTGCGCGGTCCTCGATCAGGTTCTGCAGCCGCTGCAATTTTTGCGGCTCGCGCGCATCCCGTACCAGTTCGCCCAGCTGGGACGCCATCTTCTTCGTATAGGCCTGGTTAATCGTGTGCCATGTCGCCAGGTTGAAGTAATAGCTGGACGGCACGGCACTGCCGTTCTTCAGCTCGCTGCCATGCCCCAGTTGCGGCATCACGGCGGCAAGGCTGAGGTATTTGTCGAAATCGGTCCCGCCGATATGCACGCCGGCGTTGGCCAGGATGTCGTCGCGCCGGTCGACCTTGCCGGCCCGGGACGGGCCCAGCCGCACCAGCGAGAAATCGGACGTGCCGCCGCCGATGTCGGCAATCAGCACCAGTTCTTCGCGGTCAATCTGCGATTCGTAGTCGAACGCGGCGGCAATGGGTTCGAACTGGAACGCCAGGTCGCGGAAGCCGGCGCCCCTGGCGATGTCGGCCAGCGTGTCTTCGGCCAGACGGTCGGCAACCGCATCGTCATCGACGAAATGCACGGGCCGGCCCAGCACGACGGCGTCGAAGCGGCGGCCCGCCGCGCTTTCGCCCCGGCGCTTGAGTTCGCCAATGAACTGGCCCAGCAATGCGCGGAACGACAATGCACGACCAGCCACTTCGGTCTGCCCGTCCATCAGCGGCGTACCCAGCAGGCTCTTCAGCGAGCGCATCAGGCGGCCTTCATAGCCGGCCAGGTAATCCGCCAGCGCCGCGCGCCCGAACGTCACCGCGTCATCGTCGGCGTTGAAAAACACGACCGACGGCAAAGTGACCTTGCCGTCTTCGAGCGGCAACATCACCGGCCGGCCCGGTTCGACCCACCCGACCGTGGAATTGGACGTGCCGAAGTCGACACCGCACGCTGTTGCCATCGCTACCTCATCTGAAAGGGGCGAAATTTTACCAGAGAGTTGGATTGAGCTGCATCAAATCCCGCACCGCCGAGATAGTTACGCTAGGAAATTCGACATTACGGGAGACCGACATGGCAGGCTACAGCAGAGGTTCGCGACGGGTGGGGTACAAGGTGGGCGACGACACGCGGACAGCGGGACCTTCAACCATCCGGGGCGTGTCCAGGGGGCGCAGCCGCACGATGGCTCGCATCCGAAGCGGCTGGCGGCGGCGTGCGGGTGCGACCGGGGTATTGCTGGCGGTCATTGCCGTGACCATTGCCATTGCAGGGTAACGCGCGCGACGGCGAGATAATTCTTGAGATCTTTATTACCATAAGGTAACTTTATGCATTATCCTTAACCGATACGGTGCCGCCAAGGGCATAGGCGAGACGATGAGAAAAACAAGGACCCCACCCACAGATGAAGGCGTCGCTGCCGCCAGGCTGGCGCATTGCAAGGCTGCACTGGTGCGCGAAAACCGGCGCGTTACCTCCTACGACGTGGCGCTCGTGGCGGGCGTGTCGCAATCGGCCGTGTCGCGTTGTTTCAAGCCTGGCGCAAGCGTGTCGCCATCGATGCATGCGCGCGTGATGGCAGCTGCCACCGGGCTCGACTATATTCCCAACGCGGCGGCGCGCAGCCTGATCACGCGGCGCTCGAACATGGTGGCGGTGGTGCTTTGCCACGTGTCCAGCCTGTACCACCCGGAAGCATTGGCCGAGCTGTCGCGGCAGCTCGCGCGGCGCGGCAAGCGCGTGCTGCTGTTTACGGTGCAGCACGAGGCCGACGTTGAGCAGGTTCTCGGCGACATCTGGGAGTACCAGGTCGATGGCGCAATCATCGCTGCTCCGCTGAGCAACGAACAGGTGCAGGAATTCGAGCGCCGGCGCCTGCCGCTAGTCGTGTTCAACCGTAACGTGCGGGACCGCACCGTCAGCAGCGTGCTGTGCGACCAGTATGAAACGGGCCGCCTGCTGGCCACGCGCCTGGCCGGCGCCGGTCATCGCCAGTTCGGCATCGTGGCCGGTCCCGAAGGCTCGGCGCTTGCCTCGGAACGCCGCGCCGGCGCGTGCGACCGGTTGCAAGAATTGGGCTTGCCGGCCCCGGTCGTCGTGCCGGGCCAGTTCGACTACGCCAGCGGCGGGTCCGGCCTGCGCGAGATCATCGGCACCCTGGGCAGGGTGCCGGACGCCGTCTTGTGCGGGAATGACGTGATGGCGCTCGGCTGCCTGGACACGGCCCGCCATGCATTGCGCATCGACGTGCCGCGCGCGATGTCGGTCGTCGCGTTCGATGCGGTCGAACCGGCCAGTTGGCTGAGTTGCGATGTCACGACACTGCGCCAGCCCATGCACAACATGGCCCTGGCAGCGGCCGACCTGCTGACATCGATGATCGAGTCGCAAGGAAGCCACCTGCCTGAAAAGCGCGTGTTCGCCCCACAACTCGTCGAAGGGTCGACCGCGCGCCTGGCGCCCATCCGGGATACGTGGCTTGCCGCATGACCGGCACCGTGTAATCGTTACCGATGGGCTGACGTCATTTCACATTAATTACGTTAAGAAAAGCACGTTCCCTGAAACAAAAAGGGTATAGAGTCATTCCAGGTAATCGTTTGCTGGAGTCCTCCATGGCCCTCGTGCTTGCCGCGGCCACTGCCGCCACCCTTCTCATTCAGCCTGTGTGTTCCTGGGACCGGCCTGGTGTCGACCGCTACCGGGGCACGCCAGCCGCAGCGCTCGCGCATTACCGGGACATCGATGCCGCGGATCGCGCCGCGCTGGCACGCCGCATTGCCGCCGGCATTCCGGATGACAGGGTAGCGATCAGCCGCACGGCCATTTCGGGCGGTTACCAATATGAAAGCCGAATCGCGGATATGCATTTCGGTGCCGGCCGGATCTGCCGCACGGTCACGCGGACAAAATGGCGCGCGGCACACCGCGAACCAGGCGCGATCTACTGCGTCGGGGAAGAATGCGTGCTGGTGCCGGACGTTTGCGGCAATGTCAGCCGTGTGCGCCGGATCGAGACATCCGGTTCCAGCTCGCCGGGGTCGACGGGCGGATCGGGTGGGCCAGGCGCGTCGGGCGGGTCGGGCGGATTACCGGGACCGGCGGTCGAGTTTCCGCCGATGGCGCCGACACCCGTGCCGGTATTCGCGGCAGCCCCGGGTGACGGCGAGTCCATGCCGCCGTGGGCCGGACCCGGTGCTTCACTGCCGCCCGCGCCGCGGCTGGACTACCCGGGCCCCGGGCGGGAGACGACAGGACCGCTATCGCCGCCATTGCCGATGGCGCCGGTCCCCGAGCCTTCGACGTGGGCGATGCTGCTCGGTGGCATCGGCCTGGTGGCGGCCCGCGCCTGGCGCCGCCAGCGCGCGAAACGGGATGGATGCGGGGATGGATGCGGGGATGGGTGACGGCTAGCGGCCGGCCCAGAACACCAGCACGCCCAGTGCGCGGGCGCGCCAGGACAGGGTCAGCGCCACCGCCAGCGCGGCGGCGGCCAACCCCATCAGCCACACCAGCACCGCGATCGACGCCGCATCCACGCGCAGGCACAAGGCAAGCGCGCAAGCGAGGGCCGCCGCGCCAAGGCAGCGCAGGCTGCGAACGAGGACCGCGGACCGCGACGCGGTGCCCCGCACCTGCTGCCAGTGCGCTTCCAGCGACAAGGCAAGCCATCCCATCCCGATCAGGCAGGCAACGAGTGCGGCCAGCAACATCAGCCCGTCACGCATGGCCAGCTCCCATGGCGGAGGCCCTCGCCGGCGCGGCGACCGCGGCACGGCGTTGCAGCCGGTGCGCGGCCAGCATGGCAATGCCGGCCCCGGCCAGCATGAACAGGTCGGCGCCAGCCACCGGCCAATAGCCGTTGCCCAGGGTACGCAGCAGGTGATCCCCGGTGGTGAACCAGTTCAGCGCGGGCGCCAGCACGCCCAGGGCGGCGATGGCCAGGCATTGTTCGCGCCACGCCGGCGCCATGTGCCCGGCGGCAACCGGTGCGGTGCGCCACGCCGCATGCACCATTGCCACCGCCCAGGTACCCAGAAGCAGTATTTTTCCATGTCGCCGCGCCACGGCCAGCCGGCCGGCATCGTGTCCGGCAACAGGCGGTTGGCCACCAGCATGCCGAGCGCCGCGATCACCATGCCGGTCACCGTGGTGACTGCCAGGGCATCGACGATGCGCGCGCCGGCACTGCCTGCCTTGGCATGCTGGCGCTTGCGTTTCTCGACAAAAAACAGGAAGCCGGTGGCAATGCAGGCACAGCCGGCAAGCCCGCCAAGCACGTAGAGCCAGCGCAGCAACCAATGCCTGAAATGCTGCAGGTGCAGGCCCGTGAGGAATTCATTGATCCGGCCTACCAGCGTGGGTGGCGGATCTTCCCGCAGCAGCTCGCCGGTGGATGCCTTGAAATGGATGCCTTCGCCCGTCAGCGCGATACGGTCCGTACCGGCCCGGTAGACCGACACATAGCCATTGGCATCGCCCGGAAACTGCACGCCCAGGAAACCGACGTCGCCCGCCCTGCCCTTCGCCGCCCAGCGACGCTGCGCTTCGGCGACCATGGCGTCCACCGACGCCAGTGGCGCCGCGATGCCGGCCCGTTCATGCGGCAACCCCGTTTCCTGCGCCTCGATCCGTTCATGCTTGTCATGCAGCGGGGCGAGCTGGGTGTGCGTGACGGGAAAGTAGATGCCGGCGAAGATCACCAGGCCCGTGAAGGCAAAGAAGAAGTGGAACGGCAGCGCTACCACGCCGGTCAGGTTGTGCAGGTCCAGCATGCTGCGCTGTGTGCTCTTGTTCGGCCGGAACGTGAACAGTTCCCGGAACAGCTTGCGGTGCATGACGACGCCCGTGACGAGCGCCACGAGCATCATCAAAGCGGCGAAGCCAACGATCCAGTATCCCAGGCTCTTCCACTCGACCGTGAGACTGTAGTGCAATGGATAGAAGAAGCCGCTGCCGATCTTCAGCCGGTCGTCCGGCAGCGCCGTGCCGCTGCGCGGATCGACCGTGCGCAAGGCAAAGATCGTGGCGTCCTTTTCTTTTGCGTTCGGTACTTCATAGCCGACGAACAGGCCGAGCACGGGATCCCGGTGGGTGGTGTAGGCCCCCATCCGGTTCACGGCCTCGAAGCGTTCGGGGAGCCGCCCGTTGACCTGGCTGCTCATGGCGGCACGGGCATCGTCCAGCGGTTGCATGTCTTCGAATACCGGACGCATCAGTTTGTCGAACGACGGCATTGGCTGCGGTTCGAACCGCGTGGAAGGAATGGCCCAACGGTCGATCTCCCGATCGAACACGGACAGCGCGCCGAAGAAGAACACCACCATCAGCACGAAGCCGAGGAACAGGCCGAACCACGTATGCAGCCAGGCCATCGCCAGGCGAAAATTCGGGAACATGACGGTGCCTCCTAGACCAGTTGTTGCTGCAGCAGCGATGCGGCAACGGCCAGCGATGCGCCGCCACCGGCCAGCACGAGCCAGACGCGCGGCAGGCTGCGTGCCGCGAACGACACCAGGAACGCGACAAGGTACACCAGGAAGCCGACGATATAGGCAAGGTGCTCGGCATCGTGGAACGCCATGCCGGCCGCAAACAGCAGCGCGGTGCCGAAGGCAACCACGCCCCAGGTGAAGGCATAGCCGCCAAGCACGGCTGCTGCCGTGCGTGAGACGATGTGGAAGCGGAATGAAGTCGATGCGGTGGATGCGGCCATGACGAAGTCCGGTATGTTGGCGGGCTGTCGCTTCCCGTTCGGCGGCAGGCGAACGTCGCGATAGAAATGAGAACGATTCGCATTCTATCAGCCGTTCCGGGTGGGGCCAACTGCAATATCAGGTAATTTACGGACATAGGCAGGTGGGCCAGGCGCCTGCCCATAAAAAAGCGCGTCGCTGGCCGGAGCCGCGCGACGCGCTTCATGTACCGCCCTGCCGGGCGGCATTCCTGCTGCGGATTACAGCTTCCAGCGCATCGTCAGGCCGATGACGCGATCGTAGCGACGGACGTCGCGCGGGTTGCTCGCGATGCCGTGATAGTCGTTGTAAGTGCGATCGGTCAGGTTTTCCACGTCCAGCGTGATGCCCATGTTCTCGTTGATCTTGTACGAGATCGATGCATCCACCGTTTCGATCGGATCGACGATCAGGTCGATCGGACCGATCGGCGCGGGGATCGCGCGGTAGTTGAACGTATCGACGAACCGGCCGCGGTAGTTGTAGGCCAGGCGGCCGGACCACGATCCGCGCTCGTACAGGCCGACGATATTGAACGCGTTCTTCGACATGCCCTGGAACGGCGCCCTCTTGCCGTTATCCTCGAAGTGACCCTTCATGTACGTGTAGTTCGCTTCCATGCCAAACCCGCCCAGCCAGCCCGGCAGGAAGTCATAGAACTGGCGATAGCCGATTTCGATACCTTTCAGCTGGCCTTCGTTGACGTTGTGCGGGTGCTCCATCCGATACTGCTTGCCGTTATAGGTCTGCAGCTCCAGCGTGCGGATGATGTAGTTCTCGAACTTGTGCTTGAACACGGTGGCGGTCAGGCTGCCGGTCGGCGCGAAGTACCATTCCAAGGCCACGTCGGCGTTCTTGCCAACGACTGGCTTCAAATCCGGATTGCCACCGCTGCCGCCGTAGATGCCAGAACCGTCAGCCGTGGCGCCCAGCGAGATACCGGGGTTGAAGTCACCGAAGGCGGGCCGCTGGATCGTCTTGCCGGCGTTGAAGCGGCCGATCAGGGTGTCGGTCAGGTTGGCCTTGACCGTCAAGTTCGGCAGCACATCGGTATCCGACGACTTCTTGTTGATTGCTACGGGCTGGTCATTGACATTGGTGAATCCATTGACGTCCAGCTTGGTCTTGACGACACGCACGCCCACCGTGCCTTCGACAGGTACCGGGCCGGCGTTGAAGCCGAAGCGGGTCTTGCCGTACAGCGCACTGGTGTCCTCGTTGTTGGTGTACAGCGAGTACGGATCCGGCGCCGTGCGGCCGTCACGACCGTACAGCTTGCGCACGGCATCGATGTTGCGGTGCTGGTAGTCGCCGCAGACGGTCAGCCACTGGTTCATACCGTAGTCGTTGGAGAACGGCTGCGACGGGCAGGTCAGGCCCGGCAGCGAACTGACGGCGGGCAGGCCCGGGATGGCCGGCAGGAAATTCAGGCTTTCGTGCTGGTAGCGGGCGCTGCGCTTGGCGATACGCACGCCGGCACTGAACTCGCGGAAGAAGTTCTCTTCGCCATTGTTATAGGTCGCGTCCGCGCGCCAGTCCTTCGACTGGCCGCCCGAGGCTTGCCAGTTGTCGATGAAGTTATGCAGCGTGTAATTGTTCGGGTCCAGCATGTTGTAGCCGGGGTAGTCGAAGCGCGCGCCGCCATTGACATAGGTCTGGCCGACGATCGTGGTCGGATGCGCGAGCATCTCCATGATCGGCATGTCCTGCTTCCAGCGGGCAGTCGTACGTACGAACTCGGTGGACACGCGCAGGTCCGGCGTGATGGTCCACTTGGCGCCGATCGCACCCTGGTGCGTTTCCGAATCGTCGCGCGGCGTCTGGTTCGAGCTCAACGCAAAGGGATTGCCGGACGACGTGACGGTATCGACCTGGTTCGTGCCCGGGAACAGCGTGTACTGGGTGGTCGATCCCCAGCCCAGGTTGCCGAGGAAGAACTGGCTTTCGCGGTCGTGATCGATGCGGGTCGACCAGCCTTCCGCATATAGCTCCACATCGCGCGACGGCTTGAACTGGAATGCCCAGTTGGCAGAGTAACGCTCGCGCACGCCGGTCGTGCTCGAATGCCCCAGGTCGACCGGACCGGTCACGGCGGGGTTCGGCTTGCTGGTGTTGTTGGTGACGGCATTGTCCGGCGGCGAGTTCCAGGTCACTTCATCGAAATAGTGGCCCTTCTGATACGACACGCCGAACAGCGCGCCGAATTCACCCAGGTCGTTCTTCCAGCGGTTCGAGATCATGCCCGATACCTGCGGATCCGTGGTGTCTGCCTTGTCGCGGTTTTCCGCGCGGCCAACCAGGCTCGCCGAAAAGCCCTTGAAGTCGAACGGGCGGGCCGTGCGCACGTCGATCACGCCAGCGGTGCCGCCTTCGACCATTTCCGCGCCCTGCGTCTTGTAGACGTCGACGCGCTGGAGCATCGTGGTCGGGATGTCCGCGAGGTGCAAGTTGCGGTTCGTCGACGTGTAGACTTCGCGGCCGTTCAGCAGCGTCGTCAGGCCCGGCAGGCCGCGAATGATCACATCGCTGGCTTCGCCGCCCGCGCGGCGGATTTGCACGCCGGTCACGCGGCCAAGGATCTCCGCCACGTTCTTGTCGGGGAACTTGCCAGCTTCTTCCGCCACGATCGAATCGACCACTTCGTCGGCGTTCTTCTTGATCGTTTGCGCGCTCTGCGCGGCGCGGCGCACACCGGTTACCACAACCGCGACTGGCTCCGTGGTCGCCTGCGCTTCCGCAACGGCCTGGGCATCTTGCGCCCAGACGGATGCACTGCTGAGGATACCGGCGCCCGCCAGGATGGCGACCGACAGCTTCATTTTCATGTGATGCGATGGGGGAGTGTGACCGAGCGAAGTCAATGTCATCGATGATCTCCTGACGTTATAGTTTTTGTGAAAGACGCGTGTTACCACTGTCAACTCAAGAATGCGGGCCAATAGTAGTAAGCGCTGCGAGATCGATCCAATGATTTTTTTACGGTTTCCGATGTCGAAATAGATATGACTCGGAATCTTGCAAATGGTGCATTCCAGTAATACTTATTGCCATCCGCTTTGATAGCCTGAGCCAGGCGATGAGCACAACATGACTTCATATTGATTTAAAAGGAATAACTTGCGCCACCATCTGCGCGTACGGCTCGCCCGGCGATCAGGAATTGATCGATTAGCAACAGCATGCGGCACCCGCATGCATTCCCTGCAGTAGCGTACGCTGTACCAAATCCGCAACAATGACCAGCAAGAAACGCAGAGTCGCGCAGCATTTCGTTCCGCATGGTCGATGGACAGGGAGACTGGACAGACACTGCTGTGTAGGTCAGTCCGCAGGCTTGCGGTTGCGCGTCCTGCCGCCTTCGGTGCGCCCCGCGGCGTGCCGCAGTGCTGTCTCCAGCGCCAGGGCGCGGCCCTCTGCAGCAGCAGCGTGCGCCTGCGCGGCGACCAGTTCACGGCGCCCTGCCGCGAGTTCGTCTTGTGCGCTGTCGCGTGCGCTTGCCGCAGCGGCGACAGCGCCCTCCAGGGCGCCGATGCGCTGATGCAGTCCGGCGACGTGCAGTGACGTCTCACGCAGCTCGACGCGGTGCCGTTCGGCAGCAACCAGCGCGGCATCGCGTTCGGCGTCGAGGGCTTTCTGCAGCCTGACGGTCGCCGCACGTTCACGCTCGAGTTCCTGCGCAGCCTGGCGCCGCGCGCCGTCGTGGACGTCGCGTGCCGCTTGCAGCTGCGTGCGCAACTTATCGAGCTCGGCGGCGTGGTCACGTTCGACCGTCTTGAACCACGCATGCTGTTCATTCAATTCCTTGCGCGCGTCATCGACGCGCTGGCGCAATGCGCCTTGCAATGCCTCATGCGTGCCTATCTGGTGGCGTAGTGCGGCCACTTCCTCGCGTGCTGCGGCAAGGGCCACGCGCTCGGCGTCCACAGCGGCAACGAGTCCGTCGGCACGCGCCAGGGCGGCGGCCTCGGACAGTCTTGCCGAAGCGACCTGCGCCTCGGCTTCTTCCCGGAATGCCGTCAGCGAGGCCGCCGCCGCATCCTGCGCCTGTTTCCACAACGTGGACACCAGCTCCCCGCCGCCGAGCGTAATGCGTCCGGCAAGTCCGGCCCCTCGATCGTTACGCGGCTTCGTTCGCGAAGCTGGCTCCAGAATTTCGCCAATGCCTCGGCGGGTGCCGACATGCTGCCCTTGCGCACCAGCTGGTAAAGGCGGTTTGCCGTCGGCGTCAGGCCATAGCGGAAGAACATCACCGTGCAGACTTCGCGGTACAGATCCTGGGTGTTCGGATAGCGCGCGCGCAACGTCTCTACATCGTTGAGCAATTGTGTTTCAGCGGTGTGTACAAGTTCCATGGCTACTCCTCGTCGTTAGGTAAATAATACAACGTTTTATGTAGCGTTTCGTACTTCCCATACCAGTAGTGCCGACTATCCACATCAGCGCTATCTGTACAGTGCGCACAACCTATATCATCTAGTACATCGGAAGTGATCATTTGGTACATTGTCAGGATCGCCGGGGTATTTGCCGTTGCTTTTCAGAACGGTTATGATCGAAGGCTTTCTTTACGTAAATTTACAGGAGCCACGCATGGTTCGACCGCCTTCCCTACAGCACGCCGTGGCGTTGGCGTGCCTGGCGTTCAGCCACGCCCCAGCGCACGCGCAGCAAGTCCCGATGGCCGAAGTAGTGGTGACCGCAACACGCAATGCCAAGGCGGTCGACAAGATTCCGGGCGCGGTGACGGTGGTGTCGCAGCGCGAACTGGAAATGCAGTACTTGCTGGCCGATGACCCCTCCGCCGCGCTGGCCACCTATGTGCCCGGCTACTCACCGAGCCGGCAAAAGATTTCATCGTCCGGCGAGTCGCTGCGCGGACGCACGCCACTGATTCTGCTCGACGGCATCCCGCAATCGAATCCCCTCCGCGCCGGCATGCGCGAGGGCTATTTCGCGGACACGGCGATCATCGAGCGAATCGAGGTGATCAATGGCGCATCGGCGATCCAAGGCATGGGCGCCACGGGTGGCATCATCAACTACATCACGAAGACGCCGCGGCAGGAAGGAACGGGCGTTGCGTTGCACGCCCGGGCGGCCACCGGTTTCCGGCACGATAACCTGGACTGGAAAACGGGCCTGTCGGTATCCCACAAGTCGGGGGCGTTCGACATGCTGGCTTATGCCAGCGTGCAGCGGCGCGGCATGGCTTACGACGGCACCGGCAGGCTGGTCGGCATCGACGCGCTGCAGGGCGACACGCTCGATGCCGGTGGCCACGATGTGTTCATCAAGATCGGCCGCAATTTCGGTGACCAGCGCCTGCAGTTGACCGTCAACCGCTTTAATTTCCGTGGAGAACTCGACTACCGTGCCGTGCCGGCTGATTTTGCGCGCGGCACCCCGACCTCGTCCATTCCTGGCCGACCTCCCGGCAACCCGGCGCGTAACGCGGTACACACCTCGTCGCTTGACTACCGCCATGCGTCCCTGCTCGACGGCGTATTGACCGCGCAACTGTTCAGCCAGGATTTCATGGCGCTGTATGGCGCCAGCAACACGATCACATTCCAGGATGCACGCCTGGCCCCGCCCGGCATGCTGTTCGACCAGTCCGAGATCAATGCCGACAAACATGGCGCCAAGATCACCTGGGTGCACCCGGACCTGCTGTTGCCCGGACTGGAATGGACACTGGGCATCGACCACTTGCGCGACCGCAGCGGCCAGCGCATGGCGCTGACGAACCGCACGTGGGTGCCCACGCTCGACTTCACGTCCACCGCGCCGTTCCTGCAACTCGAATATGACGTGGGCCCTGTCACGGTCCGCGCCGGCGTGCGCCGGGAATCGGCAAGCCTGCAAGTCGACGCCTATACCACCCTCTGGTCCTATGGGGGCGTCCAGGTACGTGGCGGCAAGCGCTCCTTCGACAAGGCGGTGAAGAATATTGGCGCCGTATGGCGCTTTGCGCCGGCATGGACGGCATTCCTGTCATCGTCCGAGGGATTCGGGTTGCCGGATGTGGGGGTGGTCTTGCGCGGCGTGAACCGCCCGGGCCAGTCGGTGGACACGCTGTTCGAACTGCAACCGGTGATCACCCGCAACCAGGAAATCGGCATCAACTGGCGTGGCGCGCGCGGCAGTGCAGGCGCCTCGTTCTACGACTCGCGCTCGAAGCTCGGCACCGTCATGCGGATCAATGCGGAAGGCTTCGGCGTGCTCGATCGCGTGCCGACCACCGTGCGTGGCTGGGAAGTATCGGCCGAGGTACGCCCGGCCAGCACGTTGTCCCTGTTCGGCACCTATGCCAGGACGATCGGGAAGACGGCAGCAACGGCCGGCGCGCCGATGGACCTCGCCCTCGGCGCACGGGCCCAGGGGCCGGACAAGCTGGTGCTGGGCGCCGGTTGGCGGCCGCTGCCGCGCACACAGTTGCGCCTCCAGGCGACCCATCTGGCGGACCGCGACATCAATGTCGGCCGCACGGCCGGCACCATCAACCTGGAAGAACATTTCCGCGGCTACACATTGGCCGACCTGGCCATGACGTGGGATACCAGCCTGGGAAGGTTTGGCGTCGGCATCGACAACCTCACAGATCGCCAGTACGTCGGCTACTATTCGCAATCGGTGTTCCTGAAGGACCCGTTGACCTATTTCGCCGGCCGCGGCCGCACGTACTCGGCGAGTTATACACGCAACTTCTGAACTAGACGAACTGTCAGGTTCCCTAAATTCGTTTGCGTTTTATCAAAATGATTGCAACTGGCTGAGCGGAAGGCGCAAGGAAACGGCATGACAGGTCCATAATCGGCCCGATGGGCAGACATGCCCGACGATGGAGGCCGGTCATGAAATTCTTTCCGTCAGCGTTGTGGGGCAGGCTGCGCCGCCCTGCCCCCTGCAATCCGCCGCCGGCGGGGCGCGCTCCTGCCACTCCCCACCTGCTGGAATGGATACGTTCCGGCGCGCCCATGGCAGGCTGCGACCTGTCCGGCGCCGACCTGCGCGGCATCGTTCTCGATGGCGTGGACTTGTCCGGCGCGTTATTGGAACGGGCCGACATGCGCGGCGCAAGCCTGCGCGGCACGTTGCTGCGCCACGCGCTGCTGACTGGCGCGCTGCTCGACGGCGCAGATTGTTCGGGTGCCCAGTTCGACGGCGCCTGCCTCGACGCCAGCCGCGCGGAACATGCGCGGCTGTGCGGTGCGTCGCTGCGCGGTGTTCGCGCCAACGATGCCGGCTGGCCCGGCGCGGATCTCTCCGATGCGTGCCTCGATGAATTCGTGGCCGTGGGCATCACGCTCTCTCATGCCGTGCTCGATCGCAGCCGCGCAACAGCGATGGTGCTGCTCGACGCCCGCGCCGAGTCAAGCCGCTGGCGTGGCGCCCGGTGGGACAAGGTGCTCGCGCTGCGCGCGCATTTGCCCCGCGCGGATTTTCGCCAGACCCGCCTTCGCGCATGTGCCCTCAACGGCGCGGATCTTGGGGGAAGCACGTGGCAGTATGCGGAACTCGAAGCCCTGCAGGCGGCGGCCGGCACCGACTGGCATGGGGCAGTCTTGCGTGGCGTGCGCGCCGTCGACAGCAATTTCCATGGCGCCCGGCTGGCCGGTGCCGACTTGTCGGGCGGCCGTTTCGTGCGCACCGATTTCGGCTCCGCGGACCTGAGCGGCACCTCCCTTGATGGCGCACACTTCCCGTTCTGCAGCCTGATTGGCGCCCGCCTGCAGCAGGCACGTGCCAGCGGCGCCGATTTTGCCCGCAGCATATGCCGCCGCGGCGACTTTGCCGGCGCAGCCACCGAAGGCGCCCGCTTTGCATGGCCCGGCATTGCCACCGGTGACCTGTCGCTGGTGTCCCGGCTGGCCACCGGCGTGCCCTGTGCGGCGGGCCGCTAGTCCGCGTCGCGCAGGTCCACCAGCGGCACGCTGCCAAAGCGCGCGCCAAGTACATAGGCTGCCAGTCGCGCCCCCGCCGCGCCAGGATCTGCCAGGCCGCCATCGCGCTTCAATGCGAGGAAACGCTCGCGTGCCGGAAAGTCTTCTTCCCGCGTTGCGCGGATTTCTCCCTGCATCGCGGTATCGATGACCCCGGGAGCGATGCTGGCAATCGCCAGGTTGGCCACGCCGTCGTGCGCGATGGCGCGCGCATGCATGTCCAGCGCGGCCTTCGTGGCGCAGTACGTGCTCCAGCCGGCATAGGGCGCCCTGCCCGCACCGCTCGACACGTGGGCCACGCGGCGGTCGCCGCAGTGGGCGGTCGCTGCCACGAACGCATCGGTCAGCAGCAGGGCGGCCGTCACATTGACCGCAACGGCCAGTGCCAGGCGCGATGCGCCAAGCCCGCCGGGCGCGCCAACCGGCTGGACGACGCCGGCGTTATTCACGAGCAGCGCGCTGTTTGCGCCGGCCAGGAATGCCGCCAGTTCGCCCCCTGCAAGCCAGGCCGACAATGCAGCCGCATCGGCCAGGTCCAGCGCCACTTCATGCATGCCACGCAGGCCGTGCAACGCCGGGTTGCCATGGCGCGCGATGCCGAGTACTTCCACCCCCTGGTCCAGCAGGGCACGGACGATGCCCTCGCCCAATCCGCGGCTGTGGCCGGTAACGATCGCTTTCATGTGAGCTCTCCGCCTGGAAAGCTGCCATTGTAGCCACGCCGCCCGCACCGCGTCGACGATGGCGGGAGGCGCGTCCCCCCCGTTCAGCCCCCGTTCAGCCGCCTCGTGTCGAACGTCAGCGTTGCGCAGTGCAAGGTGATCCGCGAGCCCTGCGTGCCGCCGAGGAACTGGTGGACGACCCGCAGACCGAACGTTGCCACGGCCCGGTCGAAGGCAAGGATGTTCCGTTCGCCAACACGAAGCGGCGACTGGGTATGGTCGAACAAGCTCGCGCCGCCCGCAGCGACGACCTCGAGCTCGGCATAGTCTTCCGGCCGCGCACCCAGGCCGCGCAACAGCGCGGGTACGGCGTTGCTGACATAGCGAATGTCGAGACCGCTATCGCCCGCGGGCGCCTCCGCCAGCAGGCAGTGGGCCAGCGCACAACGCTTCTTGCGACGCCAGATGATGCCGATGCCGACACAGGACCCGAGCAGCGCCGTCAGCACCATGTCACCCGTGCCGACCGCGAACGCACCTGCCCACACGTGCCGGACATCGGTCTGCTGTGGTTGCATTGCATTGGCGGACATCGCCGGACGCGGGAGGGTGATTGCCATGGAATCCCAATCGGAAGGTTGTCATTGAACTACGCATGCCGGACATTGATTGGGTCGACACGTAATGATGCACTGGGGAAACCCATCTGTAAAGTTTTTTCCAACGCATGCGTGACATTTCAATCGTGCACGAACTTGGCATGCCTATTGCATAAACTCCTATATTCGCGGGAGGAAATCATTGTGCAGTTTTATAACGAAATGTTCGCACCAGACGGCGTTCGGCCCCACTATCGGGAATTCGACAGCTGGCTGGCCAGGCAGACAGCTGAATCACTTGAACGCAAGCGTATCGAGGCGGACCTGACCTTCCGCCGTGTCGGCATCACCTTTGCCGTGTATGGCGACGACGCGGGTACCGAACGGCTCATTCCGTTCGATGCGATCCCGCGCATCATCCCCGCCGCCGAGTGGGCGCACCTGCAACGTGGCCTCATCCAGCGCGTGCAGGCGCTCAATATGTTCATCCACGATATCTACCACGACCAGCACATCATCCGTGCCGGCGTGATCCCGGCGGACCAGATCTACCGCAATGCGCAATACCGTCCAGAAATGCAGGGGATCAGCGTTGCTTCGGATATTTATGCGCACATCGCCGGGGTCGATATCGTCCGCGCCGGTGAGGGCGAGTTCTATGTCCTCGAGGATAACCTGCGCGTGCCGTCAGGTGTCTCGTACATGCTGGAAGACCGCAAGATGATGATGCGGCTGTATCCCGAACTGTTCGCCCGGCATCGGGTCGCGCCCGTCGACCACTATCCGGACCTGCTGCTCGACAATCTCCGCTCGGTGGCCCCGCTGGGCGTCGTGGATCCGACGGTTGTCGTGATGACACCGGGCATGTACAACTCGGCCTACTTCGAGCACGCGTTCCTGGCACAGCAGATGGGTATCGAGCTGGTCGAGGGCAAGGATCTGTTTGTCAGCGACAACGCGGTGTACATGCGCACGACGCGTGGCCCGCGCCGTGTCGACGTGATCTATCGCCGCCTGGACGACGATTTCCTTGATCCGCTGGCATTCCGCGCCGATTCGTCGCTGGGCGTGCCGGGCTTGCTGTCGGTCTACCGCGCCGGACGCGTGACGCTGGCCAACGCGATCGGAACCGGCGTGGCGGACGACAAATCGATCTACCCCTATGTGCCGGAGATGATCCGTTTCTACCTGTCCGAACAGCCCGTGCTGAACAACGTGCCCACCTACCAGTGCAGGAAGAAGGAAGACCTCGCGTACACGTTGGCGAACTTGCCGGACCTGGTGGTGAAGGAGGTTCACGGCGCCGGCGGCTACGGCATGCTGGTGGGCCCGGCATCGACCAAGGCGTAGATCGAGGATTTCCGCGCGCGCCTGCTGGCCCGACCGGATGGCTACATCGCCCAGCCGACACTGGCCCTGTCGAACTGCCCGACGTTCGTCGCTTCCGGCGTGGCGCCGCGGCACATCGACCTGCGTCCGTTCGTCCTCTCGGGAAAGACCACCTCGATCGTACCCGGCGGGCTCACGCGCGTGGCTTTGAAGGAAGGCTCGCTCGTCGTCAACTCGTCGCAGGGCGGCGGCACGAAGGATACCTGGGTGCTGGAAAAATGAGGAGAACAAGATGCTGAGTCGCACTGCCGACCATTTGTACTGGATGGCCCGCTATACCGAGCGCGCCGAAAATACCGCGCGCATGCTGGACGTGAACGTACAGACTGCGTTGTTGCCGCAGTCGGAAGCGGATGCGCAGCAGGCGTGGCGCGCCATGCTCGGTATTTCGGAATTGCAGCAGGCCTATGACAGCCGCCATGCCGGCCTGGCGCCGGGCGACGTCATCGACTTCATGGTCCGCGACCCCGCGAACCCGTCGTCGATCGCCGCCTGCCTGAATGGCGCTCGCGAAAACGCCCGGGCCGTGCGCGGCACCCTCACGACCGAGGTATGGGAAGTGCAGAACCAGACCTGGCTGGACCTGCAGTTCAAGCTGCGCGACCGGCTGCATGAGCGTGATCCCGGTCAGTTCTTCGAGTGGGTGAAATACCGTTCGCACCTGGCGCGCGGCGTCACGATCGGCACCATGCTGCAGGACGAGGCGGTGCACTTCATTCGCCTCGGTACGTTCCTGGAACGCGCCGACAATACGGCGCGCATCCTGGACGTCAAGTACCACGGAGGCGGCGACGACAGCGGGCGGCGCGATTTCTACTACTGGGCAGCGCTCCTGCGTTCCGTGTCCGGCTTCGAGATCTACCGCAAGATGTACCGTGACGTGATCACCCGGAACGGGTGGCCGAAATGCTGATGCTGCGTGCGGACATGCCCCGCTCGCTGCTGGCCTGCATGGAAGCGCTCGTCAGCAATCTCGGCGAGGTGCGCAACGCCACGTCGGGCGAGACGGAGCGGCTGGCGGGCCAATTGCACGCGGAGCTGCGCTTCGCCCGCATCGAGGACATTCTGCAGCATGGCCTGCATGATTACCTGACCGGGTTCCTGCGCCGCATCTATGAACTGGGGAACCGCGTCAGCCGCGATTTCCTCGTCCCCCTGGCTGCCTGAGGAGATTCCATGCAACTGTCGATCCGCCATGAAACCCGCTACACCTACACCGAACCGCTGGCATATTCGATCCAGCAACTGCACCTGACGCCGCGAATCGAGTCGCAGCAGCGCGCGCTTCACTGGAAATTGCTGGCCCCCGGCCATCTGAACGCCTATACGGACGCTTATGGCAACCTGTCGCACATGCTGACGCTCGACCAGGGCCACGGCGCGCTCTCGATCGTGGCCGAGGGTGTCGTTGAAACCAGCGTGCCGTGGCAGGGCCGTATTGCCGCCAACGATTCCCTGTCGCCGCTCATCTACACGGTGCCGACGCGGCTGACGGCCGCGACGCCAGACATTACGGCGCTGGCTGCTGCGTGCCTGCCCGGCAGCCGCGCCGGCACGCGCGAGTTGATGAAGCTGGCCGAGCACATCTTTGGTGCAGTGCAGTATCAAAGCGGTGCGACCGAAGTAACGACGGCGGCCAGCGACGCGCTGACACTGGGTCGCGGCGTATGCCAGGACCATGCGCATATTTTTCTGGCTTGCTGCCATGCGCAAGGCATCCCGGCGCGCTATGTGTCGGGCTACATCGATCCGGAAGACACAGGCCATGCCGCCAGCCATGCGTGGGTGGATGCGTGGGTCAGCGACCCCGGCTACGAAGGCTGGCTCAGCATCGACGTGACCCATGCCCGATTGATGACGGATGCCTATTGCCGCATTGCCGTCGGCCGCGACTACGAAGCCGCTGCGCCGGTGCGTGGCGTGCGCCACGGCGGCGGCAAGGAGGCGCTCGATGTCGAAGTCCGCATCATCCAGCAGTAAGGGCAACGCCGCCTTTTCACGACAACGTTCTTCCCGCAGGGTGTTTCCATGACTTACTGTGTCGCCATGCGCCTGGACGCCGGCATCGTTTTTCTTTCCGACACGCGCACGAACGCCGGCGTCGACCAGATCGGCACCTTCCGCAAGATGAACGTGTTCGAGAACCCCGGCGATCGCACGATGGTGCTCATGACGGCCGGAAATCTGTCGATTTCCCAATCTGTGCTGCAGCTGCTGCATGACCACGTGGGCAGCAATGGCTTCACGATCTGGAGCGCACCGAACATGTATGAGGCCACCCGTATCGTGGGCGAGGCGGTGCGCGCGGTCCACCTGCGCGAGGCGCAGGCGCTGGCGCAGTTCAATATCGAGTTCAACGTTGCGCTGATTTTCGGCGGCCAGATCCGTGGCGAGACGTGCCGCCTGTTCCAGGTGTACTCGGCCGGCAATTTCATCGAGGCCCAGGATGAAAACCCGTACTTCCAGATCGGCGAAGCCAAATATGGCAAGCCGATCATCGACCGCGTCGTGAAGCCCGCCCTGTCGCTGGACGATGCGGTCAAGTGCGCACTGATCTCGATGGACTCCACGCTGCGCTCGAATATTTCGGTTGGCCTGCCGCTGGACCTGCTCGTGTACGAGAACGACAGCCTGGCCGTGACGCGCTTCGTGACCATCGATGAACGCAATCCCTATTTCCAGATGCTGCGCGGCACCTGGGGCGAACAACTGCGCCAGGTCTTCGAAGGGATCGAGGCGCCCCAATGGCAGGCCGTGCCCGCCGCCGCCGACCAACCGGTGCGGATGCCCCTGCCTGAAGCCGTGACGCCCGCGCTGACGCCCCCCGCGCCACAATCGCTGGCGCAGCAACCCGACATGCCCCGGCAGTAGGCACTGGACTTGCGCACGCTTCGGACTATGCTGAAGTAATCGGCGGCCCCGCCGGCGGGAGGCATATGCGGCAACAGGAATCCGGGAACAGCGAATCAGGCGCCCATGGGCAGTCGCCGGCGGACCCGGTGCCCGACGAGCGCGTGGCCTTCATGACGATCGTGCGTGCCAGGCGGCTCGCCGTGGCACGGCTCGCGGAAAACCTGCGGCGCCGTGACAGTTCGCTGACACTGCTGAGTGTGATCGCCAGCGCCGTGGCAGCGGTGCTGACGGCTGGCCCGGCCGTGGGCGGACCGGATCTGACTCGGGCATTGGGATCGGCCGGGCCGGATACGCCGAGCTGGCGGATACTGTGCGGTGTGGCCAGTATCTGCTCGCTGCTGGCGGCGGTGGCCACGAACTGGCATCGGCAGGGGGATGTGGCGAGCCGGCTGGCGCGCTGCCAGGCGGGCGCAGCGCGACTGGAGGCGCTGGAATTGCAGGTGGCGTTCCAGGGAACGCCGCTTGCCGATGCCACGGCGGAATACGGCAGGATCATCGGCGAATTGCCGCCGGTGACCGAACGTTGAGGCCAGAACTGCCGGCGCCAGCGCGCGCAGCCGGCGCGTGCGGAATGCTACTGCTCAGTGCTCCTGCTCACCGCCCCTGCTTGCGCAGGCTGTGCCAGATCCCCAGCAACACAGGCAAGCCCAGTGCGACGGCCGAGACGGCGTCCCACATGCCATCTCCCAGCAGGGCGGCAACCAGGCCGACCGTGGTCAGGATGCCAAGCAGGATCGGCACGCCCCACAAACGCAGGAATGCGGGACTCATCGCGTGTCTCCTCGGGCCAGCGCAGGAACACCAGCCACGTCGGCCGCGGCTTGCTGTTCGTCCGTGGCGCGCACCGGCACCGGAACGCCCCGCTTCAGCCACAGGTACAGCCCGCTGCCGAGCACGAAGATCGTCAGCACATCAAGCACGGCCCACAGGAACTGCAGCACCGGCCCGCCGTAGTCGCCGAAGTGCAGGGGTTGCGAGACGAGCAGCGCGGTCAGGTACCATGGCAAGTCCCGGCTGTCGGTCACTTCCGTGGTTTGGGCATCGACCAGCACCGGCTTGTACAGGCGGGACGTCAGCGGCGCATCGCCGTGCATGAACACGCCATAGTGGTGTTCGCTCGTATACGGCGTGCCCGGGAACGCGATGAAGCCCACCTTCATGCCCGGTTCCAGCGCCTGGGCACGTTTGACGGATGCTTCCACTGAACCGAATTGGGCGATCGGTGGCGCATTCCTGTACGGCGCGACCATCTCCGCCATCTCGGTCGACTGCCAGTACTTGAGCATCAGGTCGGCCCACGTGTTGATCATGCCGGTGCCGCCAACGACGAACAGCCACGTCAGCGTGACGATGCCGAGCAGGTTGTGCAGGTCGAGCCACTTGGTGCGGTTGGTGCGGGCCCGCCGCACCGTGCCGAACTCCAGCTTGCGCATGAATGGGGCATACAGCACCACGCCGGACACGATCGCCACCAGCAGCAACAGCCCCATCAGGCCGAGGAACAGTTTGCCCCACAGGCCGGCATACAGGTCCACGTGCAGGTGGAACATCACCGACATGAAGCTGCCCTCGAATTGTGGCGTGGGCAGCACCTCGGCGGTGCGCGCGTCGACCGCGGTGGCCTTGTAATTTTCATCCGTGCCATGGTCGCCCAGCGTCAGGTGCCACAGATTCGGCTCATCCGCTTCCTGGAACGCGTACATCATCTTCTTGCCCGGGTAGGCAGCCATGCCGGCGGCCACGATGGCATCCATGCTGGCTTTCGGGGTGCCCGCGGGCATGGGCTTCGCCTCCACCTCGGTACCGAGCAGATGACCGATTTCATGGTGGTAGATCAGCGGCAGCCCGGTTATGCAAAGGAGCAGCATGAAGACGGTGCAGACAAGGCTGCTCCACTTATGGATCCAGGCCCAGCGGCGAATGGCGACAGGTGTCATGGGAATACGAACAATACGGCAAAAGAAGACTGGAATGATAATGCAAACCGTTCTCATTTACCATAAAATCGGGATTTCTCTTTCGATTGCAATCCATGTTCATGCCAGCACACCCATTGACTCCCCTCGCCTGCGCGGCCGCCCTGCTGGCGGCCGGCACCACTCTTGCCCAGGACAGCATGCCAGCCGACACCCCAGCGCTGCAGACGGTCGTCATCAGCGCTTCGGCGGATGCGTCCGCCTCCGGCTTGTCGAAAGCCTATGCCGGCGGCCAGGTGGCACGCGGTGGACGCCTCGGCCTGCTCGGCAACGTGGACATGATGGATGCGCCGTTCAATGCCACCAGTTACACGCAGCAGCTCCTGCAGGATCAGCAATCGCGCAGCGTGGCCGACGTACTGCAGAACGACCCTGGCGTGCGGGTGACGCGCGGTTTCGGCAATTACCAGGAGATGTACATGATCCGCGGCTTCGCCGCGAATTCGGACGACCTCGCTTACAACGGCCTGTATGGGATTTTGCCGCGCCAGTACGTGGCCACCGAACTGCTCGAGCGGGTCGAGGTGTTTCGCGGCGCGAACGCGTTCCTGAACGGCGCCGCACCTGGCGGCGGCGGTATTGGCGGCTCGATCAACCTGCTGCCGAAACGTGCCGGCAACGCACCGGTCACGGCGCTGACGGTGGGCATCGAAACAGGCGGCCAGCGCTATGCCGCCGCCGATATCGGCCGCCGGTTCGGACCGGACAACCGCGCAGGCATCCGCGTCAACGCGGTACGCCGCGACGGTGACACGGCGATCGAAGGCGAAGGCCGCGAGCTCTCGCTGGCCAGCGTGGGCGTCGACTGGAATGGTGGACGCTACCGCTTGTCCGCCGACGCGGGGTACCAGGACCATCGCCTGGCGGCCGCGCGGCCGAGCGTGCGCGTCGGCGCCGGCCTGCCGGTCCCTGCCGCACCAGGCGGCGATCACAACTTTGCGCAGCCGTGGACGCACTCCAACGAACGCGACACGTTCGGCACGCTGCGCGGTGAACTCGACCTGGCGCCCGGCACCGTGGCCTGGGCAGCCTTGGGCGCCCGTTCGGGCAATGAATCGAATGTGCTGGGGGCCCCCACGGTGACCACCGCCAGCGGCGGCGCGACCGTCTACCGGTTCGATAACGAACGCGAGGATACGGTACGCACTGGCGAACTCGGTATCCGCACGGCACTGCGCACGGGCAGCATTGGCCACAGCATCAGCGCAACGGCAACGGGCTTCCACAGCGATTCACGCAACGCTTACGCGATGAGCGACTTCGGCGCAGGCGTGCTGCGCACGGACCTGTATGCACCGGTGGCGTTGCCGGCACCTGCGGCAACGTATTTCGTTGGCGGCAGGCTGGACGCTCCGCTGACGACCAGCAAGACGATCCTGTCGAGCTACGCGGTGGCGGACACGCTGGCGCTGGCGGACGACCGGGTGTTGTTCACGGTCGGGCTGCGCCACCAGCGCATCAAGGACTACAGCTACGACTACAACACCGGTGCGCAGAACGCCGCGTATGACATGAGCCGCAACACGCCCGTGGCCGCGGTCGTGTTCAAGCCGGTCAAGCACGTTTCGTTGTATGCAAACTATGTCGAAGGCTTGCAGAAGGGTCTGACCGCGAGTGGCGCCGGCGTGACCAATGTGGGCGAAACGTTCGCACCGACGGTGTCGCGGCAGAAGGAAATCGGCGTCAAGGTCGATACCGGCCGTGTCGGCTTCAGTGCCGCACTGTTCACGACCGGCCAGCCGCTGGCAGCGGTGGTGGAAGGCATCTACGGCCCGAGCGGCGAGCAGCGTAACCGCGGCCTCGAATTGTCGGTTTTCGGCCAGCCGCTGCGCGGCCTGCGCGTGCTCGGTGGCCTGACCCTGCTCGATGCGGCACAGCGCCGCACGACCGGTGGGCTGGCTGACGGCAACGAGCCGATCGGCGTGCCTCGCACGCAGCTGAACCTGAACGCGGACTGGGCCGTGCGGGGTGTGGCGGGCCTGGCGGTGGACGGCCGCGTGGCCTACACGTCGCGCCAACTCCTCGATGCCGCCAACCTGCAGCGCGTGCCGTCATGGACCCGGGCCGATATCGGACTGCGGTATGCCACGCGTATCGGCGAGCGGACGGTGACGCTGCGGGCGCGCGTCGACAATGTCTTCGATCGGAACTACTGGGCATCGGCTGGCGGAGCCTCCAATTCGGGCTACCTGGTACTGGGTACGCCGCGCACGCTGACGGTGTCCGGCACGCTTGACTTCTGACTGGACTTGCAATGCGGGCTGTGGTGAGATACGTCCTACCGTAGCCCGGAGCCAGACCGCATGGACGTCCTTACCACCGCATTGACCGCCGCGATCGCCGATGGGGGTACCGGCGCCGCGTACGAGATGCTGAAGTCGCGCCTGATGGGCAAGTCGCCCCGCGTGGATGAAGCCGTCGCCGATCTCGAGCAGGATCCCGGTTCGCTGTCGCGCCAGTTCGCAGTATCCGACGCGCTGGCTGCCGCCGGCCTGGCGGGCGACCGCTATCTGCGCGCTGCCGCGCGCAACCTGGTCGAGGAGGTTGACCGGCGCCGTGCACTGCGTGCCATGCCGGGCCCGGCAGACGCTGCGAATCACGCCGTGCTGCAAGTGTTTTTCGCCACCGACCGGCAGGTGACCGGTGACCGGCATCCGGCACGCCAGTTCGGCGCGGGCCGAGGGGAACTCAGCTATGGCAGTTGCGAGGTCAGCGTTCCGAGGGGCGGCCAGGAGGATGGGCCCGCGTTGCCGACCTTGCTGCGCCTGCAGGCCCGCGCCGATCCGGACGGGCATGCGATGCTGCTACGATCCGATGTCGTCCCGCGCGACCAGTATTTCCCCATGCTGGCCGACAGCATCGGCAAGGCCGCCGGCAGCGCATTGCTGTTCGTGCCCGGCTACCGCACCAGCTTCGAGGATGCGGCGCGGCGTACGGCGCAGATCGCCCATGGACTGCGCTTTGCCGGCGTGCCGATGTTCTACAGCTGGCCGTCGCAGGGTCGGCTGTCCGGCTACATGGTCGATGAAACCAATGTCGGTTGGTCGGAGCCTCGGCTGGCAGCTTTTCTCATCGAGTTCATCGAACAGGCCGCGCCGACAGAGGTGCTGCTGCTGGCGCACGGCATGGGCGCGCGTGCGCTGGCGGGAGCGACCATCGCCGCGCTCGCAGCCCGTCCCGACCTGGCCCCCCGGCTGCGCCACATTATCCTGGCCGCGCCGGATATCGACGCCGGCGCATTCCAGCGCGATATCGCACCCGCGCTGGTGGCGGCAGGTACGGTTGTGACGCTGTACGCGGCGTCCGGAGACGAAGCGCTACGCGCTGCCCATCAAACACGTGATGTTCCACGCGCGGGTGATAGTGGCGCAGTGCTGCTGCCCGTCGCCGGCGTGCAAACGATCGATGCCAGCGCCGCCGATACCAGTTTCACTGGCGCGCCGCAAACGGCACCGGGCCATTCCATATTGGCCGATATCCGGCAACTGATTGCCGGGCAGCCCGCAGCCGGGCGTTCGGGCTTGCAGGCAGTCGAGTCGCCCATTGGCCACCATTGGTCAATCAATCCCTAGGAGAGTGCCATGACGGTCCATGCAACAGCCTTCGACGATGCGGTTTTTTCCGTCGACGACCTGGTCGAGCGGATGGGCGGCAATGCGCATGCCGAAGCGAAAGTGGTGCGCCGCGTACGCGAGTGCATCGGCAACGGCATCGAACCGTTGAACCTGGCGGGCGACGCCGTGCAGCAGGCGCGCTTCATGGAAGCACGGCGTATCCTGCACAATCTGCGCAGCGACATCAGCGAACTGGGTGCCAGCCGCTTCATCGGCGCGTGCCTGGCGCTGGAACTGGCGCTGGCCGAGGGCCGCGTCGTGGAGATACCACTGCTGTTTACCGCGGCCGAGACGGAGCTGCGGCTCGTCATGGAACATGCCGGCGCCTGGCTCGACCAGCACGCCGGTCGGGCGACCCAGCGCAGCTGAGTTGCCTGCAGCCTTGCAATGGCCGTGCAGAGCACGCCGGTCCAAGCGACAGCGTCGCATCGCGCCCTTTGTACCGACACTGATGGGATCACCGGTAGCGACGCTTGGCAACGTGTCTGGCGACACGGACGGGGACCAGTTCGCCAGCGGGCTGGACTGTACTAACGTCTCGTTACAATTGTTACCCCGCCTGCGGACTCTGCGCGTGCTTTTCCGTAAAGACAACATGCTAAGATCGACATCGATCCAGCCTTGATTATCGGGAGGCCGGCCCGTCGTGGAGATGCTTCGCGGCGTCCGTGCGCCCTTGCTCGACAGTTCGGCAGTATCATTGGCGCCATTGCAACTGCGGCACGCAAATTACGACCTTCTGCGCGGCGGCCAATGCGCAGTGCGGACTTGGATAAGGCAAGAAAAAAAATATGGAATTATTCAACAAGTCGGGAGCGCTGATCGCATCGGTCCTCGTCATGGTCGGCGCGTTGATCGCGTGCCAGGCCAAGGAAGGAACGGTTCCTCCAGCCTCCGAGATCGAGGCCGTCGCGCAGCGCCTCGGTGCCCACGGCGGGGCGGCTGCTGAACGACGCCTGCGTGAATGGGCCGAGCAAGGCTCGGTAGTGGCCAAGCGCGAACTCGGCATGCTGTACCAGAACAAGACCCCGCAGCGTGGCGAAGCAATGCGGCTGTTCGAAGAGGCGGCACGCGCTGGCGACGCGGAATCGGCGTTCCAGCTCGCCGAAATGTACCACCGCGCCGCTGACGGCACCGGCCACGAGCCGGAAAAGGCGTGGCCGCTGTATGTGCAGGCGGCCGAGCACAGGCATCCGAAGGCAACGTTACGCCTGGCATCGCTGGCGCGGAACGGCAGCGACGAAGCGGCACGCTGGCTTGCTGGCGCCGGGTTGAAATGACCCGCCCTCTGCCATTGGCGGCATATCCCGCCAATGGCAGAGGGCGGCAGCACCCGGATGCATTACAGTAAGCGCAACAAGGCCGAATGGCCGTTGTGTTTAACGCCTTTAACATCACTTAACTTGCCTTCTCCGCATTGCAGTTCCATCATGAATGCATGAGAAGCAACAGCCGTTCGCTGTTGCGGAACAGGAGAATACAATGCAAGTCAACCAGCCTTCCGTCCATATCATGCACGCCGATGCCGTCATGGCGGCCGGCATCCATGCCTTGCTCAACGAGCGCAACGAGTTTCACCTGACGCGGCAGGACCGCCAGCCGCAGGGCCAGGCACACGCCCGCGTTATCATTGCCGATTACGATAGCGGTATCACGCTGGCCAGGCAATTGTCACCGGACCGTTTCAGTGCCGCGCCGCGCGTGCTGATCATGACGCAACTCGACAAGGAATGGCAGGTACGCACGGCAATGGACAGCGGTGTGCATGGCTACCTGCTGCAGTGTTGTTCGGCGGACGAACTGTTGCGCGCAGTGCGGCAATTGAGCCAGGGGATGCGCTACATGGCGGAAGCGGTAACACGCTGCGTGGCGGACAGCTTGAGCCGAGAATCGCTGACGGGCCGGGAAACCGACGTGCTGCAATTGCTTGCCCGGGGCTGCTGCAACAAATCGATCGCGCGCGAACTGGGCATCGGCGTGGGCACCGTCAAGACGCACGTCAAAGGATTGATGAGCAAGCTCGACGCAACTGCGCGCACCCACGCCGTGGTGGTCGCCGCGCAGCGTGGTCTGATCGGTAGCGGAAGCCGCATTGCGCTGACCCTGCCCGGACGCCCACCTCGTACCGGTGCCTCAATGCAATAACCATGTTCATGATGGCAGGCTTCGTTGAGGGCGATCAACGAGCCTGCCCGGCAATTTCCTACGCTGGCATTTCAGCCTGCAATGGAGACCGTCATGCCGAATTGTTTGTTCCACGCCCTCTCATCCACGACACCTATCCGCAGGGCGATCACTGCCCTGCCCCTGCTGCTGGCACTCGGGGCCTGCAGCCGCCCGCTGCCAGCGGACGAGCTGATGGCCGATGCGCGCCGTTTCCGTGACCAGGGGGATGCGAAGGCGGCCATCATCCAGCTCAAGAACGTCGTGCAGCAACAACCGGAGCACGTGCCGGCGCGGTTGATGCTGGGCCAGATATACCTCGATACCGGCGACATGGCCTCCGCTGAAAAGGAATTGCGACGGGCCCGCGACCTTGGCGCGCGAGCCGACGCCGTGCAGCCTGCGCTTGGCAAGTCGCTGCTGTCGCAGGGCCAGTTCCAGCGCGTGCTGGACGAGTTTCCGGAAGACCAAGGGAATGCAGAATCGTTGACCTTGCGGGCCCAGGCGCTGCTTGCCCTGAACCGGCTTGACGAAGCCCGTTCACTCTTCGAGCGCGCCCTGCATGTGAAACCGAACTTCGCCGATGCCACGCTCGGCCTGGCGAAGCTGGCGCTCATCGGCGAAAAGCCCGATCAGGCACAGCAGCTGGTGGAACTGGCGATCGCACAGGATCCGAACAGCGTCGAATCGCTGCGCCTGAAAGGCGACCTGCAGCGTGCCGACGATGACATCGCAGCCGCGCGCAAGACTTATGAGCGCATTCTCGAAGTCAAGCCGAACAATGTGCAGGCCCACCTTGATCTCGCCAACCTGGCAATCCAGGAAGATCGCCTTGACGACGCGCGCCAGCAAATCAAGCTGGCCCGCAAGGCGCAGCCGAAGAACCTGATGATCTCCTACTCCCAGGCCTTGCTTGATTTTCGCGAAAAGCGCTACAAGTCCGCCCTGGAGCAGGTGCAGCAGGTGCTGCGCGCAGCACCCGAGCACATGCCCAGCGTGCTGCTGGCTGGCGCCGTATCGGTGGTCACAGGCTCGGATACCCGGGCCGAGCAATATTTGAATCAGTTCTTGCAAGAAAATCCCAACCATGCTTATACGACAAAGTTGCTGGCAACTGTCGCGCTGCGTGGTGGTAAACGGGATGAGGCGCTCAAGATGATGCGCACCGCACTCAAGGGGGCACCGAACGATGCCGACCTGCTGGCGCTGGCGGGTGAAGCAGAGATGCAGGCCCATAATTTTGCACAGTCGGCCAACTACTTTGAAAAGGCGAGCGAACTCAAGCCCGAGCGCGCCGAGCTGCGCCTTGGCCATGGCCTCAGCCTGCTGCAGATGGGTCACGGTGCAAAAGCGATCACTGAACTGGAACGCGCGGCTGAAGGGGGCAGCGGCCCGGAACGGGCCAGCACCCTGCTGGTACTGAGCCACCTGCGTGACAAACAGTTTGACAAGGCCTTGAGCGTGGTCGACGCGCTGCTCAATCAAGGCGACAGTGCGAGGCTGCAGAATCTGCGCGCCGGCGTGCTGCTGGGCAGTGGCGATCTCGACGGCGCACGTGCCGGCTTTGCCAAGGCGCTCGCGCTGGATCCGATGTACCTGCCCGCCCTGGACAACCTGGCCAATCTCGACATTGTGGAGAAAAAGCCGGACGATGCCCGCAAGCGCTACGAGGCGGCACTCGCGCTTGACAGGAAAAGCGTGGCATTGATGACCGCCCTCGCCAGGCTGCAGGCAAGGGTGGGCAAGCCGGCCGACGCCACGCGCTGGCTGGAACAGGCCACCAGGGAAAATCCGAACGACAAGGAGTCGGCCCAGCTACTCGCGGACTTCTAACTCGGCTGCAGCGAGTCGACCCGGATCTGGCTGGCCTCGCGCTCGAAGAACGCCGCCGCGTCCGTCACGCGCACGCCGCCGAGTGCGCAGTCGAGCAGTTCGCGCACCGGATAGGCACCGTTGCGCCGGTCGCTGACGGAAATGACCAGCTCGTTCGCGCCATGGCGACGGGCCAGCGTGAGCAGGGATTCGCCGGGTTTCAGCACCTTGGCGACCGGCACGCAACGCTCTTCATCCGGCATCGGCACGCAGCCGACGACCTCGAAACGCCGCGGCCCATCGCGCGTGGCGGCCAGCTCGAGACACTCGCGGGCCAGAGCGCCAGCGCCGATAAGGATCAGTCGCTCCACCAGGATATCGGATTGCGCCGAGGTGAACAGCAGCACCCGCGTCATCATCACGCAGGCACCACCGAACAGGAAGGCAAGGCTCGTGGCACGCCCCAGGTCGATCGCAGGCATGACTTCCATCAGGGCGGACACCAGCACGAAGCCCACCAGGAAGGCAGGAGGAACGCGGGCCAATGCACCGCGCAGGTCTTCGCGCAATTGCTGCTGGTAGAGCCCGAGTGCACTCATGGCGAACACATTGACGAGCGCGAACAGCGTCCCGGTCAGGTAGGTATCGGCGCTGCCGCGCGGCGCGCTGCTCCAGAGCAGCGCCGTCGCACTGGCGGCGGCATGCAGGATCAGCATTTCAAACAGCAGCAGGATAAAACCGGTTCGCGAGACGTAATGGTTGAAGATCCGGATCACAGTGGGGGCTCCCTCGCCCGTCCGGTGGGCGCAACCGCCATCACGCTGCGGATGGCTCAGCCATGATGCCGGACCCCTGCCCATCAGTCGTTGAGAACGCGCAAAACGGGCCGAGGCATGACGCGTGTTTGCAAATGGTCTATAGTCTTGTTCTTTCTTGAAAAATACCTTCCTCACCATGAAATTTGACGTAGCCATCGTCGGCAGCGGGCTGGCCGGCCTGTCGGTCGCCCTGCACCTGGCCGAAACGCGCCGGGTTGCCATCGTTTCCAAGCGCGAGCTGCTGGACGGGGCCAGCAACTGGGCCCAGGGCGGGATTGCCGCGGTCCTGGATTCCGGCGACAGCCACGCGGAGCATATCGACGACACACTGGTTGCCGGTGCCGGCCTGTGCGACGAAGGTGCCACGCGCTACATCGTCGAGCATGGCCGGGAAGCGATTGAATGGCTCATCGCCCAGGGCGTGCCTTTTACGCGCGACACGTCGGCGGAACTGGGATTCCACCTGACGCGTGAAGGTGGCCACAGCCAGCGCCGCATCATCCACGCGGCGGACGCTACCGGCCACGCGGTGCAGGTCACGCTGGAAGAGAAGGTGCGCGCCCACCCGAACATCAGCCTGTTCGAGCACCACTGCGCGATCGACCTGATCACGTCCGACAAGCTCGGGCCCCGCCCTTCGCACGGCAATGCGCAACCCAAGTGCCACGGCCTGTATGTGCAGGATGTGCGCAGCGGCGAGGTGCACACAGTCGCGGCGGAACACACGGTGATGTGCACCGGCGGTGCGGGCAAGGTCTACCTGTACACCACCAACCCCGACACGGCCAGCGGTGACGGCATCGCGATGGCATGGCGTGCCGGCTGCCGCGTCGCCAACATGGAATTCATCCAGTTCCACCCGACCTGCCTGTATCACCCGTATGCGAAATCGTTCCTGATCACGGAAGCGATGCGCGGCGAAGGCGGCCTGTTGAAGCTGCCGCCGGAAGCGGCAGCGGCAGCGGGCCAGCGCTTCATGCTGGCACACGATCCCCGCGCCGAGCTGGCGCCGCGCGACGTGGTGGCGCGCGCGATCGACTTCGAGATCAAGAAGCGGGGCCTGGATTATGTGCACCTCGACATGACCCACAAGCCAGCCGAGTTCCTGATCGAGCACTTCCCCACCATTTACGCGCGCTGCCTGGAACTGGGCATCGACATCACGAAGCAGCCGATTCCCGTCGTGCCGGCCGCCCACTACACGTGCGGCGGCGTCGTCACCGACATGATGGGCCGCACCGACCTGCCCGGCCTGTATGCCGTCGGCGAAACCGGGTACACGGGCCTGCACGGCGCCAACCGGCTCGCCAGCAACTCGCTGCTCGAATGCGTCGTCATCGGCCGCGCCTGTGCGCAGGACATCCTGTCGAAGGAAAAGAATGGCACGCCCTACCTGCCCGACTGGGACGAAAGCCGCGTCACGGACGCCGACGAGGAAGTGGTCATCGCCCACAACTGGGACGAGCTGCGCCGCTCCATGTGGAACTACGTGGGCATCGTGCGCACCACCAAGCGCCTGGAGCGCGCCCAGCACCGCATCGCGTTGCTGAAGGAGGAAATCGACGAGTATTACCGCAACTTCCGCATCACGGCCGACCTGCTGGAACTGCGCAATCTCGTTGACGTGGCCGCGCTGATCGTCAATAGCGCGCTGCAGCGGCGCGAGAGCCGCGGCCTGCATTTCTCGCGGGATTATCCGGAAACGCTGCCGAAGGCCCTGCCGACGATCCTCACGCCGAATCGCCGATGACCGACATCCTGCGCCGCGCCACGCAGGATGACGTTCCTGCGCTCGAAGCGCTGATCGCCCGCTCCGGTATCGCACTCAGTGCAGGGTTCTACACGGAAGAACAGGCGCAGGCGGTCACGCACCACATCTTCGGGGTCGATACCCAGTTGATCAGGGATGGCACCTACTTCCTCATCGAGCACGATGGCAAGCCGGTGGCCTGCGGGGGTTGGAGCAGGCGCGCCACGCTGTTCGGTGCCGACCGCGCAAAAGCCGCCGCCGACCCGCTGCTAGATCCGGCCACGCAGGCCGGTCGCATTCGCGCATTCTTCGTCGAACCATCGATGCCGCGCCAGGGCCTGGGCACCAGGCTGCTCCGGCACTGCGAAGCCGAAGCGGCGCAGGCAGGCTTTCGTGCGCTTGAAATGGCAGCCACCCTGCCCGGCGTTCCGCTGTATCGGTCCGCCGGCTATGTCACGGTTGAGGAATTCGCGCTTTCGCTTCCCGGCGGCGTGAGTGTGCCGCTTGCGCGAATGCACAAGCGGCTGGCGTGATCACCCGAAGGTGAGCGCCAGGCGCCGACGGCTCCGCATGGGCGCTGATCATCAGCGCTGATTGAATCCCTTGCCCTCGGCAGCAAGGCGCGCCAGCAAGGGCGCAGGCTGCCAGGCATCGCCATGCCTGCCTGCGGCGAAGCGTTCGATCGCGGCCAGCACGGCCGGCAGGCCCACCGTGTCCGCATGGAACATGGGCCCCCCGCGGAACAGCGGGAAGCCGTAACCGGTCAGGTACACCATGTCGATGTCGGAAGCACGCAGCGCGATTCCTTCTTCAAGAATCCGCGCGCCTTCGTTGACCAGCGCATACACGAGTCGCTCGACGATCTCGGCATCACCGATCTGGCGCCGCTCGATGCCGAGTTCCCGCGAATGCGTCGTGATGAGTTCCTCCACTTCGGCGCTCGGCTGCGGCGTACGGTCTCCCGGCCGGTAGTCATACCAGCCCGCGCCGCTCTTCTGGCCGAACCGGCCGATCTCGCACAGCAGGTCGGCCGTCTTCGAATACGCGAAGTCGGGGCGTTCGGCGGCGCGGCGCTTGCGGATCGCCCAGCCGATGTCGTTGCCGGCCAGGTCGCTCATCCGGAATGGCCCCATCGCAAAGCCGAACCGTTCCAGCGCGCCATCCACCTGGGCCGGGGTGCACCCTTCGTCGAGCAGGAAACCGGCCTGTCGCACGTATTGCTCGATCATGCGGTTGCCGATGAAGCCATCGCAGACGCCGGAGACCACGCCGGTCTTCTTCAATCTTTTCGCGAGGGCCAGCACGGTGGCCAGCACGTCGCTGCCGGTCGCGTGCCCGCGCACGATTTCCAGCAGCTTCATCACGTGCGCGGGGCTGAAGAAATGCGTGCCGATCACGTCCTGCGGCCGCCCCGTGGCAGCGGCGAGGCGGTCCACGTCCAGCGTCGACGTGTTGGTCGCCAGGATCGCACCCGGTTTCATCACATCGTCGAGTTGCCGGAACACGGCCTCCTTCACGTCCATGTCCTCGAAGACCGCCTCGACGACGATGTCCGCCGCGGCAATGTCCGCGAAGTTCACCGTGCCCGCGACGAGCGCCATGCGCTGCGCCACCAACGCCGGCGCCAGCTTGCCCTTTGCGGCGGCGCCTTCGTAATGGGCGCGGATCGCCGTCATACCCTTGTCGAGGGCCTCGGTCGAAGACTCGACCAGCGTGACCGGGATACCCGCCTTGGCGAAGGCCATCGCGATCCCCCCGCCCATCGTGCCGGCGCCGACCACCGCGGCGCGCTCGACGGGACGGCGCGGTGTGTCGGCCGAGATGCCCGGCACTTTCGCCGCCTCGCGCTCGGCAAAGAAGGCATGCCGCAGCGCCCGCGATTCAGGTGTCCGGATCAGGTGCATGAACCGTTCACGTTCGAACGCCAGGCCCTGTTCGAACGGCATGGTGACCGCCGCCGCCACCGTCTCCACGCACTCGAGTGGTGCGGGGAATGGCCCGGCCGCCGCCGCGACCTGCGTCCGCGCCGCCTGCAGGAATGCCCCGGCATCGGCGTGGCCGGCCTGCCGGTCGCGCACCTTCGGCAGCGGCCGCGCATCCCCGATGCTTTCCGCAAACGCCACCGCGGCCGCCACCAGGTCCGTGCCGGCGGCGAACACCTCGTCGAACAGCGCCGGCAGCTTTTCCGACAGCACCGGATTGCCCGACACGATCATGTCCAGCGCCGGCTCCAGCCCGAGCGCGCGGGGCAGTCGCTGCGTGCCGCCGGCGCCCGGCAACAGGCCGAGCTTTACTTCCGGCAGCGCCACCTGGGCACCGGGCAACGCCACGCGGTAGTGGCACCCCAGCGCCAGTTCCAGCCCACCGCCCATGCACACGCCATGGATCGCCGCCACCACCGGCTTGACCGATTCCTCGGCGGTGCGGATCAGCGTGTGCAGCGTTGGTTCCGTCAACGCCTTCGGCGAATTGAATTCGCGAATGTCCGCGCCGCCCGAGAACACCTTGCCGGCGCCGGTCAGGACAATGGCCTTCACCTGCGGGTCCTGCTGGGCGCGGCGGATGCCGTCGACGGCGGCGGAACGCGTCGCAAGGCCGAGGCCATTGACGGGCGGGTTGTTGAACGTGATGACGGCCACGGCGCCGTGCAGGGCATATTCCACACTCATGTCTCGGTTCCTCTTCTGCGGGATGGGTCCGGGCACTATACCCGCTATCGTCCGACCGTGCTATTTGCCGATGCCGCGTCCGCTGGTATTTCCCGCGCTGGGGTAAAATCCGACCTGGTCTTCAATTACCCAGACAGGAACTGCCATCGCTGCCCTAACCCTACCCCTGGATAACTCGTTCGCCACGCTGCCGCCCGAGTTCTATACGAGGCTGATGCCGACCCCGCTGCCGGCGCCGTACCCGGTCGCCATCAGCGCCAACGCCGCGCGGCTGATCGGCATCGATCCCGCGGCCATCGATGCCGATGCGCTCGACGTGCTGGTCGGCAACCGCGTCCCCGAGCGTGCGAAGCCATTGTCCGCTGTGTATTCCGGCCACCAGTTCGGCGTGTGGGCCGGCCAGCTCGGCGACGGCCGCGCGATCCTGCTCGGCGACGTGCCGACCGCCAACGGCCCGATCGAATTGCAGCTGAAAGGCGCGGGCCTGACGCCCTATTCGCGCATGGGCGACGGGCGCGCGGTACTGCGCTCGTCGATCCGCGAATTGCTGTGTTCCGAGGCGATGCATGCGCTGGGCATTCCTACCACGCGCGCCCTGTCCATCGTCGGCTCCGACCAGGGCATCGTTCGCGAAACCATCGAAACGGCCGCCGTGGTCGTGCGCATGGCGCCCACCTTCGTGCGCTTCGGCTCCTTCGAGCACTGGTTCTACCGCAACGACGAAGCCCGGCTGCGCATCCTTGCCGACTATGTGATCGACCGCTTCTATCCCGAACTGCGCGAGGACGAGAATCCCTATGCCGCCTTGCTCGAGGAAGTCACGCGCCGCACGGCGCGGCTGATCGCGCAGTGGCAGGCGGTCGGCTTCATGCACGGCGTGATGAATACCGATAACATGTCGATCCTCGGCCAGACACTCGACTATGGCCCGTTCGGTTTCATGGAAGCATTCGATGCGCAGCACATCTGCAACCACACCGACCAGGGTGGCCGCTATTCGTATGCGATGCAGCCGCAGATCGGCCACTGGAACTGCTACGCGCTGGCGCAGGCGCTGGTGCCGCTGATCGGTTCGGTCGAACGGACCCAGGCGGCACTCGACGTCTACCAGGGCGTGTTCGGCGCAGCGGTCGACGACCTGTTGCACGCCAAGCTCGGCCTGAACGAGAAGCGCGAAGCCGACCGTGCGCTGCTCGACGACATGTTCAGCATGCTGCAAGCGAACCATGCCGACTTCACGCTGTTCTTCCGCCGGCTGGGAGGCCTGCAAGCCGCGTCGCCGGCCGGTGACGAGCCGCTGCGCGACCTGTTCATCGACCGTCCCGCGTTCGATGCCTGGGCAGGCAGGTACCGCGAACGACTGCGCGCCGAAAACAGTGCCGACGCGGCACGCCAGGTGGCGATGAATGCCGTCAATCCAAAATACGTGCTGCGCAATTATCTGGCCAAGGTGGCGATCGACAAGGCGCAACACAAGGATTTCTCCGAAATCGAACGCCTGCTGGCCGTGCTGGACCGCCCATTCGACGAGCAGCCCGAGAATGAAAACTATGCCGCCTTGCCACCCGACTGGGCGGCAGGACTCGAAGTCAGCTGTTCATCCTGAAATATAGTCACCCCGTGAAATCATGAGCGATCAAACCAAGAAGGTAGTGAAATCGGACGCCGAATGGCGCGCACAACTCGATTCGATGCAGTATCAGGTCACCCGGCACGCCGCCACCGAGCGCGCATTTACCGGTAAATACTGGGACCACCATGAAGCCGGCGTATATACCTGCGTGTGCTGCAATACACCGCTGTTCCGGTCGGATGCGAAATTTGAATCCGGTTGCGGTTGGCCCAGTTATTTCGAAGCCCTGGATCCGGAGAATGTGATCGAGAAAGTCGACCGTTCCCATGGTATGCTGCGCACCGAAATCATTTGCGCCGTCTGCGATGCGCACCTTGGTCACGTATTTCCGGACGGCCCGCCGCCGACTGGCCTGCGTTACTGCATCAATTCCGCGGCGCTCCGTTTTACTCCGGAAGCCTAATCACCATGATGAAATTTTTATTCGACATCTTTCCGTTGCTGGTTTTCTTCGGCAGTTATAAATGGGCCGGCGGCAACGAGGAGATGGCGCAGGCGTTGATCAACGATAACCTGTCCGGCATTATCTCCGGCGGTGCGATCACCGCTTCGCAGGCACCGATCATCCTTGCCACCATTACCGGCATCATCGCCACCGCGCTGCAGATCGGCTACTTGCTGCTGCGCGGCCGCAAGGTCGATGGCGCGCTGTGGGTATCGATGGTGGTGTTCCTGTTCTTTGGGGGCCTGACGATTTATTTCCACGACGACGATTTCATCAAGTGGAAACCCACCATCATTTACTGGAGCTTTGCGATCGCGATGATCGTGGCATCCCGTTTCTTCGCCAAGAACCTGATCCGCATGGCGATGGAAAAACAGATCACGCTGCCCGAGGAAGTATGGCAGCGCCTGAATGCCGCCTGGATCATGTTCTGGATCGTGCTCGGCCTGTTGAACCTGTTCGTGGCATTCGTGCTGTTCAAGGCCGATACGGGCGCATGGGTCAGCTTCAAGGCATTCGGTGTCACCGGTCTGATGCTGGTCTTCTTCGTCGCCCAAGGCTTTTACCTGTCCAAACACATCAAGGATGAAGCATGAACGATCCGCGCCTCGATAAGATCCGCGAGCGACTGCTGGCCAATCTCGGCCCCGCCGAGATTGACCTCGAAGATGAATCCGCCCTGCACGCCGGCCATGCCGGCGCGGCTTCCGGCGGAGGCCATTATCGCTTAAGGATCACCTCAGCAAAATTCGCCGGCCTGAACCTCGTCACGCGTCATCGGCTGGTGTATGATGCCGTGCACGATATGATGCATAAAGAGATTCATGCATTGGCCATTACTGCAGTGGCACCGTCGGAAATTTGAAATGTGCGGTTTGGTAGGAATGAATAGCATTTTGCGTTAAGTCCCTTCTCCTCCCGCGATTGACAAGAACTTTTCCCCGTAGGAAATAATAATGACTTTCAAGCCAGCGTTCCGCATTCTGGTTGCATCGATCGCCGTTGCCTCGGCTCCCGCAATCGCTCAGAACATCGCCGTGGTCAACGGCAAGGGCATTCCCACCGCGCGCGCCGATGCGATCGTCAAGCAGGTGGTGGCCCAGGGCCAGCAAAAGGATTCGCCCGAGCTGCGCGATCTGATCAAGAAAGACCTGATCAGCCGCGAAGTGCTGATGCAGGAAGCTGAAAAGCAGGGTTACGCGAAAAGCGCCGACGTGAAGCAGCAGATGGAAAATGCCCGGCAGGCTCTCGTCGTGCAGGCAATGGTGGGCGACTACGTCAAGAAGAATCCGGTCAAGGAAGCCGACGTCAAGGCCGAGTACGACCGCTTCGTCAAGGAAACCGGTGACAAGGAATACCACGTGCGCCATATCCTCGTGGAGACCGAGGCTGCCGCCAATGACATCATCGCCAAGCTGAAGGGTGGCGCCAAGTTCGAAGACCTGGCGAAACAGTCGAAGGATACGGGCAGCGCCAATAATGGCGGCGACCTGGACTGGGCAACGCCGTCCGCGTTCCCGGAAGTGTTCTCGAAAGCCTTCGTCGGCCTGCAAAAAGGCCAGGTCACGGACAAGCCGGTGCAAACGCCGAATGGCTTCCACGTGATCAAGGTGGACGACGTTCGCCAGGCCAAGCTGCCGTCGCTCGACGAAGTCAAGCCGCAGATCGAAGAAGCGCTCACCCAGCGCAAGCTGCAGGCTTACCAGGAAGAGCTGGTCAAGAAGGCCAAGATCCAGTAAATTGCACCCGGCGCCTTTAAGCAGTGCCGGCACCCGGTTGAAACGGCCCTCCATTGCGGGGGCAAACTCCAGTTTTTTTATAGGACGTGACATGATTTTGAAGCCAGCCCGCCTGTTGACCGCAATGATCGCCATTGGCATCGCCGCCGCACCCGCGTTCGCCCAGAACGTGGCCACCGTGAATGGCAAGGCGATCCCGGCCTCCCGCCTGGACGCCGTGGTCAAGCAGGTCACCGCGCAGAACAAGCAGCCGGACAGCCCGCAGCTGCGCGATGCGATCAAGAAAGACCTGATCGCCCGCGAAGTGATGGTCCAGGAAGCGGACAAGCAAGGCTACAGCAACAAGCCTGATGTCAAGCAGGCCCTGGAGAACACGCGCCAGAGCATCGTCATCAATGCCATGCTGGCCGACTACGTGAAGAAGAACCCGGTCAAGGATGCCGAGATCAAGGCCGAGTACGACAAGGCGAAGGCCGCCAATGGCGACAAGGAATACCATGCCCGCCACATCCTGGTCGCGACCGAAAAGGAAGCCACCGACATCATCGCCAAGCTGAAAGGCGGCGCCAAGTTCGAAGACCTGGCCAAGCAGTCGAAGGATACCGGTTCCGCGGCCAACGGCGGCGACCTGGACTGGGCAAGCCCGGCCAACTTCGTCAAGCCGTTCTCCGACGCCATGGTGGCGCTGAAGGATGGCCAGATCACCGAGAAGCCCGTGCAGTCGCAGTATGGCTACCACGTGATCAAGCTGGAAGGTTCGCGTGCCGCGAAGTTCCCGGCGCTGGAAGAAGTGAAGCCCCAGATCGAACAGGGCATCACGCAGCGCAAGATCGCCGCCTACCGCGACGAACTGGTCAAGAAAGCCAAGGTTCAGTAAGCCCGCCGGCTCCATCGAAAAAGCGCTCTGTACAGAGCGCTTTTTTTACGTGCGGCGCGCATGAAGCGCTAGTACGTTCCGACTTGTACGCTCAGGCCGACGCGACCAGCGCTGCGCCGCGCGCAGCCTGCTCGCGCTCGCGCACACCGGCGCCACGCCCCAGCAGCCGGGCAAAACCTTCCGCATCGATGTTCGAGCCGCACACCACCAGCGCCACCCGCTTGCCAGCCAACCGTTCGCGCAGCGGCCCCAGCAGCGCCGCCGTCGCCACGGCCGCGGCAGGTTCGGCAACCAGCTTGGCATCCCGGAACAGGTCGAGCATCGCCACACAGATTTCATCGTCCGTGACCCGCACGACCTCGTCGACGAAGCGCCGGCACACGGCCAGGCTGTAAGGCAAAGTCTGCGGCGCGCCGAGGCTGTCGGCAACGGTATCGACACGGTCCAGGCGCTCCGTGTTCCCCGACTGGAAACTGCGGAACATCGCGTCCGCACCGAACGGCTCCACGCCATACACGGCACAGGCGGGATCGATCTGCTTCACGGCCGCGGCGATACCGGCGCACAGGCCGCCGCCGCCGATCGGCACCACTACGGCATCGAGCCCCGGTACCTGTGCCATGAGTTCCAGCCCGATGGTCGCCGTGCCCAGCGCCGTGAGCGGGCCCTCGTAGGGATGCAGCATGCTGCGCCCTTCGTAACGCGCGATAGCCTCGCCCCGCGCGAATGCCTGGTGCACGTCAGGCATCAGCACGACGTTTGCGCCCAGTTCGCGGCAGGCCGTCATACGGGCGGGGCTTGCATGGCGCGGCATCACCACCGTGGCGCTGCATCCCGCCAGGCGGGCCGTGTAGGCTACGGCCACGGCATGGTTGCCGGCACTCACGGCCACGACGCCGCGCGTGCGCTCGGCCGCCGTCAGCGCTTCGATGCAGTTCAGCGCACCGCGCAATTTGAATGTGCCGGTCTTCTGGAACAGCTCCAGCTTGAGCCAGACTTCGCCGGCGCCGGCGAACGCTTCTTCGATGACGCCCGTCTGCCAGCGCCACACGGGCGTGTGCAGGACTTTGCCGGCGAGTCGGTCGGCGGTGGCGCGGATGTGCGGCAAGGTGGGGAACGACAGGGTTGGCTGGGGTGACAGGGGTGAAAGCGGATGCATCGGTTATCTCCATGGATCGATCAGCGAATGCGACCTGGGTCGCGCGGGATTGCGGGGCGCCGAGCACCGGCAGCGCCGCAGCTCAGCGACCCGTGCTAATTCGAATAATGGAGAGGAAGGAAAAACGCGGGAACACCATGCACGCGCGTGCCCTCACCGCAGCGCTGGCGCTGCTGCGGCTCATGTGGCTGCGCGTGTTGTGCAGCCCGGCGGTGGACGGTGGTGATGTCATTCCAACAATCATGCCGGCAATCAAGCACGTTGGCAAGGCCTTTTTTTTGGGTGCCGCGGAAGAGGCAAGCCAGCATGGAGCCAGTCTGCGGCAGCGCTAGGGCAATGCCTGGTCGGCGCCAGTGCCCATGAGGGCCAGCAGCGTCTGTTCCATGTGCGCCACCTCCCCTTCGACCCAGCTCCTGAAACGCACCACTTTCGGCAGCGCCGCCTTGGTGGGCGCAAGCACCCAGTAATAGCCGTGCGGATAAGCCACGCTGGCCCCGCGCATCAGCCGCAGGATGCCGCGATCGATATCGTCGCAGACGAGCGAATAAGGTACCAGCGCGATGCCATGGCCAACGATCGCGGCCTGCGCCGCCACGGCCAGGTTCGTGAACCCGCGCGAGAAATCAAGGCGCCCTGCCGTCACGCCGTGCGTGCGCAGCAGCGCGATCCAGTAGTCGGTGGTTTCGTCGTACAGCAGCGGAAAGCGGCCCAGGTCGGCAAGCGTCAGCTCGGCTGTGCCCGCAGCCAGCAGGCCCGGGCTGTACACGGGCACCAGCCGGTCGTAATAGAGCGCCCCGGGGTGCCCATCGACCAGGCCGTGCCGGATCGCCAGGTCCATGTCCTCATGCTCCACGTCGACCAGCCGCTCCGTCGAATCGAGTCGTATGTCGAGCTCGGGGTGCAGCTGGGTGAAGCGGCCCAGGCGTGGCGCAAGGAACTTGATGGCAAACGTGTGCGTGGTGGAGATGCGCACCACGTTTTCCTCGCTCCCCCCTCGCAGCGCATCGACTTTCGCGCGCAGTTCCCGCAGCATCTTGGCCACCGTCACCGCCAGTTCCTGGCCTTTCGGCGTGAGCGCGATATGACGGGGATGGCGCACGAACAAGGCGAAGCCGATCGCCTCTTCCAGCTGCTTGACCTGCAGGCTGATCGCCGCCGGCGTCTTGTGCAGTTCATGCGCCGCCAGCGTGAAGCTGCCCCACCGCGCCGCACAGTCGAAGTCGATCAGCCCCGACAAGCTGCGCAGTGTCTTGTTCGCTATGCCCTGCTGCATAAGGATTCCTTGGCCTTCCCCACAGAATTACTCGTTTGTCCATGCCGGACGGCAGGCCGACAATATACCTCACCGATACCGACGACAAGAGGGGGGAATATGGACCAACCGATCTGCCCGCCACACGCCGCACCAACGTGCGGTGCGCGGCCTTCAAGGTTCCGGCTTCATGGTGCCTGGTCCAGGGCGTTGCTGCGGATATTCGCGGAACTCGCGTGCCGTCTGCGCTGATTTGCATGACAGGCGAACGTGCAATGAAAAAGCCGGGCATGGCCCGGCTTTTTCAACGATGACGCGCGGCTCAGCCGCCGATCACGCCGCAGGCGATACGCGCCCCGCCACCGCCCAGTGGTGCCGGCTGGTCGGCATAGTTGTCGCCGCCGGCATGGATCATCAGCGCGCGGCCCTTCACGTCGGCCAGCTTCTTCAGCTGCGGTGCCTGGACGGGCGTTTTCGCCGATCCATCGGCCGCCACTTCGAGGCGTGGCAGGTCGCCGGCATGGCCTTCCTTCTCGGTCTTGCCCGGGCCATGATGCGATTTCGTGTCGTGCGGGTCCAGGTGGCCGCCCGCAGCGCCCGCCGGCACTTTCTTGCCATCCGTCTCGGCCGGCGAGCAGTCGCCCTTGGCATGCACGTGGAAACCGCGCGGGCCCGGCGGCAGGCCGGCCAGCGATGGCGTGAACGTCAGGCCGCCGGCGGTTTCCGCAATCGTCACGCTGCCGAGCGCCTTGCCGGTACCGGACGCGTCGACGGCGTGGATCGGCACCGTCACCTCGGCCGCTTGCGCGTTCGCGCCAACGACGAGCGCTGCCATGACCAGGGTCTGTCGGATCGAAATCTGCATCTGTCTGCTCCTAATGTGAAAACCGCACCGTTGCGGTCGCATGAATCTTGCAATCCTAACACTGTTGCAATGCGACAGACCACACTGCACGCGTAAAAAAGCCGGGCAAGCCCGGCTTTTCATGCAGCGCCGAAGCTCAGCCGACAATCAGCCGACGAACTTGCGCGCGTTGCGGAACATGCGCATCCACGGCGAATCCTCGGCCCAGCCGTCCGGCGCCCACGAGTGCTGCACGGTGCGGAACACGCGCTCGGCGTGCGGCATCAGCACGGTGAAGCGGCCATCCGGTGTCGTCACCGACGTGATACCGCGCGGCGAACCATTCGGATTGAACGGGTAGGCTTCCGTAGCGTTGCCACGGTTGTCCACATAGCGCATCGCGGCGATTGCTTCGTCGAGACTGCCGGTCTGGCTGAAGTCCGCATAGCCCTCGCCGTGCGCGATGGCGATCGGCGTCTGCGTGCCGGTCATGCCCTGGAAGAAGATCGACGGCGAATCGAGCACCTCGACGAGCGCGAAGCGGGCTTCGAATTTCTCCGACTTGTTCGTCGTGAACTTCGGCCAGGCGTGCGCGCCCGGGATGATCGATTTCAGGTTGCTCATCATCTGGCAGCCGTTGCAGATGCCCAGGCCGAACGTATCGGTGCGGCCGAAGAAGCGGGCAAACTGGTCGGACAGCGCCGGGTTGAACAGGATCGACTTGGCCCAGCCCTCGCCGGCACCAAGCACGTCGCCGTACGAGAAACCGCCCACGGCGATCACGCCCTGGAAATCGTCAAGCCTGACGCGGCCCGCGATCAGGTCGCTCATGTGGACGTCGATCGCGGCGAAGCCCGCCTGGTGCATCACCCACGCCGTCTCGATGTGCGAGTTGACACCCTGCTCGCGCAGGATGGCGACACGTGGGCGGGCGCCGGTGGCGAGGAATGGCGCGGCCACGTTCTCGTTCAGGTCGAACGTGATCTTCGGCGTCATGCCCGGGTCCTGCTCGTCGAGCAGGCGGTCGTATTCCTGGTCCGCCGTGGCCGGGTTCTCGCGCATGCGCGAAATACGCCAGCTCGTTTCGCTCCACAGGCGATGCAGCTCGGCGCGCGGCTTTGAGTAAATCAGCTTGGCGTCGCGCGTGAATTCGATCACGCCGCGGTCGTTCGGCTTGCCGATGATATGGCTGCAGGCGCCCAGGCCGAACGAGCGCAGCACGTCCATCACGGCCGATTTTTCCTCGGCCCGCACCTGGATCACGGCGCCCAGTTCCTCGCTGAACAGCGCGCGCAGGGTCAGTTCGTTGCGGCGCTCGCCCACCTGGCTGGCCCAGTTCTTCGCATCGCCCCAGTCGGCCGCGTGCTCGCCTTCCAGCGTCAGCATGTCGAGATTGATCGACAGGCCGGCGCGGCCGGCGAACGCCATCTCGGCCAGCGTGGCATACAGGCCGCCATCGGAACGGTCGTGGTAAGCCAGCAGCTTGCCGTCGCGGTTCAGCTGCTGCACGGCGGCGAAGAAGCCCTTCAGGTCTTCGGCGCTGTCCACGTCCGGCGTCTCATTGCCCAACTGGCCCAGCACCTGCGACAGGATCGACGCACCCATGCGGTTCTTGCCACGGCCCAGGTCGATGACGATGATCGCCGTCTCGCCCAGGTCGGTGCGGATCTGCGGCGTCAGCGACTTGCGCACGTCGTACACCGGCGCGAAACCGGAGACAATCAGCGACACCGGCGACACGACAGCCTTCTGTTCGCCATCGTCGGACCCGCCTTCTGCCCATGTTGTACGCATCGACAGCGAATCCTTGCCCACCGGGATCGAGATGCCCAGCGCCGGGCACAGGTCCATGCCCACGGCTTTCACGGTATCGAACAGCGCGGCATCCTGCCCCGGCTGGCCGCACGCGGCCATCCAGTTGGCCGACAGCTTGATCGACGCGATATCCGCGATCGGCGCCGCGGCCAGATTGGTGACCGTCTCGCCCACGGCCATGCGGCCCGACGCCGGCGCGTCGACGACGGCCAGCGGCGTGCGCTCGCCCATCGCCATCGCCTCGCCGACATAGCCTTCGTAGGCCAGCGTGGTCACGGCACAGTCGCCCACCGGCACCTGCCACGGGCCGACCATCTGGTCGCGCACGGACATGCCGCCCACGGTGCGGTCGCCGATCGTGATCAGGAAGCTCTTGTCGCCCACGGTCGGTTGCAGCAGCACGCGCCGCGCGGCCTCTTCCAGCTCCACACCGGTAAGGTCGATGGCCGGGAATTCGCGCTCCACATGCTGTACGTCGCGGTGCATCTTCGGCGGCTTGCCGAGCAGCACGTCCATCGGCATGTCCACCGGATTGCTGCCGTTCTCGGGATCGATCAGCTTCAGCTGGCGTTCCTCGGTGGCCGTGCCGACCACGGCGAACGGGCAGCGCTCGCGTTCGCACAGCGCGCGGAACGTGTCCAGGTCGCCTGGCGCGATCGCAAGCACGTAGCGCTCCTGCGATTCATTCGACCAGATTTCCTTCGGCGCCATGCCGGATTCTTCCAGCGGCACCTTGCGCAGGTCGAAAATCGCGCCGCGCTTGGCGTCATTCGTGATTTCCGGGAACGCGTTCGACAAACCGCCCGCGCCCACGTCGTGGATCGAGATGATCGGGTTGTTTTCACCCAGCTGCCAGCAGCCGTTGATCACTTCCTGGGCACGGCGTTCCATTTCCGGATTGCCGCGCTGTACTGAATCGAAGTCCAGGTCGGCCGTATTGGTGCCCGTCGCCATCGACGACGCGGCCGAGCCGCCCATGCCGATGCGCATGCCCGGGCCGCCCAGCTGGATCAGCAGGCTGCCGACCGGGATATCGTTCTTGTGCGTGTGCTGCGCCGAGATGTTGCCGATGCCGCCGGCGATCATGATCGGCTTGTGGTAGCCGTAGACAGCGTGGCCCACGTTCTGCTCATAGGTGCGGAAGTAGCCGCCCAGCACCGGGCGGCCGAATTCGTTCGAGAACGCGGCGCCGCCCAGCGGGCCGTCGATCATGATCTGCAGCGGCGAAGCGATGCGTTCCGGCTTGCCGTACGCCGCCTCGGTAGCGCCATCTTTCGCCGTGACATTGGACGCATTCTCCCACGGGCGCACCGCGTCGGGCAGCATCAGGTTCGATACGGTGAAGCCCGCAAGGCCGGCCTTCGGCTTGGCGCCACGGCCGGTCGCGCCTTCGTCGCGGATTTCGCCACCGGCACCGGTGGAAGCGCCCGGGAAGGGCGAGATCGCCGTCGGGTGGTTGTGCGTCTCCACCTTCATCAAGGTGTGGACCAGTTCCGTCGACGCGCCGTATTCATGGCCTTCGCCGCGCGGGAAGAAACGCGTCACGGTCGCGCCTTCCATGATCGACGAATTGTCGGAGTACGCGACGATGGTGCCCTTCGGCTGCTTCTCGTGCGTGTTCTTGATCATCTTGAACAGCGAGCGGTCCTGCGCCGTGCCGTCGATGGTCCAGTCGGCATTGAAGATCTTGTGGCGGCAGTGCTCGGAGTTCGCCTGCGCGAACATCATCAGTTCCACGTCCGTCGGGTTGCGCGCCGCCGCCGTGAACGCGTCGTTCAGGTAATCGATCTCATCAATCGACATCGCCAGACCCAGTTCCGTGTTGGCGCGCACCAGTGCTTCGCGGCCATTGCCCAGCACGTCCACGGTTTCCAGCGCCTTGCCTTCCAGGCTGGCGAACAGGCCGGCCGCCTGGCTGGGGTCGCGCAGCACCGATTCCGTCATGCGGTCATGCAGCAGTGCCACCACGGCCTGCAGCTGTTCCGCGTTCAGGCCCTTGGCGGCGCCCAGGCTCGTGCCCAGGATGCCGCCCTTGAGCACCACGCGATACGCCACGCCCCGCTCCACGCGGTGGATGTACGTCATACCGCAGTTGTGCACGATATCCGTGGCCTTCGACGCCCAGGGCGAGATCGTGCCGAAGCGCGGGATCACCACGAACGACTCGACCGCGCCGTCGTCGATGTCCGCGTGGGCCGGTTCGCCATAGGTCAGCAGGCCATCCAGGCGCGCACGGTCCTCGTCGGACAGGGCCGATGGCGTGTCGACGAAGTGGACATAGCGGGCCTGGACCGCCGTCACGGCGGGCACCACGGCTTGCAGTTGGGAGAGAAGACGCTGGCTACGGAATGCGGACAGGGCGTTGGAGCCCGGGAGTATCAACATGGTTGGGAGCGAGTCGATGCAGCAGGGCTGCGGATTAAGAAGAAAATGGGCACGGCAATAGAAACCACGGGCTCTCGAAGTGCGCCAGCGCTGAATGGGCTGGTTGATTTGCCGGCATTATACCTGTTTCAACGGGCAGTTTATAGGGCTAAACCCGAGTGAAACCCCGGCACCGGTGGCATGTGCCGTATCCACCAGGAAAGAAAGCAGCCGTTTTATTCGTAGCGCAGGGCCTCGATCGGATCGAGCCGCGCCGCCTGCCGGGCCGGCATCACGCCGAACACGATGCCGACGCCGCCGGAAAACAGCAGCGACAGTGCCACGGCCCACCAGGGCACGACGGCCGGCGGGAAGTCCGGGATCAGGGCGGCGATGGCGGCTCCCAGCACGTAGCCCAGCGCCAGCCCGATCAGGCCGCCCAGCGTGGCCAGGATGACCGCCTCCACGAGGAATTGCGCCAGGATGTCGCGGCTGCGCGCGCCGAGCGCCTTGCAGATGCCGATCTCGCGCGTGCGTTCCTTCACCGACACCAGCATGATGTTCATGATGCCGATGCCGCCCACCAGCAGCGCGATACCGACCACGCCGCCCATGACCAGCGTCACCATCATGCTGATCTTCTCGAAACTCTGCGCCAGCTGTTCCGCGGACTGGATCTCGAAATCGTCGGGCTGGCCCGGCTGCAGGCGGTGCGCCGTGCGCATCACGGCGGACAACTGCCGGATCGTGCCATCCAGGTCGGCCAGCTGGTCGACCGCCACCGTGATCGACAGATTCAGCCGGCGGTTGTTGCCCATGATGCTGCGCCCGGTCTTGAACGGGATGATCAGGTAGTTATCCTGCGACATGCCGAAGACGGCACCCTGCTTTTCCAGCACGCCCACGATCTTGAACCATTCGCCGCCATAGAAGATGAACTTGCCGAGCGGGTCCGCCGGCAGGTGCAGCTCGGCGACCAGGTCTTCGCCGATCACGGCCACGCGCCGCGCCCGTGCGTCGTCCGGCTCGGTGATGAAACGCCCCAGCCGCGTATAGCGCTGGTTCACGTCCTGGTAGCTGGCCGACGTGGCTGTCACCCGCGCCGTCGTCGTGGCGCCCAGGTAGCGCACTTCGGCAAAGCCGGGCGTGAAGACCGGGCTCACGTGCCGGATGCTCTCGCCACGCAGGCGGATCTGCTCCACGTCTTCCAGCCGCAGGTAGTTGACCTTGCCGCGCATCTGGTCCTTCATGTCGTTATACGCCCGGATCGTCACGCTGGTGCCGCCCAGCCCGGCGAACTGGTCCGACACGCTCTTCGACAGCCCCTGGATCAGCGAGATCACCGTGATCACCGACGCCACGCCGATGATGATGCCCAACGCCGTGAGGAAACTGCGCAGCCGGTGGGCGAGGATCGACGCCAGCGCCGAGCGCACGCTTTCGCGCAGCAGGATCGTCATGCCGCGCCCGTATCGGACACGATCCGGCCATCCTGCAGCCGCACCACGCGCGAGCACTGCGCGGCAATGTCCGGTTCGTGCGTCACCATCACCACCGTCTGGCCGGCCGCGTGCACATCGCGGATCAGCGCCAGGATGTCGCGCGTGGTGGCCGAATCGAGGTTGCCGGTCGGCTCGTCGGCCAGCAGCAGCGCCGGTGCGCCCACCAGCGCACGGGCGATCGCCACCCTCTGCCGCTGGCCGCCGGACAGTTCGTTGGGTCGGTGGTGCATGCGCGCCTCCAGTCCCACCCGCTGCAGCGCCTGCATGGCCATGTCACGGCGTTCTACCGGGGCGATGCCGCGGTAGACCAGCGGCTGGGCCACGTTGTCCAGTGCCGACATGCGCGGCAGCAGGTGGAAACTCTGGAAGACGAAACCGATCTCGCGGTTGCGCACGCGCGCCAGTTCATCGTCGCTCATGTGCGCCACCGCACTGCCGTTCAGCAGGAACGTACCGCTGCTGGGGCGGTCCAGGCAGCCGATGATGCCCATCATCGTCGACTTGCCCGAACCCGATGCGCCGATGAACGCCACCAGTTCGTTGCGCTCGATTACCAGATCGATGTCGCGCAGCGCATGCACGGTCTGGTCGCCCATGCGGTAATGCTTGCCCAGGCCCTGCAGGCGGATCAACGCCCTCCTCCCGCGGGCCCGGCGACCGGCGCCGCAATGACGGGGTCGCCGTCGCGCAGTTCGCGCAGCAATCGCGCCGGCCCCACGGCGACCGTGTCGCCCACCGCGAGGCCCTTCAGCACCTCCTGGTTCGTATCGTCGGAGACGCCAACCTGCACCGGCTTGCGCACGGCCCGGCCATCGACCACGGCAAACGCGTAGTACCCGCCGATGGCGCCGCGGCTGCCCTGCGGCTCGTTCATCAGCGCCTGGAGCGGGATTGCCGGGCGCTTCACCGTGGTGCCGGCGGCGATCTCCACGCGCGACGTCATGCCCGAGCGCAGCGCCGGCCGGGTTTCGTCGAGCCGCAGCTTGACCACGTAGCTGCGGCCCTGCGCGGCGGCACCCGGCGGTGCCACCCGCGGCGCCATGGCGATCTGCTCGACCCGGCCGGCGATCGGCTGCTCCGGGTAGGCGGCCGGGAATACCTTCGCGGGCTGGCCGGCAGCCACCTGGGCGATATCGGCTTCATCGACATTCACTTCGGCGATGATCGCGCCCATGTCGGCGATCGTCATCAGCGACGAGCCGGCAATCCCCGTGGTGCTGGCCACGGCGGTTTCACCTACCTTGATCGGCAGCGCGGTCACCGTGCCGTCGATCGGCGCGCGCACTTCCGTTTTCGCCAGCCGCTCCCGCGCCTGGGACAGCAACGCTTCCGCCTGGCCGAGCGCCTCGCGGCTGGCGCGCAATTCCACCTGTGCCAGATCGGCCTGGTGCACTGCGTCGTCATGCCTGGAGATATCGATGAACTTCGCCTGGTACAGGCGCTGGGCGCGGTCCAGCGCGCGCTGCTGGTTGGCGACGTTGATCTGCGCCCGCTCGATCGCGATCGAGGCGCTGCGCCGGTTCGCTTCCTGCTGGGCCACCTCGGCGAGGTAGACGGTGGGATCCAGCCGCAGCAGGACCTGGCCCTTCTGCACGCCGTCGCCTTCCTTCACCAGCACGGCGGCCACCTTGCCGATGACCTCGGCGGACAGTTGCACTTCCTGCCGGAACACCAGTTGCCCCGTGGCCAGGACGGTGGCGCGGATTTCGCGTTGCGCGACGCGCGCCAGTTCCGCTTCGCGGGCGGGCTTGGCGTTCAGGTAGCCATAGCCGAGCGGCGCCGCGACACACGCGACGGCCAGCATTGCAATGATCAGCTTGCGGCGCCCTGGAGCTTGCACTGGAGATTTCCATATTCGGGCCGGCCATTCCGGCGTCCCCCATTCTAGCTGCGCGAGGTTGCGGATTTCTCTCGGAAAGTCACTGCCCCGCCAACGATCACTGACATGATCGGGCCGCGCCAACGCCGGTTCTCCCTTGACAAGCCGATACAGTGATCTTAAAGTGATATCACTTTCATATAATTCCAGGGAGATCCAGATGGGTACACAGGTCAGGCAGGAAGCGCCGTTCACGTCGGTCAACGGCTATGCGGCGGGCGCCCTGGGCATTCTGCTCGTCATCGGGGGCGGGCTGGCGCTGCGCGGCTTTCTCGTGTTGCCGGGGTTGCTGATGATCGTCGCCGGCATCTTCCTCGGCGCCGGCCTGTTCATGCTGCAGCCGAACGAGACAGCGATCCTCACGCTGTTCGGCAAATATGTCGGTACCGACCGCAACGAGGGCCTGCGCTGGGCATTTCCCTTCTACCGCAAGCGCAAGCTGACGGTGCGCGCGCGCAACCTGAACGTGGCCACGCTGAAAGTGAACGACCGGCGCGGCAATCCGATCGAGATCGGCGCCGCCGTCGTGTGGCGCGTGCGCGATACGGCGCAGGCCGTGTTCGAGGTCGATGATTTCGAGCGCTATGTGTCGATCCAGGCCGAAGCCGCATTGCGCCACCTGGCCTCGCAATACGCCTATGACGAAGCGGACGACCTGGCGGCAGGCGAAACCACGCTGCGCGCGGGTGCCAGCGAAGTGGCCCATGCATTGCGCAGCGAGCTGCAAGCCCGCTTCGAGGCGGCCGGCGTGGAAGTGGTCGATGCCAAGCTCACGCACCTGGCCTATGCCGCGGAAATTGCCCAGGTCATGTTGCGCCGCCAGCAGGCCGAGGCCATCATCAGTGCGCGTGCCAAGATCGTGCACGGCGCGGTCACCATGGTGGATGCGGCATTGAAGGCGCTGGCCGAACGCGACATCGTGGAACTCGACCCGGAGCGCAAGGCGGCGATGGTCAGCAACCTGCTCGTGGTGCTGTGCTCGGACCAGAATGCGCAACCGATCATCAACGCAGGCACCCTGTATAACTGAATGATGGACTGAGCACCATGGGGAGTCCTGGAAAGAAAGCCTACCCGCTGCGGATCGACCCGGCCTTGTGGGCCGAGCTGCAGCGGCTGGCCGCGAACGACCTGCGCAGCGTGAACGCGGAAATCGAGTTCCTGCTGCGCGAGGCCCTGGCGCGCCGCGGCATCAAGGTGCAGCCGGCGCCACCCGGCGGCGATGAAGACTGACTCATATCGGACTGACTCATATCGGACTGACTCACGTCGGCGTGCCGTAGCCCCCGCCCCCCGGCGTTTCGATGACGAACACGTCACCGGGTTGCATCGCTACCTTGCCGATGTGCCCCAGTTCCTCGACGCCGCCAGCGGCCCGCTCCACGGTATTCCTGCCCAGCGCGCCAGGCGCGCCGCCGGCCATGCCGAATGGCGCATGGATCCGGTTGTTCGACAGGATCGCCGCCGTCATCGGTTCCAGGAACCGGATGCGCCGCACGCCGCCATTGCCGCCGCGCCAGCGGCCGGCACCGCCCGAGCCCTGCCGGATCGCGTAGCTGTCGACCCGCACCGGAAAACGGAACTCCAGGATTTCCGGATCGGTCAGGCGTGAGTTCGTCATGTTCGTCTGCACGACGTCGGTGCCGTCGAACCCGGCGCCGGCGCCGGAGCCGCCGCTGATCGTTTCATAGTACTGGTGCCGGCTGCTGCCGAACGTGAAGTTGTTCATCGTGCCCTGCGACGCCGCCATGACGCCCAGGGCGCCGTACAGCGCGTTCGTGATGCACGTCGACGTTTCCACGTTGCCGGAAACAACCGAGGCCGGCGCGCGTGGATTAAGCATCGAGCCGGGCGGGATGATCACGCGCAGCGGCTTGAGGCACCCGGCATTGAGGGGAATGTCGTCGTCCACCAGCGTGCGGAACACGTACAGCACCGCGGCCATGCAGACGGCGGACGGCGCGTTGAAATTATTGTCCAACTGGGGCGACGTGCCGGTGAAATCGATCGTGGCGCTGCGCGACGCCGTGTCGACCGTGACGGCCACGCTGATCCGTGCCCCATTATCGAGATCGACCGTGAATGCACCGTCGCGCAGCGCGCCGATCACGCGCCGCACCGCTTCCTCGGCGTTGTCCTGCACGTGGCCCATGTAGGCGCGCACCACGTCCAGCCCGAAGTGCGCCACCATCCGGCGCAATTCCTCCACGCCCTTGGTGTTCGCGGCGACCTGGGCGCGCAGGTCGGCCAGGTTCTGGTCGGGATTGCGTGCCGGGTAGCGCGCGCCGGCCAGCAGCGCGCGCGTTTCCGCCTCGCGCAGCGCGCCGCCATCGACCAGCTTGAAGTTATCGATCAGCACGCCCTCTTCCTCGATGGTGCGCGAATCGGGCGGCATGGAGCCGGGCGTGGTGCCGCCGATATCGGCATGGTGGCCGCGCGAGCCCACATAGAACAGGATGTCCATGCCCGTTGCGTCGAAGACAGGGGTGATGACCGTTACGTCCGGCAGGTGCGTGCCGCCATTGTAGGGATCGTTCAACATGTACACGTCGCCAGGGCGCATCGCGCCCGCGTTGGCGTGCATCACACGCTTGATGCTTTCGCCCATCGAACCAAGGTGCACGGGCATGTGCGGTGCGTTGGCGATCAGGTTGCCGTCGCCATCGAAGATCGCGCACGAAAAATCCAGGCGCTCCTTGATGTTCACCGAATGCGCCGTGTTCTGCAGGCGCAGGCCCATCTGTTCGGCGATCGACATGAACAGGTTGTTGAAGATTTCCAGCATGACCGGATCGGCCGTCGTGCCGATCGCGCGGCGCGCCGGCAGCGCCTCGATCCGGGTGAGCACCAGGTGATCCTGCGGTGTCACCTGCGCCTGCCAGCCGGGTTCCACGACCGTGGTGGCATTGGCTTCGGCGATGATGGCCGGGCCGCGCAGCACGTCGCCGCTGCGCAAGGCGTCGCGCCGGTACAGGCTCGTGTCGCGCCACTGGCCGGCGCTGAACATGGGCACGGTGCGGTGGGGCGGCGCTGCGTCATTACGCGGCGACTGTTCGGGCAATCGTCCAGTCGGCGCGGCCGCCGCCGCTTCGGCCGGTGCCTCGGCCTTGCCGATCGCTTCGACCGACACCGCCTCGACGATCAGGGCCCGGTCCTGCATCAGGAAGGAAAAACGTCTTTTGTAGGCGTCCAGGAATTGCGCGCGCATGCCCTCCTCCTCGTCGAACAGCACGATGAGCGCGGAGTCCGTGCCTTCATAGCGCAGGTGCGCGCGCCGCACGACAACGATGTGGCCGTCGTCGGCGCCCTGCCTGAGTAATTCGGCGCGCGCATCGGCCGCCAGCGCATCCAGCGCCGCATGCAGCGCCGGCAGCGCGGACCCGGCGAGCCGCGTTTCGATCGCCTGCTCGCGCAGCACCGCCTGGTCCGCCAGGCCCATCCCATAGGCGGACAGTACGCCGGCCAGCGCATGGATGAACACGGTCTTCATGCCCAGTGCGTCGGCCACCAGGCAGGCGTGCTGGCCGCCGGCGCCGCCAAAGCTGGTCAGCGCGTAGCCGGTCACGTCGTGGCCACGCTGCACGGAGATCTGCTTGATCGCGTTGGCCATGTTGCCGACCGCAATCTCGATGAATCCGGCCGCCAGTGCTTCCGGCGCGGGCGCAGCGCCGCTGGCCTGGCCGATCTCCGTGGCCAGTGCCGCAAAGCGTTCGCGCACCGTGTCCGCGTCGAGCGGCTGGTCGCCACCAGGACCGAACACGTGCGGGAACTCGGCGGGCAGGATCTTGCCCAGCATGACATTGCAGTCGGTGACAGCCAGCGGCCCGCCGCGCCGGTAGCTGGCCGGGCCGGGATCGGCGCCCGCGCTGTCCGGCCCCACGCGCAGCCTGCTGCCATCGAAGTGCAGGATCGAGCCACCGCCGGCCGCCACCGTGTGGATGCTCATCATCGGCGCGCGCATGCGCACGCCGGCCACCTGCGTCTCGAACACGCGTTCGAACTCGCCTGCATAATGCGAGACGTCGGTGGAGGTGCCCCCCATGTCGAAGCCGATGATCCTGTCGAAGCCGGCGAGGCGGCTGGCACGCACCATGCCGACGATGCCGCCGGCCGGCCCGGAGAGAATGCTGTCCTTGCCGTGAAACGCGCGTGCATCGGTCAAGCCGCCATTCGACTGCATGAACTGCAGCCGCACGCCGGGCAGCTCGGCGGCCACCCGGTCGACGTAGCGGCGCAGGATCGGCGACAGGTAGGCATCGACCACGGTCGTATCGCCGCGCGCGACGAGCTTCATCAGCGGGCTGGCCTCGTGCGAGACCGAAACCTGCGTGTAGCCCACTTCGCGGGCGATGCGGGCCACGGCCTTTTCGTGCGCCGTGAAACGGTAGCCGTGCATGAAGACGATCGCGAGCGAGCGGAAGCCACGCCCGTACGCGGCCAGCAATGCCGTCCGTGCCGCCGCCTCGTCGAGCGGGATCACGATATCGCCGTGGGCGCCCACGCGTTCATCGATGTCGACCACGTGGCCATACAGCAGCTCGGGCAGCACGATATGGCGGTCGAACAACCGAGGGCGGTTCTGGTAAGCGATGCGCAGCGCATCGCCGAAGCCGCGGGTGATCGCCAGCGCTGTCGGCTCGCCCTTGCGTTCGAGCAGCGCGTTGGTGGCCACCGTGGTTCCCATCTTGACCGCGCCGACGAGCCCCGGCGGCACAGGTTCCCCAGCCGGGACGCCAAGCAGGTGCCTTATGCCGGCCAGCGCCGCATCGGGGTAACGCTCCGGGTTTTCGGACAGCAGCTTGTGCGTGGCCAGCGTGCCGTCCGGCCGCCTCGCAACGATGTCCGTGAAGGTGCCGCCGCGGTCGATCCAGAATTGCCAGTCCATGCCTGCTCCGTCGTGAGGGAAACGCGTTGCCCGGGAAAAGCGCTATTCTATCGGCTCCCATCCCTTCGGTGCACCGGCCATGAATCCCCTGTACAGCGTTGCCCAGATCCGCGATGTCGAACGCCTTTGCGCCACAGCCCTGCCCGGCGGCACGCTGATGGAACGCGCCGGTCGCGCCGGCGCGGACACGGCCCTCGACCTGCTGCCTTTTGCCACCGACGGCGCCAGCGTGCTGGTGCTGGCCGGGCCCGGCAACAATGGCGGCGACGCCTTCGAGGTCGCCGCGAACCTGGCGCATGCCGGTGCCCACGTCTCCATCGTTCACCTTGCGCCAGCGCGCACCTCGGCGCCCGAGCGGGACCGGGCATTGCAGCGCGCCGAGGCCAGCACGGCCCGTTTCGTGGACCTTCCGCCGGAGGCCATCGCGGCCCGCGACTGGCACCTCGTGGTCGACGGCCTGTTCGGCATCGGCCTGCAACGCCCGCTCGACGGCGTGCCCGGCGCGCTGGTGGACGCCGTCAACGCGCTCTCCTGCCCGATCCTCGCGCTGGACGTGCCCAGCGGGCTCGATGCGGATACTGGCTGCATCGTCGGCGCCGGCCAGACAGGCAATATCGGCGGCCGCGCGGTGCGCGCCACACACACCATCACGTTCATCGGCGACAAGCCCGGCCTCCACACCTGCGACGGTCGCGACCACGCCGGCGACATCATCGTCGCCAGCCTGGACCTGCCGGCGGCATCGCTCCCGCCGGCGTCGATGCACCTGAACGATCCGGCGTTCTTCGCACGCCATGCGCGCGTGCGGCGCCACAACAGCCACAAGGGCAGCTATGGCAATGTCTTCGTGCTGGGTGGCGCACCGGGCATGGCCGGCGCCCCCGTGCTGGCCGGCAGGGCCGCGCTGCAGGGCGGCGCGGGCCGCGTCTACCTGTGCTTTGCGGGCGAACCGCTGCCCGTGGATGCGGGACAGCCCGAACTGATGTGCCGACCCGCACGGGATATCGACTTCGCCGGCGGCGTGACCGTGGCCGGGCCTGGGCTCGGCAACGGTGACGAGGCCGCACGCCTGCTGGCACGCGCGGTGGCATCACGGCAGCCGCTGGTACTCGACGCGGATGCGCTCAACCTGCTCGCGGCGGATCCAGCGCTGCGAGGCGCCGTGGCGAGCCGCGCCGCGCCCACGCTGGCCACGCCCCATCCGCTCGAAGCGGCACGCATGCTGGGCAAGCCGATCGACGCGGTGCAGGCCGATCGCCTTGCGGCCGCCCGCACACTGGCCACGATGCTGAACGCTTGCATCGTGCTGAAAGGATCGGGCACCGTCATCGCCGCACCGGACGGCAGGGTTGCGATCAATCCGACCGGGAATGCCGGCCTGGCCACCGCGGGCACCGGCGACGTGCTGGCCGGCCTGGCCGGGGCGCTGCTGGCACAGGGCTGGCCCGGCTGGGAAGCGACGCTGGCCGCCGTCTGGCTGCACGGCATCGCGGCCGACATGCTGGTGGCGGAAGGCACCGGGCCGATCGGCCTGACGGCCAGCGAACTGATTCCCACGATGCGCGTGGAGTTGAACCGGCTCGTGGCGCAACAGCACACCCAGCCGGCCGCCCAGCGGTCGCGCTGAACAGCGATCGACCTACACGAGGCGGCCGGCGGCGATCGTGATCGTGCGGCCGCAGCGCGCCGCCATTGCCGGGTCGTGCGTCACAAGGACCAGCGTGGAACCGTGCTCGCGATTCAGTTCGAACATCAATGCGATGACGGCTTCGCCGGTGGCGGCATCGAGGCTGCCCGTCGGCTCGTCCGCCAGCAGCAATGGTGGCTGCGTGACAAAGGCGCGCGCCAACGCCACGCGCTGCTGTTCGCCGCCGGACAGGTATTTCGGATAATGCTTCAACCGGCTCGCCAGGCCCACGCGTCCCAGCATGGCCTCGGCCTTCGGGCGGGCATCGCCATCACCGGCCAGCTCGAGCGGCAACATCACGTTTTCCACCGCCGTCAGGTGCGGCAGCAGCTGGAAGGACTGGAACACGAAGCCCAGCTTGGCCTTGCGCAGGGCGGCGCGGCCGTCCTCGTCGAGCGCGAAGATATCCGTGCCATCGATCAGCACCTTGCCATCGCTCGGCGTATCGAGGCCAGCCAGCAAGCCGAGGAGCGTGGACTTGCCGGATCCGGATGCGCCCACGATTGCCAGCGTCTCGGCCTTTTGCACGGTAAAATCCACGCTGTGCAAAATGGTGAGCTCGCCGCTTGCATCGGCTACGCGCTTGGTCAGGCCCGTTACCGCGATCGCCGCCGCGCCGGCCACGGCGCCGGCGCCGGCGCCGTGCCCATTGTCGTGCGCATTGTCGTGCGCATTATTGTGCGACGTTGCAGGCGAGCTTGGAATGAAATTGCTGGTCGCGTGAGGAAAATCTGGCATGGTCGAAGGTCTGCTTGGCTTGGTTGAAAAAATCAGTTCCGGAATCGGTTCGCGGTTCTGTTCGTGCCTTTGCGCCATGCTGCTGCTGTGGGGCAGCCCGGCGAGCGCCTATTCTGCCCCAAAAACGCTGCTCGTGGTGGGCGACAGCCTGTCCGCCGAATATGGCCTGGCGCGGGGTACCGGCTGGGTCGCGCTGCTCGAGGGCAAGCTGCGGGCGCAGAAACTCGATATCCGCATCGTCAACGCGAGCGTCAGTGGCGAGACCACCAGTGGTGGCCGTACACGCCTGCCGGCGCTGCTGAAGAAGCACCAGCCGGACTACGTGGTGCTCGAACTGGGTGCCAACGACGGGCTGCGCGGCCTGCCTGTGCCTGCCGCCGACGGCAACCTGCGCGCGATGGTGAAGGCGGCGCGGGGCGCGGGTGCGCGCGTGCTGCTGGTCGGCATCCGCATTCCGCCGAACTATGGCCGCGACTATTCGGAAAAATTCTTCGCGATGTACAAGGCGATCAGCCGCGACGAGAAAGTGGCCCTGGCGCCGTTCATGCTCGATGGCGTGGCCGAGAAGATGGAGCTGTTCCAGGCCGACCGCATCCACCCGCTGGCCACCGCCCATCCCCTCATCCTGAACAATATCTGGCCGCACCTGCTGCCCATCCTAAGGACGCAATGAAGTATCCCGAAATCCTCCCCATCGACGACGTGCTGGCCCGGCTCGACGACTTCGACACCATCATCGATGTGCGCACCCCGGCCGAATTCGCGCTCGATCACCTGCCGAACGCAATCAACTGCCCGGTGCTCGACGACGAGCAGCGCATCGTCGTGGGCACGCTGTACAAGCAGGCCGGCCCTTTCGAAGCCAAGAAGGTCGGCGCGCCAATGGTGGCGGCGAACGTCGCCCACCATATCGACACGCTGTGGCACGCCAAGCCGCGCGAGTGGAAGCCGCTGGTCTACTGCTGGCGCGGCGGCAACCGCAGCGGCTCGATGGCGCATATCATGGCGAAGATCGGCTGGCCGGTGGTGCAGCTCGAGGGCGGCTACAAGGCATTCCGCAACCGCGTCAACGCCGACCTGGAGCATGCGCCGGAACTGGACTTCCGCGTGATCTGCGGCACCACCGGCAGCGGCAAGACGCGGCTGCTGGACACGCTGGAATCGATCGGCGCCCAGGTGCTGGACCTGGAGCAGCTGGCGGCGCACCGTGGTTCGGTGCTGGGCAACCTGCCCTGCCAGCCACAGCCCACGCAAAAGGCGTTCGAGACGTCGATCTGGGACCGGCTGCGCCGCTTCGACCCGGCGCTGCCGGTCTTCGTGGAATCGGAAAGCAAGAAGGTGGGTGCGCTGCGCGTTCCCGCCGCGCTGATGGAGCGCATGCGCGCCTCGCCGTGCGTCGCATTGCAGGTAGCGCGCGAGCACCGCGTACAGCTGCTGATCGAGGACTACCAGCACTTCGCCTGCAATGCCCCGGCGCTGAACACGCAGCTCTCCTACCTGACCGACCTGCATGGCAAGGAACGGATCGGCAAGTGGCAGCACATGGCGACCGAGGGGCGGATGCCGGAACTCGTCGACGAACTGCTCGTCGATCACTATGACCCGGCCTACGCCCGTTCGATCCAGCGCAATTTCACGCAGTACGACCAGGCTCGCGCCGTCGAACTGCCGGACATCTCGCCGGCTTCCTTCCTGGCCGCCGCGCGGTCCCTGCACGAAGACTGAGTCATCGCGCGCACGCAATGAAAACGCAATGAAAAAGCCACCCGAGGGTGGCTTTTTTCGTTGGCTGCACGCCGCCTTTACTGGGCGTCGCCGGCCTTCGCGTCGGTAAGCGGACGCATGATCTTGACCTTGGCCTTTTCCTTCAGCACTTCGACGTAGTTCAGCATGTCCTGCTGGGCGACGATATTGCCGATCTGTTCACGGGCCGACGCCAGGCGCGCTTCGTCGGCGGCGGCAGGCTGGTGCACGGCGCCGATCCGGTAGATGCCATAGCCCATGCCCGGCAGCTCCACGCCCACGTAGGCCGGCAGCTTCGACACGTCGGCTTTGAGCACGGCACGCGCGACAGGCTGCGGCAGGTTCTGGGCGTTGGCACGAGAGACCTTCTGGACCGGGCTGAAGCCAGTCGCATCGTCGGCCTTCTTCAGCGCAGCCAGCTTGGCCTCGCCCGCAGCCTTGGCGGCCTTCAGCGCTTCTTCCATCGTCACGCGCTGGCGGATCTGCGCAGCCACGTTGGCCAGCGGTTGTTGCGATGCCGGCTTGAATTCGACGATACGGCCGGAAACCAGCGTGCTCGGCGCCACTTCGACCGCTTCGGTGTTGCGCTTGTTCTTGACGGCATCGTCGGCAAACACCGCGGTGAGGAACTTCGCGTTGTTGTACGGTGCCGGCGCGGCACCCGCGGCCGGGGTACGTGTCACGTTGTCGGCCGTCTCGATCTTCAGGCCCAGCTTGTCCGCAACGGGCTTCAGGCTGTCCGCCTGCTCATACACGGTGTTGGTGAAGGTCTCCACCACTTCCGAATATTTCTTGCCGGCCTTCTGCTTCTTCAGGTCGGCCGCGATGTCCGTCTTCACATCGTCCAGCGGCTTGACGACCGATGGCTTCAGCGACGTCACGGTGATCAGGTGGTAGCCGAATTCGGATTCGACGACGTTGCTGATCTCGCCCTGCTTCAGCGCGAAGATCGACTGCTCCACCGATGGCACCAGCGAGCCTTTTTCGATCACGCCCAGGTCACCGCCCTGCTCGGCCGAACCCGGATCTTCCGACTTCGCCTTGGCGACCTGCGCAAACGTGCCCGGCGCCTTTTTCAGGTCGGCCAGGATCGCTTCGGCCTTGGCCTTGGCGGCGGCCTTGTCGGCCGGCTTGGCATCCTTGTTGACGGCCACCAGGATATGGCTGGCGCGGCGCTCTTCCGGTGCCGTGTAGCGGGTGGCATTCGACTTGTAGAACGCCGCCACTTCCTCGTCGGTCACGCTGACCTGGCTTTCGATCGCCTTGGCATCGAGCACCACATATTCGATACGCGCCTGCTCCGGCACGGCGTACTGCTTGGCGTTCTTGTCGTAGTATGCCTTGACCATCTCGTCGGTGACCTTCACGTTGGCCACGAACTGCTGCAGAGGCATCGCCAGTTCCTGCACGTCGCGCTCCTGTTCGGTCAGGTCGGTGACCAGCTTCGTCACGGTCCGTGGCGCGAACGCCGTGCCCTGGATGCCGCTGACGAGCTGCTGGACAGCCATGTCATGGCGCATCGTCTGCTCGAAGCCTTCCGGCGTGAGGCCGCTGTTGTTGGCCAGCGTTGCGCGGTAGCGCTCGATATCGACCTTGCCTTCCGGCGTGATCATGCCGGGAATATCCTTGATGCTGTCGAGGATGGCCTTTTGCAGTGCCGCGTCGCTGACCGTCAGGTGGCCGCGCACGACTTCGGACGTGACGGCGCGTTGCGCGATCAGGTTGTCCAGCACGCTCTGGCGGAACTCGGGGGTGTCGAACATCTTCTGGTCGAACTGCTCGCCGAAGCGCTGGCGGTACTGGTCCAGCTGGCGGCGCAGCGCGTTATCGAACTCCTGCTGGGTCACGACCTTGCCGTCGACCTTGGCGAGCGTCGTCGCGCTGTCGCCCATGCTTTCGTAGCCCTGCACGCCAACGAACACGAACGATGGAATGATCAGGATCGCCAGCAAAATCTGCATCAGTTTTTGATGCGTACGTATGAATTCAAACATGGCCAATTTATCAGGTTATGCATTACAAAAAAAAGGCGAACGTTAGCGTTCGCCCCTTTCGCTGCTCACGCGATTATAGGGGCGGTGTTCCGATGTAGCAAGGTGAGCATTTGAATTTTCGGCAAGGTTGAGTGGGGTGGGGAACGTGGGACGGGCGCGCGTGCGGCCGGCGGAGCGTGCGGTTGGCGACAGGTGGGACGGACGCGCGTGCGGCCCGTGGAACCTGCGGTTGGCGGGACGCATGCCGGGTGGCTGAGCAGGCTTGGCTGCGCCTACGCGAAGCGGGGCTTCGCGCGGTCGTGATCCCCTGCGGGGGAGCACTGGAGAATGAGGGAGAACGGACGAGCCAGCCCGGCTGGGCTGGCATCGCGGACGGGACTCGCCGACATCCTGCCGGCCGCAGAATCGCTGGTAAGCGAGCCGCAGCCCTGCATGGCTGCGGCGTTCGGCAGGCGCGAAGCAGTGCTTCGCGAAACCCCTGCCTTACTCCCTTCGATCCCCGCCGGACTCCTCGCAGGGGGAGTCCTCCGCTGCGCCAGAATCAGGACGAAAAAAAGCCTGCTTTCGCAGGCTTCTTTTTCTGATTCTGGCGGAGCGGACGGGGCTCGAACCCGCGACCCCCGGCGTGACAGGCCGGTATTCTAACCAACTGAACTACCGCTCCCGGTAGTGTCTCCGCTAGCGGAAACGATTTACTGCATTTGATGTCTGCGCACTGTAGCTGGCGGAGCGGACGGGGCTCGAACCCGCGACCCCCGGCGTGACAGGCCGGTATTCTAACCAACTGAACTACCGCTCCAGCAAACGCACAATACTGTTTACATCGTTACTTCACAGCAGCAACTTGAACTGCTGGTGGGCGCTGAGAGGCTCGAACTCCCGACCTAATCCTTGTAAGGGATCCGCTCTACCAACTGAGCTAAGCGCCCGTTGCCGGTCATTCGACCAGACCGGTGAACAGCAGGGCTGCTCACCGAAGGCAATTAGTTTACTGCATCTTTCAGCGCTTTACCAGCCTTAAATTTCGGTACTTTCGCTGCATCGATCGTGATCTCTTCCTTCGTGCGCGGGTTGCGGCCGGTACGGGCAGCGCGCTCGCTCACCATGAAGGTGCCGAAGCCGACCAGGGTAACGCTGTCGTTCTTGGCCAGAGTGGTGGTTACGCCATCGATCATCGCGTCCAGGGCACGCGCCGCGGCCGCCTTGGAGATATCAGCGGAAGTGGCGATATGGTCGATCAGTTCAGTCTTGTTCACAGCTTGTTCCCCGTCACAAAGGTTTAAATCGTTTATACCGTTTATTTCGTTTTTCAGGACGAAAGCGGTACTTTCAAGGCAGAGAAAAATCTCAGGCCGTATTAAACAAGCCGGGCTTGCTCTGTGTCAAGGCGTCAATATGTAAAAAACACCCTCTGAAACGCAAAACAGGCACCCTCGGGTGCCTGTTTTTCACGACGCGCCGTAAAACGTCAGTGCTTGACCACTTCCGTCGGGCCATCCGCCTTCTGCGTGGCTGCCGCGACCGGCTCCACGGCAGGCACTTCGGCGAGCGGTTCCGGCTGGCGTTCCAGGGCGATTTCCAGCACCTTGTCGATCCAGCGCACCGGCACGATCTCGAGCTTGTTCTTGACGTTGTCCGGAATCTCGGCCAGGTCCTTCACGTTCTGCTCGGGGATCAGCACCGTCTTGATACCGCCGCGGTGAGCCGCCAGCAGCTTTTCCTTCAGGCCGCCGATCGGCAATACCTCGCCGCGCAGCGTGATCTCGCCCGTCATCGCCACGTCGGCGCGAACCGGAATGCCGGTGAACACCGACACCATCGCCGTCGTCATCGCGATACCGGCGGACGGACCGTCCTTCGGCGTCGCGCCTTCCGGCACGTGGATGTGGATGTCCTGCTTCTCGAACACTTCCGGCTTGATGCCGAGGCGCTGCGCGCGGCTCCTGACGACCGTGCGGGCAGCCTCGATCGATTCCTTCATCACGTCGCCCAGCGTGCCGGTGCGCAGCACGGCGCCCTTGCCTGGCATCGCAACCGATTCGATCGTCAGCAGGTCGCCACCGACCTCGGTCCAGGCAAGGCCGACCACCTGCCCCACCTGGTTCTCCTTCTCGGCCACGCCAAAATCATAGCGGCGCACACCCAGGAATTTATCGAGGTTCTTCGGCGTGACGATGACCTTCTTCTCGGTCTTCTTCAGCAGCAGCAGCTTGACGACCTTGCGGCAGATCTTCGACACTTCGCGTTCCAGCGAACGCACGCCGGCTTCGCGGGTGTAGTAGCGGATCACGTCGCGGATGGCCGCTTCGCTGACCGACACTTCACCTTCCTTCAGGCCGTTGTTCTTGATCTGCTTCGGCAGCAGGTAGCGCAGCGCGATACTGGTTTTTTCATCCTCGGTATAGCCCGACAGGCGGATCACTTCCATCCGGTCCAGCAGCGCCGGCGGGATGTTGTACGAGTTCGACGTGGCCACGAACATCACGTCGGACAGGTCGAAGTCCACCTCGATGTAGTGGTCCGAGAACGTGTGGTTCTGTTCCGGATCCAGCACCTCGAGCAGGGCCGACGACGGATCGCCGCGGAAGTCCGCGCCCATCTTGTCGATCTCGTCCAGCAAGAACAGCGGATTACGCACGCCGACCTTCGCCAGCGACTGCAGCACCTTGCCCGGCATCGAGCCGATGTAGGTACGGCGGTGGCCGCGGATCTCGGCTTCGTCGCGCACACCGCCGAGCGCCATCCGCACGTACTTGCGGTTCGTGGCACGGGCGATCGACTGGCCCAGCGACGTCTTGCCGACACCCGGAGGGCCGACGAAGCAAAGGATCGGCGCCTTCAGCTTGTCCACGCGCTGCTGCACCGCGAGGTATTCCAGGATGCGTTCCTTGACCTTCTCGAGGCCATAGTGATCCGTGTCGAGCACCTTCTCGGCGTTGGACAGGTCGCCGTTGACCTTGGATTTCTTCTTCCAAGGCAGCGACACCAGCGTGTCGATATAGTTGCGCACCACAGTGGCTTCGGCCGACATCGGCGACATCAGCTTCAGCTTCTTCAGCTCGGCATTGGCCTTGTCCAGTGCCTCCTTCGGCATCTTGGCGGCCTGCACCTTCTTCTCGAGTTCGTCGAAATCGGCGCCCTCTTCGCCTTCGCCCAGTTCCTTCTGGATGGCCTTGACCTGTTCGTTCAGGTAGTACTCGCGCTGCGACTTTTCCATCTGGCGCTTGACGCGGCCACGGATGCGCTTTTCGACCTGCAGGATATCGAGCTCGCCTTCGAGCTGGCCGAGCAGGTGCTCCAGGCGCTTGGCGACATTGAAGATCTCGAGGATCACCTGCTTCTGTTCCAGCTTCAGCGGCAGGTGGGCGGCCACCGTATCGGCCAGGCGGCCGGCGTCATCGATGCCCGACAGCGAAGCGAGGATCTCGGGCGGGATTTTCTTGTTCAGTTTGACGTACTGGTCGAACTGCTGCACGATCGCGCGGCGCATCGCCTCAATCTCGGAATCGTCGCCGATTTCGGAATCGAGAGGCTGCAGCTCGGCCACGAAGTGCGTGGGCGTATCGGTAATCTTGCGGATGCGTGCGCGCTGCGCGCCTTCGACCAGCACCTTCACGGTACCGTCGGGCAGCTTCAGCATTTGCAGGATGTTGGCAACGCAGCCGATTTCATAAATATCGGTGGGAGAAGGTTCGTCCTTTGCGGCAGCCTTTTGTGCGGCAAGCATGATGCTCTTGCCTTGCTCCATTGCCGCTTCCAGCGCCTTGATCGATTTTGGACGCCCCACGAACAGGGGTATCACCATATGCGGGAAAACGACGACATCCCGTAAAGGCAACAACGGCAGTTGGGTCTGCTCAGTTAATTTGGAAGTTGTCATGGCGTACCTTATGTAAAAGCATGTTTATGATGTAGGCACTCGCAGCCGAATCACAAGACCCGCCGCCAGAATAATTCTTCTCAACACATTAACTTTGCTGAAAACATTGGCGGCGCTGCTCTAAAAGTCAGCAGAAAATAAAAAAGCCACGCGCGACGAGCGCCGCGAGTGGCTTTTCGAGTGAAGCCTGCTTCTCTTATTGGTTTCGATTGTACTGCGTTGCTCTAAGGATGCAAAACGCTTTTTTCGACCTGTGTGCAGGCCTTGGTTTCTTGATAAATCAATTCTCGCCGGACGCTTTTGGCGACTCCTGATAAATCAACAACGGCTTTGCACCTTGGGTAATGGTGTTTTCGTCGATAACCACTTTCGTGACATTCTGCTGATTCGGCAGGTCATACATAATGTCCAGCAGTGCATGTTCCAGGATCGAACGCAGGCCACGGGCACCGGTCTTGCGGGCCAGCGCCTTGCGGGCGATCGCGTGCAGCGCGGCCGGGCGGATTTCCAGTTCCGCGCCTTCCATTTCCAGCAGCTTGCCGTATTGCTTGATCAGCGCATTTTTCGGCTCGACCAGGATCTGGATCAGCGCCTCTTCCGTCAGCTCGGCCAGCGTGGCCACCACCGGCAGGCGGCCGACCAGTTCGGGGATCAGGCCGAACTTGATCAGGTCTTCCGGTTCCGCTTCCAGCAGGATATCGCTGTTGGAACGCTGTTCCTGGCTCTTCACGGTGGCGGAGAAGCCGATGCCGCTCTTTTCCGAACGGTTCGAGATGATCTTCGCCAGGCCGTCGAACGCGCCGCCGCAGATGAACATGATGTTCGTGGTGTCGATCTGCACGAAATCCTGGTTCGGATGCTTGCGGCCACCTTGCGGCGGCACGGAAGCCATCGTGCCTTCGATCAGCTTCAGCAGCGCCTGCTGCACGCCTTCGCCGGACACGTCGCGGGTGATCGACGGGTTGTCGGACTTGCGCGAGATCTTGTCGATCTCATCGATGTAGACAATGCCGCGCTGGGCTTTTTCCACATCGTAGTTGCAGCTCTGCAGCAGCTTCTGGATGATGTTTTCAACGTCTTCGCCCACGTAGCCGGCTTCGGTCAGCGTGGTGGCGTCGGCGATGACGAACGGCACGTTCAGCATGCGCGCCAGCGTTTGCGCCAGCAGGGTCTTGCCGGAACCGGTCGGGCCGACGAGCAGGATATTGCTCTTGGCCAGCTCGACGTCGTCCTTCTTGCCGAGGTGTTTCAGGCGCTTGTAGTGGTTGTACACCGCCACCGACAGGATGCGCTTCGCCGTTTGCTGGCCGATCACATACTGGTTCAGCAGCTCGGCGATTTCGTGGGGCGTCGGCAGGTCCGACTTGGCGCCCGTAACGGATTCGATGCTGGACGTCTCGTCGCGGATGATGTCATTGCACAAATCAATGCACTCGTCGCAGATGAAGACGGAGGGCCCGGCGATCAGCTTCTTGACCTCGTGCTGGCTCTTGCCGCAGAAGGAGCAGTACAGAAGTTTTTCGCCGCTGGAAGATTTTTTGTCGGACATGGGACGTTTTCTTTAGTTACAAGAATGGGTGCTGCACGCATTGCTGACTGTGCCGCTGAATGAGCCGCCGGACAGCCGCAAAATGATACGCCGTTCAGATCCACAGTAAGACATGACGTAGCGTACACATGCGGCATTCAGACGTGGCGTGTGATGGAGCAAGAAGTCCTGCACACAACCACATGCTACCCGAAATAAAAATAAAACGCCCGGAACGGTGTGGCGTCCGGGCGTAATTTTCGCGTTTTGGCTCGCGCTAACCGCTACCGGCCTGGGTCGAATCAAGCGCGGGTCGTCAGCACCTTGTCGATCAGGCCATATTCGGCGGCCTCGTCACCGGACATGAAGCGATCGCGGTCCGTGTCCTTGGCGATCTGGTCGATCGTCTGGCCGGTGCGTTCCGCGAGGATACTGTTCAGGCGATGACGCAGGTACAGGATTTCCTTCGCCTGGATCTCGATATCGGAAGCCTGGCCTTGCGACCCACCGGAAGGCTGGTGGATCATGATGCGCGAATTCGGCAGCGAGAAACGCTTGCCCTTGGCGCCGGCGGCCAGCAGGAAGGCGCCCATCGACGCGGCCATGCCCGTGCACAGCGTCGACACATCGGGTTTAATGAACTGCATCGTATCGAAAATCGCCAGGCCAGCCGAAACCGAACCGCCAGGCGAATTGATGTACAGCGAGATGTCCTTGTCGGGATTCTCGCTCTCCAGGAACAGCAGCTGCGCCACGATCAGGTTGGCCATCTGGTCGTTGACCGGGCCGACCATGAAGATCACGCGCTCTTTCAGCAGGCGCGAGTAAATGTCATACGAGCGCTCGCCACGGCCGCTCTGTTCGATCACCATCGGCACCAGGCCGAGCATTTCCGTGTCCAGCGCCGGATTGCGGTTCATTCCGATCATTCCTTTTCCTTGTGAAACGCACCGGCCGGCTGAAGTCCGCAACATCACGTAACTTGCAGCCGGCCGGTGCCGGATGTTGTGCGACAGGCTTACTTAGCCCTGTGCTGCGCTTCCCATCAGTTCGTCGAACGGCACTTCCTTCGCCGACGTCTTCGACAGGCCCAGGACGTAAGTAACGACGTTTTCTTCCAATACAAGGGCTTCCACCTCGGCCAGGCGGCGACGGTCGCTGTAGTAGTACTTCAGCACTTCGCGCGGATCTTCATAGCTCTGCGCGAAGTCTTCGATCTGCGCCTTCACCTGTTCCGGCGTGGCTTGCAGTTCGTTGTCGCCCACCAGCTTCGACAGGATCAGGCCCAGGCGCACGCGGCGCTCGGCCTTGTCCTTGAACAGCTCCGGAGGGAATGGTACATCTTTTACGTTCATGCCGCGGGCGGCCATGTCCTGGCGGGTCATCTCGGCCAGGCGCTCGGTGTCCTGGTCGATCAGCGCCTGGGGCACGTCCAGCGTGGCGGTGTTCACCAGCGCATCCATCACGGCTTCCTTGTTGCGCGCCTTGACACGGCCGTTCACTTCGCGCTCCAGGTTGACCTTGATGTCATCGCGCATCTTGGCCAGGTCGCCATCGGCCACGCCCAGCGATTTCGCGAACTCGGCATCGACTTCCGGCAGGTGCGCCCATTCCAGCTTCTTCAGCGTGATGGTGAACTCGGCGGTCTTGCCGGCCACGTCCTTGCCGTGGTAATCCTCCGGGAAGGCCAGCGGGAAGGTCTTCGCCTCGCCCACTTTCAGGCCCACGGTCGCGGCTTCGAATTCCGGCAGCATGCGGCCTTCGCCCAGCACGAACACATAATCCTCGGCCTTGCCGCCGGCGAACTCTTCACCGTCGATCTTGCCCACGAAATCCACGGTCACGCGGTCGCCGTTGGCGGCCACGGCTTCGCCGCCGTCGCCGTGCTCGCCCGCCTCACCCTTGGTGTGGAAGTGCACGCGCTGCTTGCGCAGGATATCGATCGTCTTGTCGATCTCGACGTCGGTCACGGACGACTTCACGGTCTCGACCTCGACCTGCGACAGGTCGCCGATTTCCACTTCCGGGTACACCTCGAACGTGGCGTCGAAGGCCAGCTGGCCTTCCGGCGAACCTTCTTTCGGTTCGATCTTCGGGAAACCGGCAACGCGCAGGTTGTTTTCGTTGGCGGCGTCGTTGAACGCGCGGCCCACTTTATCGTTCAGCACTTCGGTTTCGATCTGGTAGCCATACTGGGCCGCCACCATCTTCATCGGCACCTTGCCCGGGCGGAAGCCGGGGGCGCGCGCGGACTTGGCTTGCGCCTTCAGGCGCTTTTCCACTTCGGAGCGGACGTCCGACAGCGGGAAGGAAATCGTGAGTCGGCGTTCGAGTTTGCCCAAGTTTTCGACAGCAGTTGCCATGTAAAGATCGTCCAAAAAATTTGTGAATACTGTTGGTGCGAGGAGGGGGACTCGAACCCCCACACCATTGCTGGCGTCAGGACCTAAACCTGGTGCGTCTACCAATTTCGCCATCCTCGCGCTATGGGAAACCTCGACAAGCGCCGCCGCGTATTACCAGCCGGCTCGGCGCTGTTCGGGATCTCCAGCTTTCCCATTGCTACTTTGCGCAAAAGCAAAGGGCGACCATTAAGTGAAAACGGGTCGCCCTACCCTGAAAATCACAGGGGCTTTCAACTTCAACACGGCATTTTACTGGTTTTTCCCAAAAATGGGGATGATTTTTGACCTTTAGCCAACTGATCAATTAATAAGCTGGCCCATTCGTCCATGTCGCTTTCATTCATTGCTAGCGCACCGGCTTTTTAACGCGGAACCATGCCGCATACAAGGCCGGCAGGAACAGCAGCGTCAATGCCGTCGCCAGCACCAGCCCGCCCATGATCGCCACCGCCATCGGCCCCCAGAATACCGAGCGCGACAGCGGAATCATCGCCAGTGCGGCGGCGGCCGCGGTCAGCAGGATCGGCCGGCAGCGCCGCACGGCCGATTCCACGATCGCATCCCAGGGCGCGGCGCCGCCCTTGATGTCCTGCTCGATCTGGTCGACCAGGATGACCGAGTTGCGGATGATCATGCCGAACAGCGCGATGATGCCCAGGTTCGCCACGAAGCCCAGCGGCCGGTCCAGCAGCAGCAGCGCGAACGCCGCCCCGGCCACGCCCAGCGGCCCGGTCAGGAACACCAATAGCGATCGCGAGAAGCTGTGCAACTGCAGCATCAGCAGGGTAAAGATCAGGAACAGCGCCAGCGGCAGGTTCACGGCGATCGACTGCTCGGCCTCGCCGGAATCGGCGGCCGCGCCCTTTTCCTCGATCTTGTAGCCGGCCGGCAGGCGCGCGCGCAGGTCGGCCAGCTCAGGATTGATCTGCCCCGACACGGTGGGCCCCTGGATGCCTTCGACCACGTCGGCCTGCACGGTGATGGCCCACTCGCGGCCCAGGCGCCACACGACGCCCGGCTCCCACACGAAGTCCACCCTGGCCAGTTGCGAGATCGGCACCGAACGGCCGCTCGCCGTCGGCACGTTGGTATTGTTCAGGATCTCGATCGTCTGGCGTTCCGCCACCGGCTGGCGCACCTGGATGTCGATCAGCCGGATGCCCTCGCGGAACTGGCCGACCACGGTGCCGGACAGCACCGTGTTCGCGACGCGCATCACCGTCTGTGTCGTCACGCCCAGGGCGCGCATGCGGTCCTGGTCGAGGTCCAGCCGCAGCACCTTTACGGACTCGTTCCAGTTGTCGTTCACGCCCACGGCGTTCGGGTTGGCGCGCACGATGCCTTTCACCTGGTCGGCGATCGTGCGCACCTTGTCGACCTCAGTGCCCGTCACGCGGAACTGCACCGGGTAAGGCACCGGAGGCCCGTTCGGCAGCAGCTTCACGCGGCCGCGCACTTCGGGAAAATCGTCATGGAAGACCTGCGTGATCTTCTTCTGCAGGTCCGCGCGCGCCTGCAGGTCCTTCGGCAGCACCACGATCTGCGACACGTTCGATTGCGGGAAGATCTGGTCCAGCGGCAGGTAGAAGCGCGGGCTGCCGGTGCCCACGTAGCTCGTCACTGACACCACGCCCGGCTGCCTGCGGATGAAGTCCTCGAATTTCTTCACCTGGGCTTCGTTGGCGGCGAACGCCGTGCCTTCGGGCGACCACATCTCCACCATCAGTTCGGGCCGCGAGGAATCCGGGAAGAACTGCTTCTCGATGAAATTGAAGCCATACACGCCGAGCGCGAAGATCACGAGGGTGGCCGCGATCGTCGTCTTGCGCCACTCCACGCACCAGGTCACCACGCGGCGGAAGCGCTGGAAGCCCGGCGAATCGAACACGTCGTGACCGTGCTCGCCGGGCGCGTGCGGTTGTACCTTCAGCAGCAGGTAGCCGATATAGGGCGTGAACACCACGGCCACCACCCACGACATGATCAATGCGATCGCGTTCACCGAGAACAGCGAGAACGTGTACTCGCCCGCCGTCGACTGCGCCAGCCCGATCGGCACGAAGCCGGCCACGGTGATCAGCGTGCCGGTCAGCATCGGCATCGCCGTGGATGTATACGCGAACGTGGCCGCCTCGAGGCGCGACAGACCTTCCTCCATCTTCCGCACCATCATTTCGACGGCGATGATCGCATCGTCGACCAGCAGGCCCAGCGCGATGATCAGCGCGCCCAGCGAGATCTTGTGCAGGTCGATGTTCAGCATGCGCATTAACAGGAACGTCACGGCCAGCACCAATGGAATCGTCAGCGCCACCACGAGCCCGGGGCGCACGTCCAGCCGCCACTTCGGTTTCGTGTGCAGCCCCAGCGCCAGGAAGCTCACGGCCAGCACGATCAGCACGGCCTCGATGAGCGTGTGGACGAATTCGCCCACGGAGGCGGTGACGGCCTGCGGCTGGTCCGACACGCGCGCCAGCTCGATCCCGACCGGCAGCTTGCCCCGCAGGGCGGACACGGTTTCCTCGAGCGCCTTGCCCATCTCGATGATGTTGCCGCCCTTTTCCATCGAGACGCCCAGCCCGATCACTTCCTTGCCGTTGAAACGCATCTTGTCGCGCGGCGGATCCTGGTAAGCGCGGCGGATCTTCGCGAAATCGCCGAGCCGGAATGTGGTGCCATTGGCGCGCAGCTCCAGGTCTTCCAGGTCCTTGACGGTGGCCAGTGCCCCCGTGACGCGCACCTGCAGGTTGTCGGTCGGCGTCACCAGCGTGCCGGTCGCCTCGACCGTGTTCTGCGTGGCGATCTGGTTGACGATCTGCTCGAACGGGATGCCCAGTTGGGCGAATTTCTGGTGCGAGAACTCGATGTCGATCTTTTCATCCTGCACGCCGAACAGTTCGACCTTCGAGACCTTCCCCACGCGCAGCAGTTGCTGGCGCACAAAGTCGGCGTAGTCCTTCATTTCGGCATACGTGAAGCCATCGCCCGACAGCGCAAAGATCGAGCCATACGTGTCGCCGAATTCGTCGTTGAACGTGGGTCCGATCACGCCCTGCGGCAAGGTGCCGGCGATGTCGCCCACCTTCTTGCGCACCTGGTACCAGGCGTTGCCGGTTTCCTTCGGCGGTGTCGATTCGCGCAGGCTGAGCATGATCAGCGTCTGGCCTGGCTTCGAGTAACTGCTGATCTCGTCGATATACGGCGTTTCCTGCAGCTTCTTTTCCAGCTTGTCCGTGACCTGGTTGGCCATCTGCAGCGCCGTGGCACCCGGCCAGAAGGCCTGCACCACCATGATCCGGAAGGTGAACGGCGGGTCTTCGTCCTGGCCCAGGTTCTTGTAGCTGAGCATGCCGCCGATCAGCATCACGGCGATCAGGTAGCGCGTCAGCGGAATATGTTCGAGGGCCCACCGCGAGAGATTGAAACCCCGGTTGAAACCGCTCATCATGCCCCCTTCGCGGCAGGCGCCGGCGGCGCCTTCGGCACATCGTCACCCAGGATGCGCACCTTCTGGCCGGGCTTGAGCAGGTGCACGCCGGCCGTCACGACCGTCTGCCCCGCCTTCACGCCGCTGCCCAGCACCAGGTCGTTGCCTTCGGCGGCCACCACCGTCACCGGCACCAGCCGGACGGCGCCCTGCTCGACCACCCAGACGGAGGTTGCATTGCGTTCGTGGAACAATGCCGACAGCGGCACCTTGATCTTCGGCTCCCCTTTCGACGCGAACTGCACCACCGCCGTCATGCCCAGCTTGGCCTGGGTCAGCGTGGGCGGCAGCGCGACCTTGAACGCGTACGTGCGCGTTGCGGGATCGGCCACCGGCGACACTTCACGGATCTTCGCCGGCACCACCTGGTCCGGCGCCGCCCACAGGCGCACGTGCACATCCGACACCTGGCGCAACGCGTCCACGCGGTCTTCCGGCACGCCGAACACCACTTCCTTCTCGTCGGTGCGCGCCACCGTCACGACCGGCGTGCCGGCCGCCACCACCTGCCCGGCCTCGGCCGCCACCTGCGTGACGACACCGTCGACGTCCGCCACCAGCGCCGCATAGCCGGCCTGGTTCGACTGCTCGCGGTAGCCGGCGCGGGCCGCATCCACCTGCGCCTCAGCCGCGCGCAGCGCCGATTCCTTTTCGTCGAGTACGGCCTGCGCCACGAAATTCTGGGCACGCAGTTCGCGGTAGCGTTTCACGTCCGCGGCGGCCAGGTCGCGCGTCGTTTCCGTCGCCCGCAGCGTGGCCTGCGCCTGCGCCTGCCCGAGTCGCAGGTCCTGCGGATCGAGCTGCATCAGCGCCTGGCCCTTGCGCACGGTGGCGCCGACATCGACCTTGCGCGCCACGATCTTGCCGGGCACGCGGAATCCCAGCTGCGACTGGTAGCGGGCGCGCACCTCGCCGGAGAACTCGGCATTCACGTCGACGTCCGAACTTTCCAGCACGATCGCCCGTACCGGACGCACGTCTTCCGTTTTTTCCGGCGGCTTCGAGCAGGCGGCGAGCAGCACGGCAATGGCCGCAATCAGGTAAGGCTTCTTGGCTTGCACGGTATTTTCCTTCTCTCCGGTTCGGCTGCAATTGCGGCGGGAACGCTAAGCCACTATGATTGCGGGCTGAATCAATGACTTTCTGTTAAGTAATGTACAAAAGTAAGAAGAAAATTATAGTCGTGACATGGCGGTTTGAAAATGACTTTCGCGTCAGTTAGGCAGGCGCCCGCCCATGGCCGTTGATCATTACGAGAACTTCCCTGTCGCTTCGCTGCTGATGCCGCGCCGCCTCGTGCCCGCCGTTCAGGCCATCTACGCCTTCGCGCGCGGCGCCGACGATGTTGCCGACGAAGGCGACGCGACGCCATCCCAGCGCCTTGCCGCGCTGGGCGAGTACGAGGCCGCGCTGGTGCATATCGAACTGGGCTCGCCACCGCCCGAGCCGATGTTCCGCAATCTCGCCGCCGCCATCGCCGCCCACGACTTGCCGCTCAAGCCGTTCCACGACCTGCTGTCCGCCTTCCGGCAGGACGTGACCGTCACCCGTTACCAGCGATACGACGAACTCCTCGACTACTGCGAGCGCTCGGCCAATCCGGTCGGCCTGCTCATGCTCCACCTGTATGGCGCGGCCACGCCGGACAACGTGCGCGACTCGGACGCCATCTGCACGGCGCTCCAGCTGATTAACTTCTGGCAGGACGTGGCCGTGGACCAGCAAAAGGAACGCATCTACATTCCGCTCGACGACCTGGCCCGCTTCGCGATCTCCCCCGCCCACCTGCACGATCCGGCGGCGCGCGGCAAGTGGCGCGCGCTGATGCGCTTCGAGGTGGAACGCACGCGCGCGCTGATGCTCTCCGGGGCACCGCTCGCCTGGCGTCTGCCGGGCCGCATCGGCCTCGAATTGCGCCTTATCGTGCATGGCGGCCTGCGCATCCTGGAGGCGATCGAGGAAGTCGATTACGACGTGTTCCGGCGCCGCCCCGTGCTGCGCCGTGCCGACTGGCTGAAAGTTTTCTGGCGCGCGTTGCGGCCCTTACCCTTAGAATAGCGCCTTCGATTCGCGCAATATTGCAAAATAATTACATGTCCCCCGACGATTACTGCCAGCAGAAGGCCGCCGCCAGCGGCTCGAGTTTCTATTACAGCTTCCTGTTCCTGCCGCCCGAACGCCGGCGCGCGATCACGGCGCTGTATGCGTTCTGCCGCGAAGTGGACGACACCGTCGACGAATGCACCGACGAATCGCTGGCCCGCATCAAGCTGGCGTGGTGGCGCACCGAGATGGCGGCCATGTACGAGGGCAAGCCCACGCATCCGGTCACGAAGGCCCTGCAGCCGCACGTGGTGCCCTATGGACTGCAGCAGGAACACATGCAGGCCATCATCGACGGCATGGAGATGGACCTGAACCAGACGCGCTACCTCGATTACGCCGGCCTGTCGAAATACTGCTGGCACGTGGCCGGCGTGGTCGGCATCCTGTCGGCCAGCATCTTCGGTTCGACCAGCCCGCAAACGCTGCGCTATGCCGAAAAGCTGGGGCACGCGTTCCAGCTCACGAACATCATCCGCGACGTGGGCGAGGATGCCCGCAAGGGCCGCATCTACCTGCCGATCAACGAACTGCAGCAGTTCGGCGTGACCGCGGCGGACCTGCTGAACGCGCGCCACACGGAAGGGTTCACGAAGCTGATGGCCTTCCAGGCCGACCGCGCCCAGAAGGCCTACGAGGAAGCGTTCGCGCTGCTGCCCAAGGAAGACCGCCGCGCCCAGCGCCCCGGCCTGATCATGGCGGCCATCTACCGCACGGTGCTCGACGAGATCGAGCGCGACGGTTACCACGTGCTCACGCAGCGCATTTCGCTGACGCCGATCCGCAAGCTGTGGCTGGCGTGGAAGACCTACGTTCGTGGCTGACCTGAATGGCTAGCCGCGTGGCGGTCGTCGGCGGCGGCTGGGCCGGCTGCGCCGCCGCCGTCGAACTGGTGCGGCGCGGTGCCGATGTCACGCTGTTCGAAGCCAGCCGCACGCTGGGCGGCCGCGCGCGCCGCATCGAGGCAGCCGGGCGCACCCTCGACAATGGCCAGCACATCCTGCTGGGCGCCTATGCGGCATCGCTGAAACTGATGCGCACCGTCGGCGTCGACCTGGCCCGTGCTGTACTCGCGCTGCCGCTGCAGATGCGCTACCCGCCCGGCGGCATGGATTTCGTCGCGCCACGCCTGCCGGCCCCGCTGCACCTCGCCATTGCGCTGCTGCGCGCCACGGGCCTGGGCCGCGACGACAAGCTGGCGATGGCCCGCTTCTCGACGACGGCGCGCTGGATGGGCTGGCAGCTCGACAACGACTGCACCGTGGCCGAACTGCTGGAACGCTTCGACCAGACGCCGCGCCTCGTCAAACTGATGTGGCGCCCGCTTTGCCTGGCCGCGCTGAACACGCCGCCGGAATCCGCTTCCGCCAAAGTCTTCCTCGCCGTCCTGCGCGACAGCCTGGGCGCGCGCCGCAAGGCGTCGGACATGCTGGTCCCCCGCCACGACCTGTCGGCCCTGTTTCCCGATACCGCGGCGCGGTGGCTGGCGGAGCGTGGCGCCACCATTCGGTTAGGTGCAAAAATCTCGGAGGTGGTGGCGCAGGCCGATGGCTGGCTGCTCGACGGCACGCCGTTCGACAAGGTGGTGCTCGCCACGCCGCCCGTGGCCACCGCCGCACTGCTGGCGCCGCTTCCCGATGCGGCGCCGGTCGTCGCGCAGTTGTCCGCTTTGACGTATGAACCGATCACCACCTGCTATCTGCAGTACGAAGCCATCACGCTGCCCGGGCCGTTCTTTGCATTGGAGGACGAACCGGACAACGGCCAATGGGGCCAGTTCGTGTTCGACCGCGGCCAGCTCGACCCGGCGCAGGCGGGGCTGCTGGCCGTGATCGTCAGCGCGTCGGGCGCGGCGAGCGCCCTGCCCCAGCCCGAGCTGGCCCAGGCCATCGCCGCGCAACTGGCGCGCGCATTTCACCGCCGGGAACTCGGCAGTCCGGCATGGACGAAGGTCGTCACCGAAAAGCGCGCGACCTTCGCGTGCACGGCCGGCCTGGACCGCCCGGCAAACGGCACGCCGCTGGCCGGTCTCGTCCTCGCAGGCGACTACACGGCCGGCGACTATCCCGCCACGCTGGAAATGGCGGTGCGCAGCGGGATCTCCGCCGCAGCGCTCTTGCGGTGATCCGCGCTCTTGCAGTGATCCGCGCTCTTGCGGTGATCCGCGCTCTTGCGGTGATCCGCGCTCTTGCGGCCATCCGTGCTCCCTCGTTGCCTGGCTCTTGTGTTGATTCGCACTGCCGCATTGCATGCGCTCCCGCCCTGTCCCGCGTGGAGACCGCCCGCCCCCCGGTTTTTGCAGCCTGTCGCAGCGCGTTGGCATGTTCCTTGCGGCAGCCGTACAGTGGCAACATCGGAGGACCGGACATGAAGATCACTTTGACAACCCTCGCCGTTCTGGCCATCGTCCTGCTAAGCGCAGCGGCGATCGTCCAGATCGACGCGCACGGCCACCCCGTGGCGCTGCAACTGGCGATGCACTAGGAAACACCGATGGGCAAGCAGGAATATCTCGACGCGCTCAGGAAGGCCATGACGGGCCTGCCGTTGGCAACGGTCGCGAAAACGCTGGCGTACTACGAACAGCGCTTCATCGACGGGCTCGTGGCGGGCCGCAGCGAGGCCGAGATCGTGGCCGACCTGGATGAGCCACGCAGGATCGCGATGACCCTGCGTGCCAGCGTGCACCTGGAGTCGTTCGAGCAGAAGCGCACGCCGGCCAGCCTTGGCCGCATGCTCGTGTCGTTCGCCGGCCTGGCGGTGTTCAACCTGTTCATGGTGGTGCCGGCAGCCGTGTTCACGGCGCTGCTGCTGACCGTGTACGCGTGTTCGTTCGCGTTCTACGTCAGCGGCATCGCCGTGGCCGCAAGCGGCCTGGCGGGCGCCAACGAAATGATACTCGCCGGTCCGCTGCGCCACCTTGCCGACATCGGCGACGACGAGGGGCGGGAGCGCCTGGAGACAAGGATCTCGATCGGCGATGGCGGCATCGAGGTCAGCCAGCAGCCGTCGCCCGGACTGCAGCAGGAACTCGACGAGGAAGACAGCCGCTCCGGCCGCCTGCTGGACAATGCCGAAGCCATGGCCGACGGCAGCGTGCGCATTTCCGTCGATCCCGAAGGCGCGTCGCGCGCCACGCAGACAGTACTCGGCTTCGGCCTCGTGCTGGGCGGCATCGCGCTGTTCCTGCTGTCGCTGGTGGTCACGCGCTACAGCGCCATCGGCCTGCGCCGCTATGTGCAGATGAACCACGCCTTGCTGCGGGGCCGGTGATGCGCATCCGAACCCTCGTCAAGGTAGGCCTGTCGCTGTTTGTCCTCGCACTGGGGCTGATCGGCGTGTCCTACACCATGCTGCGCGCACAGGGCGTGGCCAATCCGTCGACGACCGCCGGGCGGGTCACCCGCACCGAAATGCGCGAGATCGGCCACGGCATCACGGCGATCGATCTGCAGGGGCCGATCGACCTCACGCTGCGCCAGGGCAGCACACCGTCGCTAAAGGTGCGCGGCGAACAGCGCCTGCTCGGCAACGTCGCCACATCGCAGGAGGACGGCACGCTGCGCATCGCCACCACCGGCATGCTGTTCCACCACAAGCGCCCGCTGCAGGTGGAAGCGGTGCTGCCGTCGCTCCAGTCGGTCGACATCCGCGGCAGCGGCGACAGTTCGATCACGGGTTTTTCCGGCGAGCGGCTGAAGATCACGATCAACGGCTCCGGCGACCTCTCATTTTCCGGCCGCTACCGGCACGTGCAGGCCGCCGTCCATGGCAACGGTGGCCTGGACCTGAAATCGGGCAGCGGCGAGGACGTGCAACTGGCACTGTACGGATCGGGATCGATCAGCGTGTCGGGCACGTGCGATGCACTGGACGCCGAACTGACCGGCTCGGGCGTCATCGATGCGCAGCACATGGCCTCGAACACGGTGTCCGTCGAGGTCAAGGGCTCGGGCAGCACCGAGGTTTTCGCCCGCAAGCGCGCCACGATCGCCGTCGCCGGCAGTGGCGATGTGACGGTGTACGGCAATCCGGATGAGCGCAGCGTCAGTCGCACGGGGTCGGGCGACGTGGCGTTCGAGTAGCGACACAACGCCGCTCCCCGGCCCTCTAACCAAACGCCGCTAGGCCCGGGCCGCTGCAAGCCAGCCGGCAACCGCCTTGCCGGCCGCCACGCCGCTGGCCAGGCAAGCCGTCAACAGATACCCTCCGGTCGGCGCCTCCCAGTCGACCATCTCGCCGGCCACGAATACCCCCGGCATCGACCGCAACATCGTACTCTCGAGCGCCTCGAACGCCACCCCGCCGGCGCTGCTGATGGCTTCGTCGATGGGCCGCGGCGCCCGCAGCGTCACGGGCAACGCTTTCAACGCGCGGGCGAGCGCCTCCGGGTCGGCATAGGCCTGCTTGCTCAGGCACTCGTGCAGCAGGCCGGCCTTTACGCCCTTGATCCCCAGCCGCCCCTGCAGGTGGCTGGACATCGACCGCGACCCGCGCGGACGCGTCACCTCGGCCAGTACCCGTTCCGCTGGCAGATCCGGCAGCAGGTCCAGCAAGATGACGGCGCTGCCTTGCGCCGCGATCTGGTCCCGCACCGGCGCGGACAGCGCGTAAATCAGGCTGCCTTCGACGCCGGTGGCCGTCACCACGAACTGCCCCTGCTTGCGCACGCGCTGCCCGGCACCGTCGGTCCACGTCGCCGCCACGGTGGTCAATGGCTGGCCCGCGTACCGCTGCGCGAACAGCGGGCTCCAGCCCACGTCGAAACCGCAGTTCGACGGCCGTAGCGGCGCGACGTCGATGCCGCGCGAGGCCAGCAAGGGCAGCCACGCGCCGTCGGAGCCCAGCCGCGCCCAGCTGGCACCGCCCAGCGCAAGGATGGTCGCATCGGCCTGGACGAGCAGCTCGCCGGCCGGCGTCTCGAAGCGCAGCGCATCGTCCACCCAGCCGGTCCACCGGTGCCGCTGGTGCAATTGCACGCCCGCTTCGCGCAGGCGGTGCAGCCATGCGCGCAGCAACGGCGCCGCTTTCATTTCGGTCGGGAAGACGCGGCCGGACGTGCCGACGAATGTTTCAATGCCCAGGCCATGCACCCATGCCCGCACGGCGTCCGGCCCGAATGCGTCCAGCATCGGCTGCAGCGCATCGGCGCGGGCGCCGTAGCGCGCAACGAACTGTTCGTAGGGCTCGGCGTGGGTGATGTTCATGCCGCCGCGGCCGGCCAGCAGGAACTTGCGGCCGACGGAGGGCATCGCATCGTACAGGTGGATGTCGAATGCGCCGGCGCGGGACAGCGTTTCGGCAGCCATCAGGCCAGCCGGTCCGCCGCCGACGATCGCCACGCGCGGGCGCCGCGCTGGGGAAGTATCTGGGGTATGCATGAGGAGCGAGATTGTAGTGCAAAACGCGCCCGGCCCCGGCATACTGGCAAAAAACCACCGCTGGAGGAACCGATGGGCCCCGTTTTCTGGATCAAGCGCTACCTGCTGGCGGCCGTGCCGCTGTTCGCCATCCTGGCCGCCGTCGAATGGGCGAAAGGAACGACGACGCCGGCGGACATCGCCAGCGCTGCCATCTGGGCCGCCGTGGCCGCCGCGATCTTTACCGGCGCCGCGTGGAACCGCTATCGCAAGGCACTCCAGTGCGCCGCATGCGAAGCCACCCTGCCAAAGCCCGCTCCGGCGCCGCGCAAGAAGAAACGTTAAAGGCTCAGCCGCCCGTCACGGGCGGGAAGAACGCCACCTCGGCGTTCTCGGCCAATACTTCGGACGCATCGCACATTTGTTGGTTGCAGGCCATGCGCAACGCGCGGCCTTCGCCGAGCGCCTCGGCCCATGCGCCGCCACGGGCCACCAGCAGGTCGCGCAGCGCGCCCACGGTCGCCACGTCCCCCGGCACGTCAATGGTCTCGGCGCCGGTCCCCAGCTTTTCACGCACGCTGGCAAAGAATTTCAGGTTGATTCGCATATCAGTACAGCACTCAATACAGCAATTCTGTAAACGGGATGAAGCGGACGGTGTCGCCGGCGCGGATCGCCTGGCCCGGCGGATTGTCCACCAGCCCGTCACCCCACACGGTCGACGTCAACACGCCTGATCCCTGGTTCGGGAACAGGTCCAGGCCGCCGTTGCCATTCATGCGCACGCGCAGGAATTCGTTGCGGCGGTCGCCCTTCCAGTCGAAGTCCGCGCGCAGCGGAAACGCCAGCGGCTTGCCCGCGACTTCCCGCGCTGCCACGCCCTGCAATGTCAGCAGGAATGGCCGCACGAACAGCAGGAACGTGACGAAGCTCGAGACCGGGTTGCCCGGCAGCCCCATGAAAAAGGCCTTGCCCACTTCGCCGAACGCCAGCGGCTTGCCCGGCTTGATGGCGATCTGCCACATGGCGAGCTTGCCCTCGGCTTCCACGGCCGGCTTCACGTGGTCTTCCTCGCCCACCGACACGCCGCCGGAAGTGATGATCAGGTCGCTGGCCTGCGCCGCCTCGCGCAACACGGCACGGGTGGCTTCCAGGCTGTCCGGCACGATGCCGAAATCGGTCACGTCGCAGCCCAGGTTTTCCAGCAGTGCGCGGAGCAGGAAGCGGTTCGAGTTGTAGATGCCGCCCGGTGCCAGGGGTTCGCCGGGCATCGTCAGTTCGTCGCCCGTGAAAAACACGGCCACGCGCACACGGCGCAGCAGCGGCAGGGTGGCCAGGCCGATCGATGCCGCCAGGCCCAGTTCCTGGCTGCGCAGTCGCGTGCCGGCCGGCAGGATCACGCTGCCGCTGCGGATGTCCTCCCCCGCGCGCCGTACCCATTCGCCCACCTGCGGCGCATGGCGGATCGTGACGGCATCGCCGTTCGCCTCGCACTGTTCCTGCATCACCACCGCATCGGCCCCCGGCGGGATGAACGCCCCCGTGAAGATGCGGGCGGCGGTGCCGGGTTGCAGGGGTTCGCCCACGTGGCCGGCGGGAATGCGCTGAGAGACCGGCAGCGTGGCCGCGCCACCGGCGCAGTCGGCGGCGCGCACCGCATAGCCATCCATCTGCGTATTGTCCTGCGCGGGCACGTCGATGCCGGACACGCAATCGGCGGCCAGCACGCGGCCGTTCGCCTCGATCGTCGGCACCATCTGCGCATCCGTCACGGGGCGGCATGCCGCCAGCAGGAAGTCCAGCGCTTCCTGCCGCGACAGCATCGGCTTGCGGGCGCCCGTCATTTACTGGCCCTTGTCGGCCGCGTTGACATTGGCCGCGTTCACGTTGGCCGAGATGTACGCCTTCATCTTGTCGACGTCCGGTGGCATCACCGTGTATTTCTGCGGCAGCGATTCGATATCCTCGAACCCTGCCGGGCGCTCGGCATCCTCGCCCAGCGCTTCCAGGATCGTTTCGTTGAACTTCGCCGCCAGCGCCGTTTCCAGCACGATCATCGGCACGCCTTCCTCGATGTATTCCTTCGCGACCTTGATGCCATCGGCCGTGTGCGTGTCGATGACGATGCCGTAGTCGTCGGCCACGTCGCGGATCGTCTGCACGCGGTCGGCGTGCGTCGACTTGCCGGACTTGAAGCCATACTGCGCCACCTTCGCGAATTCGTCGCCGTCGCTGCCCTCGGCGCCGGACAGGTCGAAGCCGCCGTCGCTTTCCACTTTCGTGAACAGCGCCTTCACGCGCGCTGGATCGCGACCGACCAGGTCATAGATGAAGCGCTCGAAGTTCGACGCCTTGCTGATGTCCATCGACGGGCTGCTCGTGTGGTAGGTCTCGGCCGACTTGCGCACGCGGTAGATGCCGGTGCGGAAGAACTCGTCCAGCACGTCGTTCTCGTTGGTGGCCACCACCAGCTTGTCGATCGGCAGGCCCATCATGCGGGCGATGTGCCCCGCGCAGATATTGCCGAAGTTCCCGGACGGTACCGTGAACGACACCTTCTGGTCGTTCGACGTGGTGGCCGCCAGGTAGCCGCGGAAGTAGTACACCACCTGCGCGACCACGCGTGCCCAGTTGATCGAGTTGACGGTACCGATCTTGTGACGCGCCTTGAACTCCAGGTCGTTCGACACGGCCTTCACGATGTCCTGGCAATCGTCGAACACGCCTTCGACAGCGATGTTCAGGATGTTCGGGTCCTGCAGGCTGAACATCTGCGCCGTCTGGAACGCGCTCATCTTCTTGTGCGGCGACAGCATGAATACGCGGATGCCGCGCTTGCCGCGCATCGCATATTCCGCCGCGCTGCCCGTATCGCCCGACGTGGCGCCGAAGATGTTCAGCTGGGCATCCTGCTTGGCCAGCGCATATTCGAACAGGTTGCCGAGCAGTTGCATCGCCATGTCCTTGAACGCCAGCGTGGGGCCGTTCGACAGGGCCTGCAGCACCAGCTTCTTGCCGCCCTCTTCTTCCAGCACGCGCAGCGGCGTGATGTCGGCCGCGCTCTCGCCTTCGCGGGCATTGCGGTACACGTCCGCCGTGTAGGTCTTGTGCGTCAGCGCCTTCAGGTCCGCTTCCGGAATGTCGGTGGCGAACTTGCGCAGGATCTCGAACGCGAGATCGGCATACGGTAGCTTGCGCCACGCATCGAGTTCCGCACCCGTCACCTGCGGGTAGTCAACAGGCAGGTACAGGCCGCCATCGGGGGCCAGGCCGCCGAGGAGGATGTCGCTGAAGTTTGCCGATACTTGTGCGGAAGTTTGCTGGGAAGATGCTGCAGCGGCCGACGCATCGGCGCGGGTGGACACATATTGCATGGTTCTGGTAATCCGGTTTGAGCACAGAAGAGGGATCCCTATTATAGTGCGGCCGCAGTTTCTTTGCGAAATTTGCCAGCTTTTCGAATTTTATGTTGTATCAGGCCCGCTTCACATCCACAGCCGCAGCGGCAGAAGGCCCCAGGCCGCGAGCACCAGTGCCAGCTGAAGCACGGCCGCCAGGACCGCCATGTCGGCGACGGGCCGGGATGGTCTGCGTACGGCCGCCGCCAGCCCGACCAGCATGGCCAGTGGCAGCGCGGCCGTCGTGGCGGCCAGCACCACGCTGGCCGCCGTCACGTCGCCCAATTGCAGGAACGATTGCCGGTAAAACAATGGCAGCGGCAGCAACAGGGCCAATACACCCGCGAACGGCACGCACAGCGGATCGCGCGCCGACAGCTTTCGCCGGGCCAGCCGCATCGCCGCCATCACGAGGATGGCGGCCAGGCCCGCCATCCCGGCCGCGATGCTTGCCCAGAGTGCCAACAGGCCCGCCATGGAAACCTGCTCGTGGCTCTGCGTGCCGTTCGTCATGACGCGCGTGCCGTCCGCCAGCGTCAGCAGCGCGTGCGACGGCAGCAGCTTGCCGGGTGCCTGGAACAGCCCTTCTCCGGCATGGCGCAACACGATGTCCGCCGATTGCAGCGCTGCGATCCGCAACGATGTCCCGTCTCCGGTAACGTGGAGGAAGCCGAACGCATGATCGAGGAAGCGCATGCTGTCGAAACGGTTCGGTGCGGGAACATACCACCCGTGCCAGGCGCCCGTATCGAACGCAGGTGCCGCGGGGCGGGCCGGCACCGGGGTGTGGAGCCCCAGCGCCCCGATGAGCAAGGCGTCGAAGCGATGGTAATCGGCCGTTTCACTGTCGCCATTGATGGCGAGGAAGAAGCCTTGCCGCGTTGACGGGAACAGGCACAGCATCGCCCGGAAGCCGATCGTATTGCCGCTGTGGCATTTCGCCACCACGCCGTGGCGATCCACCTTGCGCAGTCCCAGCGCATATCCCACACCGAGCCCCGCGCGAGCCGCCTCGGTGCCGGCCGGCTCGCCCATCTGCCCAAGCAGCACCGGGTCGACGAACGGCTTGCCAGAAACGCGGCCATCGCTCATGAGAAAACGGGCGAAGCGGCCCATGTCCGCGGCCGTCGTCGTGAACTGGCCGGCGGGCCGTACATACGATGGCGTGACGGGTTGGGTCGCCCCGCCTTCGAAGTGCCCCATTGCCAGCCGCCGGTCGCCGTGCTGCGTGACAAAGCCGAACGTACTGTCCCGCATGCCCAGCGGCGCGAGCAGCTGCGTGTCCAGGTAATGCTCGTAGCGCTGGCCCGTGACGGTTTCGATGACCATGCCCAGCAGCGTGTAGCCCATGTTGGAATACGATACGCGCGTGCCCGGCCGGTGGCGGCTGCGCAGCAGCCCCCTGCCCGGCGGGAACGCCGCAGCGAGCGGCGCGTCGGCGCGGGCTTGCATGGTGAACACTTGCCAGAAGCGGGCATCGTCGAGGCCCGACGTGTGGTCGAGCAGATGGCGGATGCGCACGGGATCGCTGGCCGCCCAGCGGTTGTCGAATTCCAGGCCCGGCAGCAGGCCGGCAACGGGCGTATCCAGTGCCAGGCGCCGTTCGGTCACCAGCCGCAGGATTCCCGTTGCCAGCACGGTCTTGGCAATGGACCCGGGAAGCACCCGCTCGTCGCCCCGCATCGCGGCACCGCTGCGCGCATCGCGCACGCCGGCGCCCCCTTGCGCATCGAGCGTTGTCCACACGGCGCCCGGCAAGCCCTGTTCATGCAGCAGCGCGGCGATGCGCGGCTGCAGCGCGGGCGTAGTGGAGCCGGCAGCGGCTGCGCCATGCGGGAGGGGCAGCGCCAGCGCGACCAGCGTGCTGGCCAGGCGGAGCGAAGAGCGGATCGAAGCGGGCATCGTGCAGGCAGCGATAGTTGGCCAGCACGCAGGATAGCAGCAGCCAGGCGGGAGGCCGCGGAAACCCGGCGCCATGCCGGTACCGCGGTCGCGCCGCTGCGGGCGGAAACGCGTCAGCAAGCCGCGTGGTTCACCGTTACCACATGCACCGCCAGACCGCCCAGCGACGTTTCCTTGTACTTCGCCTGCATGTCGGCGCCCGTCTGGCGCATCGTTTCGATCACTTCGTCGAGGCTCACGAAATGCGTGCCGTCGCCCTTCAACGCCAGCGAAGCGGCCGTGATCGCCTTCACGGCCCCCATGCCATTGCGCTCGATGCAGGGAATCTGCACAAGCCCGCCGATGGGGTCGCACGTCATGCCCAGGTGGTGCTCGATGCCGATTTCCGCGGCGTTCTCGATCTGCGCGTTGGAACCGCCCAGCGCGGCCACGAGGCCGGCGGCCGCCATCGCGCAGGCCACGCCCACTTCGCCCTGGCAGCCGATTTCCGCGCCGGAGATGGAGGCATTGCGCTTGCACAGCATGCCGATGGCCGCCGCGGTCAGCAGGAATTCGCGCACGCCGCGCACCGGGTCGAGCGGCTTGCAGTCCTCGGCATAGTATTTCAGCACGGCGGGAATGATGCCGGCCGCGCCATTGGTCGGCGCCGTCACCACGCGGCCACCCGCGGCGTTCTCCTCGTTGACAGCCATCGCATACAGCGACACGCCGTTGAGCGCATCGTGCGGCAACTCGTTGGCACGGTCCGCGCCCTGCGCCTGCTGCCACAGCCGGGCCGCACGGCGCTTCACATTCAGCCCGCCCGGCAGCTGGCCCGAGGTTTCCAGGCCACGCGCGATACACGAGCGCATCACCTGCCAGATCCGGTCAAGCCCCGCATCGAGCTGCTCCGGCGCCATGCGCGCCAGTTCGTTCGTGCGCAGCATCTGCGGGATCGTCGCGCCGGTGCGCTCGCCATGCGCCAGCAGGTCGGCCATCGTATCGAACGGGTACGGCACCGGCGCGGCGGGCCGGGCACTGGCCGCGCCCTCGCCTTCGGCACGGATGAAGCCACCGCCGACCGAGTAATACACCTGGCTCGTATCGCCGCCCGGGCGATGCAGGATGAAACGCATGCCGTTCGGGTGTTCGGGCAGATTTTCCGTCTTGTGGAACACCAGGTGCCGCGCGCGAACGAACGGCACCGGCTTCACGCCCAGCAGGTTCAGCTCACCCCGCAGCCCGGCCTCGGCCAGCATCGGATCGACCCGGTCCGGATCCACGTCCTGCGGCGTTTCGCCCATCAGGCCCAGCAGTACCGCCTTGTCGGTAGCGTGGCCCACGCCGGTCAGCGCCAGCGAGCCATACAGCTCGGCCGTTACGCCCGTCACCTCGTCGAGCGGCCCATGCTCCAGCAGGAAGCGGCGCGCCGCGACCATCGGCCCCACCGTGTGCGAGCTCGAAGGCCCGATGCCGATCTTGAACAGATCGAATACGCTCATGTCCATCTTGTGTCTCTTTATCGTTGTAATGAAGATGGGAGAAAGAACTCAGGCGGCCTGGCTGACTTTCACGTCGACGTTTGCCAGCATCTCGCGCACGATCTCGTCAACGCTGATCCGCGCCTGCCAGCCCCAGTCGGCGCGGGCCTCGGCATCGTCGAGGCTTTGCGGCCACGTGTCGGCGATCTGCTGGCGGCTGTCCGGCTTGTACGACACGGCAAAGCGCGGCACGTGCGCCTTGATCGCCGCCGCCAGTTCCTGCGGCGAAAACGACACGCCGGCCACGTTGTACGACGAACGGATCTTCACCTTCTCCGCCGGCGCCTCCATCAATTCGATGGTGGCGCGGATCGCATCGGCCATGTAGATCATCGGCAGCGTCGTCTGCGGGCCGAGGAAGCACTCGTAGCGCTCGCCGCGCAGTGCCGCGTGGAAGATCGCGATCGCGTAGTCCGTCGTTCCGCCGCCCGGCGGCGACTTGTAGCTGATGATGCCGGGGTAGCGGATGCTGCGCACGTCCACGCCATATTTCAGGTGGTAGTACTCGCACAGCCGTTCACCGGCCAGCTTGCTGATGCCATAGATCGACGTGGGATCCATCACCGTCATCTGTGGCGTGGCGTCCTGCGGCGTGTTCGGACCGAACGCGGCGATCGACGACGGCCAGAACACCTTCAGCGGCTTGCCCAGTTCCTTGCGCTCGCGGGCAATCTCGAGGATGTTCAGCAAGCCATCCATGTTGAGCTTCCACGCTTTCAGAGGCGCCTGTTCGCCCGTGGCGGACAGCATGGCGGCCAGCTGGTACACCTGCGTGATGTCCTGCGACGACACCAGTTGCGCCAGCGCCTCCTCGTCCAGCACGTTCAGTACCTGGTATTGCGCCGCGCCGTACAGGTTCTTTGGCGAGATATCGGTGGCAAACACATTGTCCGCGCCGTGCCTGATCGACAGGGCCTCCACCAGTTCGCTGCCGATCTGCCCATTGGCGCCGATGACGAGTATCCGTTCCATCATTCTTTTTCCTTCAAGATGCCGAGTTCCTTGCCGGCCTGCGCGAACGCGGCCAGTACCTTGTCCAGCTGTTCCCGGGTATGCGCCGCGGACAGCTGCACGCGCACGCGCGCCTGCCCCATCGGCACCACTGGGTAGAAGAAGCCGGACAGCAGCACGCCCAGTTCATACATGCGCGCCGCGAATTTCTGCGCCACCGGCGCCTCAAACAGCATCACCGGCACCACCGGGTGCGTGCCCGGCTTGATCGTGAAACCGATGCGTTCGATCTCGCGGCGGAAGTAGGCCGTGTTCTCGTGCAGCCGGTCACGCAGCTCGGTCGATGCGGAAATCTTCTCCAGCACGGCCAGCGAAGCGCCGGCGATCGACGGGGCCAGCGTGTTCGAGAACAGGTACGGGCGCGATTTCTGGCGCAGCGTGTCGATGACTTCCTTGCGCCCGGACGTAAACCCGCCCATCGCGCCGCCCAGCGCCTTGCCCAGCGTGCCCGTGATGATGTCGATCTTGCCCAGCACCCCGTGGTGCTCGTGCGTGCCGCGGCCGGTCTTGCCCATGAAGCCCGAAGCGTGGCATTCGTCGATCATCACCAGCGCGCCGTACTGTTCGGCCAGCGCGACGATACGGTCCAGCTGGGCGATCGTGCCGTCCATCGAGAACACGCCGTCGGTCACGATGATCTTGTGGCGTTTCCCGCTTGCGGCCTGCAGCTGGGCTTCCAGGTCGGCCATGTCGTTGTGGGCATAGCGGAACCGTGCCGCCTTGCACAGGCGGATGCCGTCGATGATCGACGCATGGTTCAGCGCATCGGAGATGATCGCGTCGTTCTCGTCGAACAGCGGTTCGAACACGCCGCCGTTGGCGTCGAACGCCGCGGCGTAAAGGATCGTGTCCTCGGTGCCGAGAAATGCGGAAATCGCCCGTTCCAGCTCCTTGTGCACCGTTTGCGTGCCGCAGATGAAGCGCACGGACGACAGGCCGTAGCCGTATTGTTCGGTGGCGTCGATCGAAGCCTGTGCCACCCATTCCTGGCCGGACAGCCCCAGATAATTGTTGGCGCACATATTGATCAGCGTCCGCCCGTCGTCACCCGTCACTTCCGCACCCTGGCGGGAAGCCAGCACGCGTTCGGGCTTGTACAGGCCCTGTTCGCGCAGCTGTTCCAGGTTGTGCCGCAGGCCGGCGTAGAAATCCGCTTGTTCGCTCATGCTTGTCCTCTTTGTGGGTCCTGTGACCGGTCGCACCGTGTCCGGTCGAGCCGATGATGGGGTCAACCGGTTGCTTGACCGGCATGTTGCCCCTGTTGTACCGTGCATCGCGGAGAACAGGGTATCGAACTTCGCCATGATTCCTGTATTTTCTCCGGTTTTCACTATCTTGAACTTTTGTTCGATATAGTGAATCCTACATAAGCTTATTGAACTTTGCAACCGCCAATGATGAAATCGTCCGTCGTCCCCACCGCCAGCGCCCCGCCCGAGGTGGGTGCCGCCCTGCAACGCCTGCGCCTGGCCCGCGGCCTCACGCTGGAAGACCTGTCGCGCATCGCCGGCGTGTCGAAATCGATGCTGTCGCAGATCGAGCGCGAAAAGGCCAATCCCACCATCGCCATCACATGGCGCCTGGCGAACGCACTGGGCGTGGCGATCGGCGAACTGCTGGCCGACGAACAGCGCCCCGTCGACACGATCCGCGTCGTCGACGCCCATGAAACGCCCACCCTCCCCGGCAACCATGCGGGCTATGTGCTGCGCATCCTGGGCCCCATGGAACTGGCCGGCAAATACGAATGGTATGAACTCACGCTGGCGCCCGGCGGCGAACTGGTGTCGCAGCCACACGATCCCGGCACCACCGAGCACGTGACGCTGCTGCACGGCGCCATCGAGATCGAGGTGGGGGCGCACAAGAAAAAGGTCAAGCTGGGCGGTACCGCACGCTATCCGGCGGACCAGCAGCATGCGCTGCGCAATATCGGCAAGACAGAAGCAAAGGCGCTGCTGGTGGTCATTCACCGCTGAGCCCGAGATCCGCGCGGCGCCCGTGTCCGGCCGTTTCAGCTCACTTTCAGCTCACTTTCAGCTGACTTTCAGCCGGCATTCTGCCCATCGTCCAGCCGTGCTCTGCGTTTCCACGGCGCCCCCTACAATGCAATCTTGTCCATGACATTTAACCGCGATGAACATCGTTTGCATTGCCTGGGGCTCGCTGCTGTGGAAGCCCGGCCCCTTGAAACTGGCATCCGGCTGGCATCCCGGCGGCCCCCTGCTCCCGCTGGAATACGGCCGCGACAGCGACGACAGCGATGAACTGGCGCTCGTGCTGTGCCCCGGCCAGCCGCTCGTGCCCACCTATTGGGCCTACCTGAATGCCCCCGACCTTGATGCGGCGCGCGCCATGCTGGCCGCCCGGGAAAAGATCGCGCCGGGCCACCCCGAGTTCATCGGCAGCATTCCCGCCGTTGATAGTGATAGCGCACCCCGCATGTCCCGGGACATGCGGCCGTGACTTCGCTGATCGGCGGCTGGCTGCGCGAACGGCACATCGATGCCGCCGTCTGGACGGCCGTGCCACCGAAGTTCGCCGGCCGCGGCGGGCACATGCCCTCCGCCGAGGAAGTCGTGGCGTTCCTGGCGGGCCTCGAAGGCGAAAGGCGACAGGCCGCGGAGTTCTACCTGCGCCGCACGCCGCCGCACATCGATACCCGCTACCGCCGGCTGGTCGAGGCAAGGCTGGGCTGGCGGCCATTGCGCGATGCCGCCGTTACGCGCATGCGCTGATTACGCACGGCCGTCCTTTCCGGCCGGACAACCTTCCTGATAACATTGGCAGGATAGCCAGCACCCACCACGCCAATGACACCAGACCAAACCGCCGCCTCCGACCTGTCAGACCCGCCTTTACCCTCGCTGCCGCTCGCTGTTACCTTCACAACCGATGCCACTACCGGTTATGCGGCGATGCAGAACGACGTGCCGGCAGTGCGCGCGATCGCGCTCACCAACGGCGGCGCGGCCCCGCTGGCCAATGTCGTGGTGTCGATCGACTCTGATCCGCCCTTTGCGACCGGTGTACCACTGCGCTTCGAACGGCTGGAAGCGGGCGAAACCCGCACGATTTCTCCGGTCGACCTGAAGCCGGACCACGCCTGGCTGGCGGGGCTCGACGAAGCCGTGCGCGGCACCATCGTGCTGGCGGCGCAGGCCGATGGCCACGCGCCGTTCGAAGCCCGTCACGGCATCGAAGTCCTGGCGTACGACCAGTGGGCCGGCACGCGCGCATTGCCGGAACTGCTGGCGGCATTCTGCATGCCGAACGCGCGCGTCGTCGATCGCCTGGTCGCCGCGGCGGCGGCCCTGCTGCGCGACGCGCCGGGCAGCCCGTCGATGAACGGCTACCAGTCGCGCAACCGCGAGAAGGTCTGGCAGCAGGTGTCGGCGCTGCATGGCGCCGTACTGGCGCAAGACCTGCACTATGCGAACCCGCCGGCATCGTTCGGTACCGATGGCCAGAAGATCCGCACGCCCGAACGCATCATCGACACGAAACTGGCCACCTGCCTCGATCTTGCCATGCTGTTCGCGTCCCTGATGGAGCAGGCCGGCCTGCACCCGGTCGTGCTGCTCAAGGATGGCCATGCCTGGGTGGGCGTCTGGCTCGTCGATACCTGTTTCGCCAGCGCGCTGGTCGACGATGCGCAAACCGTGCGCAAGCGCGTCAAGTCGGGCGAGCTGATGGTGTTCGAGACGACCGGCGTAACGGACGGCCAGCGGCAGTCGCTGCGCCTGGCCCGCGCCGCCGGCGAGGACCACCTGGCCGACGACGCGGCATTCCTTTGCGCAATCGACATCCGCCGCGCGCGCGAACTGCACATCCGTCCGCTGCCCTCCCGTTCCGCAGGGGCGGCCGGTGGCGCCGGCGATGTGCCGGTGCAGGACGATGCGCCGGCGATCGAACCGATGCCGCCGCTGCCGCCGCTCGATCCGGCGCTGCTGCCGGCATCGCTCCCGGCCGCGGACACGCCCGAAGGCCGCCTGGCGCGCTGGAAAAGCCGCCTGCTCGACCTGACGCTGCGCAACCGCCTGCTGAACTTCAGGCCGTCGAAGACGACACTGCGCGTGATCTGCCCCGATCCGGGCGCGCTCGAAGACACACTGGCCGAGGGCAAGGATTTCCGGCTGCGTGCCGCGCCCGTGCTGATGGCGGGCGGCGACCCGCGCGAAGCGCCCGCGTTCACCGCGCGCACGGGACAGGCGCCGCTCGACGCGCTGGCCGTCGACGCGCTCGGCCGTGGCGAGATCCTCGTGGAGGTTGCCGAAGATGCGCTCGACGGCCGCCTGCTGGACATCTTCCGGGCGGCCGGCACCAGCCTGGAAGAAGGTGGCGCCAACACGCTGTTCCTCGTCTTCGGCTTGCTGGAATGGCGCGAGGATCCGGCGGCGGAAGCATCGCACCTGGCGCCGATCCTGCTCGTGCCCGTCACGCTCACGCGCCAGTCCGTGCGCAGCGGCTTCCGGCTGGTGCGGCACGACGACGAAGCGCTCGTCAATCCCACGCTCGTGCAGAAGCTGGCGCAGGACTTCCAGCTGAAACTGCCGGCCTTCGACGTGCTGCCCGCGGACGACAAGGGCATCGACGTGGCCGGCATCCTGCAGTCGTTCCGCCTGCACGTGGGCGAGCTGAAAGGGTGGGAAGTGCACGAGCAGGTCCACCTCGGCATCTTCTCGTTCACCAAGTACCTGATGTGGAAGGACTTGCAGGACCGCCATCGCCAGCTGCAGGACAACCCGGTCGTGGCCCAGCTCGTCGACCACCCGGGCGAGGCCTTCGCCGGCACCGCGCTCGGATTCGAACCGCGCACGCTCGATGCCAGCCACGCGCCGGACGCGCTGTTCGCGCCGCTGCTGGCGGATTCCTCGCAGTTGCGGGCGATCTGCGTGGCGGGCAGCGGCACCAATCTCGTCATCGAAGGCCCGCCCGGCACCGGCAAGAGCCAGACGATCACGAACCTCATCGCCCACCTGCTGGCCACCGGCAAGTCGGTGCTGTTCGTGTCGGAAAAAATGGCCGCGCTGGAAGTCGTGCATCGCCGGCTGAACGCGATCGGCCTGGGCCCGTTCAGCCTGGAATTGCACTCGTCGAAGGCGAAAAAGGCCGACGTCATCCGGCAGCTCGGCATCGCGCTCGACGCGGCCGGCACGCGCTCGGTAAAGGAGTGGGAACTGGAGGTAACGCGCCTGGCCGCGCTGCGCGCGGACCTGAACGATGTCGCCGTGGCGCTGCATCGGTCGCACCCGAACGACCTGACGATCTATGACGCCATCGGCACGTGCATCGCGCACGCCGGCGAGCGCCCCGCTCCATTCGCATGGCACGACCCCGACGCGCACGCCCGCACGCAGCTCGAGGCGTGGCGCGAGACGAGCCGCCAGATCGGCGCGCTGGCGAGCCAGCTGACCACACTGGCCGGCCACGCGCTGGGCCGCATCGGCACCGCGGCCTGGTCGCCGTCATGGGAACAGGATCTGCTGGAGAGCGCCACCGCGCTGGCTGGCAGGGCGGGGGCGCTGGGCACGGCCGCCGTCATGCCGCTGCAGTGGCTCGGCGCCGCGCCCGACGACCTGTCGCTGGCCGACTTCGCCGCCCTCGACCGGCTGGCCGAAGCGCTGCTGGCGGCGCCGCGCGTGCCAGCCGGCGTTGCCCGGGTGGCGCACGACGAAGCGGCGCGCACGCGGCTGGCCGCGCTGCGCGAGCATGGCCTGGCGCGCAACCGCGCCTGGGAACCGCTGGCGGGCCGCTATGCGGAAGCCGCCGCGCAGTTGTCGGCTGCCGACCTGCGGCGCGACTGGACCGCGGCGCAGACGGCGTGGTGGCCGAAAAGCTGGTTCGCCACGCGCGGCCTGGCCAAGCGCCTGCAGACCTACCGCACCGACGCGCAGGCGGCGGCGGAAAGCGAGATGCCGGCCTTGCTGGACGCGCTGGCCAGGGTCAACGAGGAAGACGCGGCCATCGCAGCGCTGTCGGCCGATGCCGGCACCCTGCTGGGAGCGGATTTCGCGGGACACCGCACCGATTGGGAAGCTGTCGCACGCGCCGAGCGCTGGGCCAGGGACTATGCCGATGCCATCGTCCGGCTGGCCGGTGGCGACGTCGAAACGGTGGCATCGCTGCGCGCCAGCCTGCTGCCGTACGTGACGGACAACCGCGCGCTGCTGGCCGCCGGAGCGCCGGCCTGCAAGGGCCTGACCGCTTACCGCGACGCGTGGCGCGAGTTTTCCACGCACCTGCGCCAGACGTCCAACCTGGGCGGCTGCGGCGACAACCTGGGCATGGACCCGGGTGCCGACGGCGCCGTCGCGCAGGTGAGGCACATCCTGGAAGGCTGGCAGCTGCACGCGCGCCAGTTGCGGCCATGGTGCCTGTGGCAAGGCGTGCGCGCCCGCGCCATTTCAGGTGGCCTGCAGGGAATCGTCGCGGCGCTGGAAGGGGGCGCGGTGGCGCTGGAGCGGGTACCCGACTACTTCGAATACAGCTACCGCAACTGGTGGGTGCGCAAGGCGATCGACCGCGAACCCGTACTGTGCGCGTTTTCCAGCGCCGACCATGAACGCAAGATCCGCGAGTTCCGCCAGGCCGACGAGCGCTTCCAGCAGCTCACGCAGCAGTACGTGGTAGCTTCGCTCGCGGCGCGGATCCCGGCCGGGGCCACGCTGGCCACCGGCTCCGATTCCGAACTGGGCCGCCTGCGCCGGGAGCTGCAGAAGCAGCGCCGGCACATGCCGATCCGCCAGCTCATCGCGGGCCTGCCGACGCTGCTGCCGCGCCTGAAGCCCTGCCTGCTGATGTCGCCCCTGTCCGTGGCGCAGTACCTCGACGCCGCCCACGCGCCGTTCGATGTCGTCATCTTCGATGAAGCGTCGCAGATCCCCGTGTGGGATGCGGTGGGTGCGATCGCCCGCGGCCGCCAGCTCGTCTGCGTGGGCGATCCGAAGCAGCTGCCGCCAACGAGTTTCTTCAGCCGCGCCGACGATGGCGAACACGGCGACGCGGAAACCGAAGTGCAGGACCTGGAAAGCATCCTCGACGAATGCCTCGGCATCGGCCTGCCGGAGTTGACGCTGAACTGGCACTACCGGAGCCGCCATGAGAGCCTGATCGCGTTCAGCAACGCCACGTATTACGGCAACGCGCTCGTCACGTTCCCGTCGCCGGTCACCGCGGACACCGCCGTGCGCTTCCAGCACGTGCCGGGCGTGTACGACCGCGGCAACACAAAGACCAACCGGGCCGAAGCAGCGGCCATCGTGGCGACCATCGAGCAGCATTACCTGGATCCGGCGCGGCGCGCGCAGACGCTGGGCGTGGTCACGTTCAACAGCGCCCAGCAAGGCCTGATCGAGCGCCTGCTGGAGGAACGCCGCCGCGCCAACCCGGCGCTCGATGCCGCCATCGCGCAACCGGCCCAGGAAGCGCTGTTCATCAAGAACCTGGAAAACGTGCAGGGCGACGAGCGTGACGTCATCCTGTTCTCCGTCACCTACGGGCCGGATGCCCAGGGCAAGGTCAGCCTGAACTTCGGCCCGCTGAACCTGGAAGGCGGGCACCGCCGCCTGAACGTGGCGATCTCTCGCGCGCGCCAGGCCGTAATCATCTACAGCACGCTGCTGCCGGAGCAGATCGACCTGGCGCGCGTGCGCGCCAGCGGCGTGCGCGACCTGCGTCATTACCTGGAATTCGCGCAACACGGGCCACGCGCGCTGCCCGGCCGCACCACATCCGGCGGCGACGACGATGGCGGCCCGTTCGAGCGCCAGGTGGCCGCCGCCCTGCGCCAGCATGGCTGGACCGTGCATAGGCGCGTGGGCGTGTCCGGCTACCGGGTCGACCTGGGCGTGGTGGACCCGCGGGCGCCGGAGCGCTACCTGCTGGGCATCGAGTGCGACGGCCCTTCCTACCATTCCGGCGCCACCGCGCGCGACCGCGACCGGCTGCGCCAGCACGTGCTGGAAGGGCTGGGCTGGCAACTGTTCCGCGTCTGGTCCACCGACTGGTGGCTCGACCCCGAAGATCCGCTGCGGCGCCTGCTGGCGCGTCTCGATGCGCTGCTGCAGCAGGAGATACCCGAGAACGCAGTAACGGTCGAAGCGGCCGATGCGGCTGAAGCGGCCGAGGAGGAAGAAGACATTCCGGCTACCGGAGACGCGACAACGCCGCCAGCCGCACCGGCGATCCCGCCCGTTACGGTGGAAGCCGCACCACCTGCGCACGGCGCGGCCATGCTGTATGTGCCGGTGACCTTGCCGAAGAGCGACCCAGAGCGGTTCTACGAGCCGTCGGCGGCTGCCGAGCTGCGCCATCAGCTGCACCGCGTGATCGACGAGGAAGGGCCGCTGGCGCAAGCGGTGCTGTTCCGCCGTGTCATGCGCGCCTGGGGACTGGCACGCACCGGGGCGCGTATCGAGAAGCACCTGGCCGGCCTGCTGCCCGGCGGCGTGCGCACGACGGTCGAGGACGATGTGTTCTACTGGCCCGGGCACCACGATCCGTCCACGTGGGACGGCTACCGGCTGCCCGGCGCCGAGCCGGACGCGAAACGCGCCATCGACGAGGTGTGCCTGGAAGAGCTGGGCAATATCGCGCTGCACGTGCTGGACGGGCAAGGTGCCACGACGCAGGCGGGACTGGCCCGCGCCGTGTGCCGGCTGCTGGGCATGGCGCGCACGGGGCCCGAGGCGGAAGCCCGGATCGGCCGGGCGCTCGGCCACGGCCGGCTGGCGGGCCTGGTTGCCGTCGATGACGGGGTGGTGGCCCTTCGGAACGGCGCGATCGCCGGACCGGACGGCCGGCCGGGCTAAGCGCCAGGCGAACTCAGTCGAACGGGTTCGCGACCTTTTTCACGGCGGGTGCCGGCAGCGTTGCCGGCAAGTCCTGCTCTTCCAGCTTCGCCACCACGGCACCCAGCAGCTGGTGCAGCGCCCGCGCATGCTCGAGGCCCCGCTTGTCCATCGTCAGGTCAATGTCGCCATCGATCGTGATCCGGTCCAGCCGGTTCTCGATCGACAGTCCGCCGATCGCCAGCACGTCGGCCTCGTTCGCATACGGCACGAATTTCTTGCTCATCTGTGGGGTTCCTTTCAGCCCTTGCGTTTCGTGGTCTTCGGCAGCTTCAGCATCACCAGCTTCTGCTGCGCCGACAGCGACGGTATCAGATCGATGCCGATCCTGCGTTCCAGTTGGGCGATGGTCATCGTCTGGGGCTTCGCATCGGCCTCGTTGGCCACGAACCACGCGCCGCCGGCCCGCTGGCGCGGGCTGTAGACCACCTTGTACAGGTGGCTCGGCACCAGCACGTTGCCCACCTTGCGCAAGTCGCTGCCCAGGAAGGCGGGGCCGGTGATCACATACAGGTCGCCCTCCTTCTTGACCATCTTGCGCACGGCGCTTTCGATGCCGGCCCACACGTGGCGGTTGTTGTCCGCATCCTGCGGCACCATGTTCGCCAGCGTGAAGCTCTGGTACTGGCTCTTCTCGTCCGGCATGTTGCCGCTCGGTGCCATGTGGCCCCGGTCGAAGCCGCTGCGCGCATAGTCGGCCAGTTCGGCGCGCTGCGCCTTCGGCAGCCGCGACTCGGCGTGGAAGGCGTTATCGCGCGACATGTCCTCGGCTTTCTCGATGCGGCGCGGCGTCAGGTGCTCGGCCGACCACAGCGGCGTGCGCGTGATGCCGGAATGCATGATACCGAACACGTCATAGCACAGCGGGCGCGTGGCGCGGGCGAGCTTGTCGTTGAGGATGCGCGGGGCCTGGCCTTCCACGTAATGCTGGGGGCAGGCCTCGAAGGCAAATGCGGATGGCGCGAGCGAAGGCAGGAAAAGCGCGGCCGCGAGGGCGGCGGCGTACAGCGGGCGGATGAACATCGGGGTCGGCGGCGATCAGGAAGAATGCGATGGATAGAAGAAGCGTATTCTAACGGACCGCCGATTGCGCCAGCAAGCGCGAGCGGCGGATGGCCGCCCTCGCGCCCCGGGGCGGCGGACTGCGGCGGACTCAGTGCAACCGGTCCAGCGCTTCCAGCACACCCTTGCGATTCTTGTGCTTCACCTCATAGGTGCGCACCTTGCGGCGCTGCGCGGCCGTCAGCTCGGCGAGCGCGCCCTTCACCTGCGGCACGGTCAGGTGTTCGTAATTGGCGATCGGCACGCTGCGGTCGGGCGACGCGCCGGCGCGGTCCTTCGCCTTCGCACCCTGCGTTTCGCCGAACTGCTTGCGCTGCTTGTTGACGATACGCGCCGCCACTTCCTCTTCGCGGCCCTTGTAGCGGCCTTCCTTCTCGAACTGCTTCTCGAGCTTTTCGTATTCGTGTTCCCGTTTCGGGCTCGCACCTCGTGGCATGATGGTCCTCCATGGTCGATGTTCCGGGCATCGTAGCGAAACCGCGGCAGTCCCGGCGCACGAACGCCAAACGGGCACTAGAACTGCTCGATCCAGCCGGCCAGTTGCACCGGCGTGGGCGTGGTCCCGGCCGGCACCAGCCGCGCGTGCACGCCGTCAGGCCCGCCGGACAGTTGCAGCGTCTGGCCATTCCGGCCCAGCCACAGCAGCACCGCCAGCCAGAATGCGTGCAGGTCCGACACCCCGCTGGCGGTGGGCGTCTCGAGGAATTCGGTCAGCCGCGACGTGTGCACGATGGTGCCGCCTTCGGCCGTGCGGTCGAAGCCATCGTCGAACGCTTCGGCCAGCAGGCCGAACACGTCGCCCGGCACGGCGCCGCCGCCGGCCAGCGCATCGAGCTGTTCCCGCACGGTCCGCCCGAACGCGGCGCTGCGAAACGCTTCGGAACCGATCAGGTCCGAGTAGTCCATCAGCAGCCAGTCCGGCTCCGGCGGCGTGAGCCCGGCGCAGAGCGCCGCCGACAGGTAGGCATCGATCGGCACGGTGCCGGCGTTGCCGGTGACGCCGGCGCACAGCGCATACAGCGTGCCGATGCGGTTGGCCACGGCCTGCTTTTGCCGGATGAGCAGCTTTTCACGCAGCAGTTGCGCGTGCTCCCGGCGCAGCCGGGCCAGCTCGACCGCCTGCTTCATTTCCATGCGCAGCGCGGTGATGTCCCAAGGCTTCTGGATGTAACGGTAGATCTGGCCCTGGTTTACCGCCTCCACCGTGTGCACGATTTCCGAGTACGCGGTGGTCAGGATACGCACGATATGCGGATAGCGGTCCCACGCGTAGAACAGCAGCTCGTTGCCGTAGGCGCCGGGCATGCGCTGGTCGGACACCAGCACGGCAATGGTGTCGGCATGCCGGTCCAGCACGCGCTTGCCTTCCTCGACCGATTCCGCCGTCAGCACGGTGGCTTGCGAGGCGAGCGCACGCTGGAAGTATTTCAGGGCCGTCGGTTCATCGTCGACGTAGAGGATGGCTGGCAATGGTTTGGCAGCGTCGGTCATGCTTGTTCCTTTTGTGTTTCTGGAAAATTCATCGTGGCGGTGGTTCCCCGCTGGCGCTCCGGGTGGTCCGGCGACGCCTGTGTCGATTGCACGCGCAAGTGCCCGCCGAACGATTGCATCACCCGGTGGCAGAACATCAGGCCCCAGCCGGCGCCCTCGCCGTGCATCGATACCGGGTCGAGCAGCAGGCGGTGCAGGATTTCCGGCGCGATGCCGGGGCCGTTGTCCTCGACGGCGATCGCCGGGCGCCCGCCCGCGCCCACGGTGACGCGCAGCCGCGGCGCCGACTGGCCGCGCAACGCCTGCAGCGCATTGGCGACAAGGGAGGACAATACCAGCGCCACGCAGTTGGGCGACGCGCGAATCGCAAAATCCTGCTGCACGTGGACCGACATCGCCGCCCGCTCGCCCGCACTCATCGGATAGGATGCCAGCAGTGCTTCCACCATGCGCTGCGCGCCGGCACCGGCCGCGCGGGCCGCCGGTGCCGGCGACGCCCGCTTGATGGCGTCGACGAAGGAATCGAGCACGGACTGGCAGTAACGGGCATTCTCGCCCATGTGGGCGGCCGCATTGCCGATCCGCGCGCGCATCGGCAATGCATGGCGATCTTGCGGGCACGCGTCATCGCGCCCCGGCACATCGTCGTCAACGGGATTCCCGCCATGGTCCTGCCGCGCCAGCGAGCGTGCGAATGCGGCGATCGACGCCAGCGGCGCGCCCAATTCGTGCGACAGGAACGCGACCGTTTCCTCGACCGCCATCTGGCCATGGTCGCGCATGGCGCGGTCGCGCGCGCGGCGCGCCGCTTCCATGCTGGCCCGGCGCAGCGCTTCGCGCAGCGTATCCTGCCGGACCGGCTTTTCCAGCACGTGGAACACATCGCCGCCGTTGACCGTTTCCAGCAATATCTCCTTGTCCGCGTAGGCGGTAACGAGGATGCACACGAGCCCCGGCCACGCGCGTGCCACCTCGCGCAGCAGATCGCTGCCGGTCCTGCCCGGCATCCGGTAGTCGGTCACCAGCACGTCCACGTCGTGGCCACCGAGCAGGTCGATCGCCGCGTCGACACCCGGGGCCGTGAGCACCCGGTACTCGTTGCCGAAGGCGCGGCCGAAGTACTTGCGGGCCAGGTCTTCGTCGTCCACGTACAGCACGGTGGGCGTCGTGCCCTCTGCGGCCTGTTCCATCAGCGCTCCCCACCCGCCCGAGGCAGGTCGAATGAAAACCGGGTCCACTCCCCGGGCTGGCTTTCAGCCGCCAGGTGGCCGCCATGGCGCTCGATCACGCTGTAGCTGATCGACAGCCCGAGCCCCAGGCCCTGCCCCACTTCGCGCGTGGTGAAGAACGGCTCGACGACGCGCTGCAGGTTCTCCGGCGCGATGCCGGGCCCGTTGTCGCGCACCGTGACGCGCAGCCGCTCACCTTCCTCGCGGGAGGCAATGAGGATTTCCGGCGCCGGCGTCGGCCCCTTGCGCAGCGCCAGCGCGGCATTGCTGAGCAGGTTGATCAGCACGCCGACGATGGCCGCCTCGTCGCCGCGCACCAGCGTTTCGCCGGCCAGGTCGCGCCGGATCGCGATGCCCTTGGTTTCGTGGCTCACCAGCCGCACGGCCGCATCGAGTGCCCGCTCCAACAGGAACGTGCTGCCGTCCACATGTTCGTTCCGGTAGGCGAAGGTCTTCAGGTCGGACACGATGTACTGTACGCGCAACATGCCTTCCCGGGCGTCTTCCAGGCATTCAAGCAGCATCGGGCTGCCCTTCGCCGCCGGTTCTTCCCGCGCCACCTCGATCGCCATCAGGCAAAAGTTGACCGGATTGTTGACCTCGTGCAGCAGGCCGGCCGACAGCGTGCCGAGCGCGGCCATTTTTTCCTGCTGCAGCATCTGGCCCTTGATGTCGGCCAGGCTGCGGTTCGTGCGTTCCAGCTCGTCGTTCTTCTGCGCCAGCTCTTCCTTCAGGTCGAACAGCTGCCGCCGCCCGCGCTCGTTGTAGAACGTGTAGACGGTGCTGGCGGCCACCGAAAACAGGATGATCGTGGAGTGGAACAGGAACTGTGCATGGTCCGTCACGCCCTGCGGCCGCGCCACGCAGGCGATCCAGTACAACGTCAGGGTCAGCAGGCCATATCCCAGCGTGTACATGTAGCCGACCGGGAACAGCGTGCCGACCGCGAAGAGGGTCAGGATGATGCCCGCATAGAACAGCGAGACCTCCCCCTGGGTCACGTGGATCATCCAGGCGATCATCAGTTGCGGGAGCGTCAGCCACGCGAACGTCACCGCGTGCACGTGCCGCCTGCCGAACGCGGTGTACAGCATGCCAAGGCCCGCCAGCACGCCGATGCTGGTCACGATTCGGGCCACGGCGAAGCGCGCCATCTCCTGCGGGTACACGGCGAGATCGAGCACGAAGCCCAGCAGCACGAGCACGATGACCGTCACCGCGCAGGCCCGGCTCTGCATCAGGTGGAATCCCGACAGCTCCCTGGCGTAATTGCCGCGCACCGGCGTGACCGTGCCTCTCACGGCTCGACCGTCATCTCGGCGAACACGTTCACGCCGGTCGGGTCGGTGTACACCCGGGTGCCGCCGCGGCGCGGCGGCAGGACCGCCCGCATTCCCGCCTCGTCGCGATAGATCAGGTACCACTCGAGGATGTGCTCCATGCTGAACCTTTCGGGGTTCGCGCTGTGCACGTTGGTGACGAGCAGCGTGCCGCCCGCGCGCGCGCGCGTCGCGAAATAATGGGTCAGCCGCGCGCACACCTTGCCGGACAGGTAGTCGAACAGGCCGGCGCAATACACGGCATCGAACTCGCCGCGACCGGTTCCTACGGCATCGCGGCGCTTGAGCAACTGGTGCACGGAGTCCTGCACGAAGTCGATCGCCGTGCGCCGGCCGGAGGCCCGCTGCACTGCGTCGAGGCGCGTGCGCGTCCAGTCCAGCGTTTCGCCGGAAAAGTCCACCAGTTCGAACGACAGCCATTCCGGCTCGTCGCATTGCTGCAGGAAACGGGCCACTTCCTCGGCCGGCCCGCAGCCCACGTTCAGCACCCGCAGCGGGCGGCCGGCGGCCCGTGCCCGCTGCGCCAGCCGCAGCAGGTATTGCACGAGGATGTCGATGCGGTGCCGGTGCGCCGTGGCCACGGCGGTCTGCAGGAAGGCCGCGTTGACGACCTGGAAGTAGGTGTTCGGGCCCTCGCGCGGATCGCCGAGGATCTGGTTGACCATCTGGTAGTCGCCGGCATAGCCCAGCGGTTTCGTATAGGTGCGGAACACGAACGGCGCGCGCAGGATCAGCGGGTGCAGCGCAGCCTGGGCGAAAGCGCGGTGTACGGCCGCCTGCTCCTCGTCGACCAGCGAAGCCTCGTGGTTGAAATTGTCAAAGCACGCTTTCATCTTGCCCATCAGTGGCAGCGCCAGTTCCAGGAAATACTCGGCCGGCAGCCGCGCCGTCGCCTGGCCGCCCGGCGTGGCGTCGGCCAGGTCCACCTGTTCCAGCCAGCGCGACGCGTCGGCCAGGAACGCCCGGGTTTCGTTGACGACGATCTGGTAGTCGCGCCGGATGCGGAAACGCTCGCTCCAGCCGTCGACGAACGCCTGCGCCTTCTGGCCGATGACGCCGGGCGCCAGGGCCACTTCGGTCAGCTCGCGCCATTCGTCCGTCAGGCTGGTCGACACGATCGCCGTCAGGCCGGTGTTGACCATGCTGATGACGACCGCCTTGCCCACATAGGCTTCGCGTGCGCCCATCCGCACCGTCACCTCGCTCAGCACTTCGCTGACCTGGACGATGGACCATGGGTTGTAGACTTCCATCACGAGCGAGCGCCGCTGCACGTTGACGATCGTCGCACGCACCGCTTCGCCTTGCGCGTTGTGGAAACTGACGACGGGATCGATCTGCGTTGGCGAGTACACGTGGGCGCTTGGGCTGGCGTTATTACTGCCGAGTGTACATTGATGCAGATCACCCTGCAATGAAGGCTGGATGCCGAAAAATGACACGCGAAACTCGCGGACAGCAAGCCGCTGCCCGCTGCCAGTGACTGGCTGGCAGCAACGCGCCTCACTGTCCAGGACGGTACGGCAGCGTACAGAGCCATGGGCTCTGCGGTGCCACGATGAGCGGATGCAACGGAGGAGACCATGACGCAGGTACGCAAGGGCCAGGCGCCCGACAAGCTCGACCGCGAGCAGTTCCATCGCAAGTTCACGCAATCGTTCCAGGACCCGCGATTCGAGCCGCTGCGCGCCGATATCGCCAGGCTGGAGGAAGTCGCCTGGACCAACTACCGCGACAGCCGCAAGGCGCCCATCACCGTGAAGGCCGGCCCCGGCTTTGCCGATCCCGGCTACGACCTGGCCGTCGAGTGGAAGGCGGCCCGCGACGCACTGCTGGCCGCCGAGCGGCGCCAGAAGGATCCCGCCACACCCTCGCGCGTGCTGCTGGTCTGCGGCGCCTCGCGCAACGATGGCACGTGCCCCGGCGAGATGTCCAAGACATACCGGATGATCGAATGGGCCCGCACGGCGCTGGAGACGGAAGGCATCGAGGCCGACGTGCTCGACCTGTCGCTCGTCACGTCCACCTACAGCCACCACATTCACCCCTGCAAGGGTTGCGTATCGACCGCGATGCCACTGTGCCACTGGCCGTGCAGCTGCTATCCGAATCACAGCCTGAACCAGGTGAACGACTGGATGAACGAGATCTACGAGCGCTGGGTACTGGCGCACGGGGTTATCCTCATGGCCCCCACGTATTGGTACCAGTCGCCGTCGCCGCTGAAGCTGATGATCGACCGGCTGGTGTGCGCCGATGGCGGCAATCCCGATCCCACCAGCACACAGGGCAAGGACGCGGAGCAAGCCAAGGCGCTCGAGCTGAAAGGCTGGGATTACCCGAAGCACCTGGCGGGCCGCGCCTATGGCGTGGTCGTCCACGGCGACGTGGCGGGCGTGGAAAGCCAGCGCCGCAACCTGGCCGACTGGCTCGAATGGATGGGCCTGATCGGCGCCGGCCACCAGGCCGTGCTGGATCGCTATATCGGCTATTACGAATCCTATGCGGAAAGCCACGACACACTGGACCGCGACAAAGCGCTGCAGGAGGAAGTGCGCAACTGTGCGCGGGCCGTGGCCGAAGCCGTGCGGCAGATCCGCGCCGGCAAGCTCGTGCCACCCGATGCGCGGCTGCGGCAGCCGCGACCGAAGTAAGCGGGCAAGCACACCGCATCACTGAAAAGTTGCCCGCAAAATGGGGACGTACCCCATTTTTTGAGCAACTTTCCTGCCGCCGGCGTCAACGCCTGACGGATGCGATCTGCCGCTCGAACGCATCCACCACCCGCTCGGCCCGTTCTAGGGTCGTGCGGTCGCCGCGCCGGTGCGCGAACGCGGCGGCGGCGGCGCGGAACTGCCGATCGTCCAGCATCTGTCGCACGGGGGCACGCCAGTCGCCAGCCGCCTCGCACCGGGCGCCGTTGATGCCGCCGCCCCAGCTTTCCACCCGCCGCGCCATCAGGAACTGCTCCAGTTGCATTGGCAGCATCAGGACGGGCACGCCGCACAGCAGCGACTGCACCACCGTCCCCTCGCCGGCATGGCAAATGCACAGCACAGTGCCATGCAGGGCGGCTTCCAGCGCCACCGGCTGGGCCGAATACACGATGCGCGGCGAGCTGAGCGGTGCGGCGCGCCCCGCGGCCACCTCCGGCAGGTAACACAGCACGCGGCAGCCTTCGTCGACCAGCGCCTGCAGCACGGCGGCGTGGTGGCCATGCTCATGCCGCAGATGCGCGAACACGCGCGGCCCGTCACCCGGCGGCCAGGCTGGCGCGGCGGTTCCCAGGGGCAGGCCGACGGGCCCCAGCCACTCCGCCTCGGCTGGCGCGCGGCCGTAATGATCGAATTCCGGCCAGGTGCACAACAGCGGCGCGTCGCCCAGCAGCAGGCGCGCGGCGTGCAGCAGCTCCGGTGCGCCGTGCATCTCGAGCACGGCGTTGGCCACGTTGAGGACATGGGCTTCGGCGCGCGCGAGGCGCTGGGGTGCCACGCCATCCCAGTCGCGCAGGCAGGGCAAGGGGCGGTCGGCGGGCGGACTGGAAAACCCGATGCCGACCGAACTCGTTGGCACGTGCAGCGTGCGCGCGGCCAGCAGCGCGGTCGGCGCATGATCGGCCACGACCAGGTCCGGTGCGATCTCTTCAAAGAGGGCGCGCCAGCCAGCCACCAGGCCGGCCAGGCCAGGCACGTCGAGATATCCCACGGCAAGCAGGGTTTCGGCCAGGCTGGCGTGATTCGATGGCAATCCCTCCGCGGGCTGCAGCCATACCGGGGCCTGGAAGCGCGGCACCGGCAGGTCGGCCAGCACGCGCTGCGTGCAGCCCAGGTCGCGCAGCGCGAAACTGACGCGATGGCCGCGCGCGAGCAACACGCGGGCCAGCATTTTCAGCCGGCCAGCATGCCCCAGGCCGCCGCCAAGTTCCCAGACTAGGTGGATGTGTGCCATGTGATCGAAACTCCCGACGCGCGTTGCCCGATGCCAAAGGTGCCCGTAACCGAAAGTCCATTATACGCAGGGGCGAACTAATCGAGATTCCGATTTCTGTAATCCGTCTCTTACAAGGGCACGGGATGCCTGCTGCTACTCAGCCCGGCAATGGGCCAGCATACTCGTTATACAGATGACAACGGTATTAACGAGATTCAATAACGTTATGCCATCACGGCCTGCCAAATCACGAGACACGAATGCCCACTACCGCCCTCGCCCAACGCCTTGACGCTGCTATCGATACCAGCGATGCCAAGGCCGTCTACCATGCGCTGCATGACGATGCCAATCCCACCCTCGCAGCCACTTACCTGGAAGCCCGGCTGAACGAAGCGGCAAACCTGCCATGTGACCTGCCAGCCACCATCGACGAGATGGCGGCGTGGATCACGCACCACACCGATGCCGTCGGCGCGGAATACCGGGCTTACCTGGCGGCCCGCAAGAATGGCGCGCCGCGCCGCTACTTCAAGACCCGCTCCCAGGCACTGTACTTCATCAAGGCCGTCGCCCCCACCAAGCTCGTCGATGGCGCGTGGCTGTACGGCGTGCTAGAGCGTTGGCAAGACCCGGATTACCAGCCACTGATCCGCATTTACCTGGAAGAACTGGGCAACGGCGTGCCGGACAAGAACCACGTCACCATCTATCGCAAGCTGCTCGAACAGCATGGCTGCGAGCATTGGCAGGGTTTGCCCGATCGCCACTTCGTGCAGGGCGCGATCCAGCTTGCGCTGGCGGCGGGCGCGGATGACTTCCTGCCCGAACTCGTCGGCTACAACCTCGGCTACGAGCAGTTGCCGCTGCACCTGCTGATCACGTCGTATGAATTGAACGAGCTGGGCATCGATCCTTATTACTTCACGCTGCACGTCACCGTGGACAATGCCGATACGGGCCACGCCCACACGGCGCTCGAAGCGCTGCGGCGCCTGGTGCCGCGGGTCGGTGACAGCGCTGCGTTCCTGCGCCGCGTGGCCGCCGGCTTCCGGCTGAACGACCTGGGCATCGGTACTGTCGAGTCCATCGCCTCCTTCGACCTTGAGGGCGAAACGGTCGCGATGCTGGCCGCCAAGGCGGTCGTCGGCAAGAACATGCACTCCGACTACTGCCGCGTGGCCGGCCGCACCATCAACGACTGGCTGGCCGACCCGGCGCAGATCCCCCAGTTCCTGGAAAAGCTCGAACAGCAGGGCTGGATCCGCCGCGGTGAGCCGGCCGCGAACAGCCGCTTCTGGAAACTCATCCATGGCGAGCGCGCCGAGATGTTCGGCGTCTTCAGCCCCTATGAACAGCAGTTGCTGGAAGACTGGATCGCCACGCCACGCGACGGCAGCGATCCCGCCATTCCCCGCGTGCCGAGCTACCGTGCCTTGCGCCGCAGCCTCGACACGCTGGACTCGGCGCCCGCCCGCAACACGGCGCCGCGTGGTGTGATCCGGCACACCTTCCCCGCGGACGAACATGCGTGGCAAAGCATCGGCTGTGAATTGCGCCTGCTGGAAGCACAGCTGGCCGCGACCGCCAGCAAGGACGAGGCGATGGCCCTGCTGATCGGCCTGATGGCACCGAACCAGCATCACACCTCCGCCGGGCTGATGGCAACGCGCGTGTTCAACCGGCTGTATCAATGAAGCAATGAGCCAGCCGCCCTGCGGCGAGGCCGTCTCCGCGCGCAACGGTAGCGCGACCAGCGCAATGGCGTCACGGGATTACAACGATCACAACGAAACGAGGGGATACGATGATGAACGCCACCGCCAGCGCGGGCCTGTCCGGCCTGGGGGCCGCAGCCGCGGTTTCCACCGACCTTTCTGGCCAGGAAGCCGCGCCATGCGCCGTACGCGGGCAGCCAATGCCGGATGCGGCCGCCCTGCTCGACCTGGGCCGCGCGCTGCGTGCCGCCGGGTATCGCTTCACCACGGTCACGCCAGCCACCCACAGCCGCGTGAAAGGCCGCAGCGACCACGTGTGGGCGCGCGACCTGGCCGACATCTTCGGCTGGAGCCGGCCCTTCCGCGCCGAGGCGCTGTCGGCCGAACTGCTCGCGCTGATGGTCCGCGCCGGCATTGCCCAGCCACACCGCGACGGCTGGCGTTCGACCCTGCGCGCCTCCACACTGGGCGGTGAGCTGTATTTCCATTCCGCCTACCCCACCAGTGAACCCGATGCCGTGTTCTTCGGACCGGATACCTACCGCTTCGCGCGTGCGTTGCGCAGCGAACTGGCCGTGATCGCCGCGACCGGGCGCCCGGTGCGGCGCGCGGCGGACGTGGGCGCCGGTGGCGGTCCCGGCGCGTTGACGGTGGCGCGCCACTGCCCTGGCGCCGAGGTACTGGCGCTGGACATCAACGCCCGCGCAATGCACCTGTGCCGCATCAACGCGCAGTTGGCGGAGCTGGACAACGTCGTGGTTCGCCACAGCAACCTGCTGCAGGACGTACCGGGCGAGTTCGACCTCATCGTCTCGAATCCGCCCTACCTGCTGGACAAATCCGAGCGCGCCTACCGTCATGGTGGCGGCGAGCTGGGCGCTGGTCTGTCGCTCGCGCTGACGAAGCAGGCGCTGAGCCGGCTCGCGCCGGGCGGCAGCCTGCTGCTGTACACGGGCGTGGCCATGTTGCACAACGACGACCCGTTCCTGCGGCGCATCGAGCCGCTGCTGGCGCACGCGGGCATGAGCTGGCAGTACGAGGAAATCGACCCCGACGTGTTCGGCGAGGAACTCGACACGCCCGCCTATGCCGAAGCGGACCGCATCGCGGCCGTCTGGCTGAAGGCGTCCAAGCCATTGCACTGATGTCGCAACAGTGATCCGGCCCACCTGATCTGGCCGGACTTTTCACGCATCACTTATACCGAGCGAAAGACCCATGACCCAAGATTTGCAAGCGACCGTCGTCACGCACGGCGGTGCAGGCGGCAGCCGAGACCAGGATGACGGCTGCCGGTTCGCCGCCCGCACGGGCCTCGACCGCCTGGCCGGCGGCGGCAGCGCGCTCGACGGCGCCGTGGCCGCCGTCGTCGCGCTGGAAGACGACGGCCGCTACAACGCCGGCAGCGGCTCAGTGCTGTGTCTGGACGGCCGCACCATCGAGATGGATGCGTCCGTGATGGATTCGCAAGGCGCCCTGGGCGCCGTCGCGTGCCTCCAGCGCGTGAAAAATCCCGTGCTGGTGGCGCAGGCCGTTGCCCGCACCCCGCACTGGCTGCTGGCCGGCGAAGGTGCCGAACGTTTTGCCCGCACGGCCGGCTTCGCGATCCACCACGCGATCAGCGAGCGCCAGCGCGCCAAGCACGAACGCCTGATGGCCACGCTGGGCGGCAAGGAGCCCGCCACGCCGGGCGTGGCCAACCGCGCGTTCAAGGATTACTGGAACTACGACACGCCGCCTGAATTCACGCCATGCGACACGGTCGGCGCCGTGGTACGCGATGCCGCCGGCAACTTTGCCGTGGCCTGCTCCACGGGAGGCTCGGCACCGTCGCTGCTGGGCCGCGTCGGCGACACGCCAATCATCGGCAGCGGCTTCTATGCGGGTGCGGAAGGCGCCGTGGCCGTCACCGGCATCGGCGAACACATCGTGCGCCATCTGTTGGCCCACACCGTCTATACCTGGATGGCCGGCGGCATGCCGGTCGAGGAAGCCGTGCAGCGCGGCGTGGACCTGCTGCCGGCGGAAATCGACGTGGGCGTCATCGCCATCAACCGCCATGCGGCGGCCATGCGCAGCAACCGCGAAATGCCCTGCGCGGAGGAGCGCGCATGAGTGGACAAACGAGCGGGGAAATGAGCGCGCCAGCGAGCCGGCATCCGGCGAACGAACACTTCGACCGCAGCCAGCATGGCCACCTCGTCATCGTCGGCGGCCACGAAGACCGCGAGAACAGCAAGGACATCCTGTCGCGCTTCGTGCAGCTGTGCGGCGGCACGCAAGGCACGATCGCCGTCATCACGGCCGCCAGCCGCGTGCCCGACGTGATGTGGGAGCGTTACGACACGGTGTTCCGTGAAATCGGCGTACGCGAAGTGGTGCGCGTCGACCTGCCGGACCGCGCCACCGCCAACGATCCCGGCCTGGCGGCGCGTGTGCGCCAGTGCGACGGGATCTGGATGACCGGCGGTGACCAGAAACGCCTGCTGGCGATGATCGGCGGCACCTTGCTCGACGAGGCGATGCACGGCGCGCTGAAGGAAAGCGGCGCGTGCATCGGCGGCACCAGCGCCGGCGCGTCGGCCATGTGCGGCCACATGCTGGCCGACGGCAAGGCCGACCTGTTGCCGGAAAAAGGCTCCGTCAGCCTTGGTGCCGGCCTCGGCTTCGTCCAGCGCGTCGTCATCGACCAGCATTTCAGCGAGCGGCACCGGCTGGCGCGGCTGCTGACGATCGTCGCGCAGAATCCGTATTTGCTGGGCATCGGCATCGACGAGGACACGGCGCTCGTGGTCGAGCGCGGCGTGGGCATCGAGGTGATCGGCGCGGGCAGCGTGACGGTCGTCGACGGCCGCGCGATGATCTCGAACGTGGCCGACATCCCGGCCGGCGGCACGCCGCAGCTGATCGACGTGCGCCTGCACCTGCTGCCCACCGGCAGCAGCTTCGCGCTGCCCGGAGAGATCAACCACCCGCACCAGCTGCCGCCGGACGCCACGCGCGACACGCCGGCCCCGCTCACCGACTTCATCCGCACCGTCACGAAGAGGAATCCCCTGTCATGAACATCCTGGACCAGCGCGTGCTGCGCGGCCCCAACCTGTATGCCGCACGGCCTTGCCTGCTGACAGTACTGGACCTCCAAGACTTGCATGGCGTCGCCTCGAACGACGTCCCCGACTTCACCGACGCGCTGCTGGCCCTGATGCCGAGCCTGATGGCGCACCGCTGCTCGCCCGGCCATTATGGCGGCTTCGCCGAGCGCCTGCGCGACGGCACCTACATGGGCCACATCATCGAACACCTGACGCTGGAACTGCAATGCCTGGCCGGCACGCCGGCCGGCTTCGGCCGCACGCGCCGCGTGCGCGGCCAGCCCGGCGTGTACCGCATCGTGTGCGCCTACAAGGTCGAGGAGGTCGCCCTCGAGGCATTCGACCTGGCGCTGGCGATCGTCGGCGCGCTGGCGAAGGGCGAACCGTTCGCACTGGAAGGCCCGCTGGCGGCGCTGCGCGGCACGGCCGAGCGCAATGCCGTGGGCACCAGCACCGCCGCGATCCTGAAGGCGGCGCGGCGCCGGCGCATCCCGTATTTCCGCGTCACGGAAAACGCCAACCTGTTCCAGCTGGGCTGGGGCAGCCGGCAAAAGCGCCTGCAGGCCACCATGACGGGCGACGCGAGCAACATCGCCTGCCGCATCGCCAGCGACAAGAACCTCACGAAGGCACTGCTGAAGGAGGCCGGCGTGCCTGTCCCTGGCGGCACCGTCGTCACCAGCGCCGACGAGGCCCTGCGCGCGGCGCGCAAGCTGCGCGGCACCGCGACCGTGAAGCCGCTCGATGCCAACCAGGGCAAGGGCGTGACGACCCAGTGCACGACGCCGGAACAGGTGGCGGCGGCCTTCGAGGCGGCCCGCAAGTTTTCCCGCAGCGTGATCGTGGAACGCTTCATCGAAGGTCATGACTACCGCGTGCTCGTCACCGGCGACAAGGTTGCCGCCGCATCGCTGCGGCGCCCGCCGTGCGTGACCGGCGACGGCCACCGCACGGTGCGCGAGCTGGTCGAGATGGAAAACCGCAATCCCGCGCGCGGCAAGGGCCACGCCAACATTCTCACGCAGATCCCGCTCGACGCGCATGCGCTGCAGGCGCTGGAGAAACAGGGTTACGGTTTCGACAGCGTGCCGCCGGTGGGCGTGCCCGTCCTGTTGCGCGGCAATGCCAACCTGTCCACCGGCGGCACCGCCGAGGACGTGACGGACCTGCTGCCCGCCGAGACGCGCGCCACCTGCGTGCGCGCGGCGCGCAAGATCGGCCTGGACGTGGCCGGCATCGACCTGGTCTGCCGCGACATCGCCCGGCCGCTGGCCGAACAGGGTGGCGCGATCATCGAAGTGAACGCGGCGCCGGGGATCCGCATGCACCAGTACCCCGTGGCCGGCACGCCGCGCGACGCGGGCGACGCCATCGTCGAGGCGATGTATGGCGGCGACAATGGCCGCATTCCCGTCATCGCGATCACCGGCACGAACGGCAAGACCACGACCACGCTGATGGCGGCGCACTGCGTGCGCGCGGCCGGCCTGCGCACGGGCGTGACGACGACCGAGGGCGTGTATATCGACGGCCGCCGCATCGTCAGCGGCGACTGCAGCGGCTACTGGTCGGCGCGCACCGTGCTGACCGATCCCACGGTGGACTTCGCCGTGCTGGAAACGGCGCGCGGCGGCATCCTCAAGCGCGGCCTGGCGTTCGACCGCTGCGACGTGGCCGTGGTGCTGAACATCAGCGCCGACCACCTGGGGCTGGACGGCGTGAACACCGTGGAGGACCTGGCGCGCGTGAAGGGTGTCGTGGCCAGCGCGGCGTCGCGCTGCGTCGTGCTCAACGCGGAAGACCGCCATTGCGTGCGCATGGCCAGCCGGCTTGCCGACAGGCTCGAGGTGCTGTTCTTCGCGCTGGACCCGGACAATCCGGTGCTGCTCAAGCACCTGCACAACGGTGGCCGGGGTGCCTACCTGCAGGACGGTGAACTGATCGTCGCGGACGGCACGCGCCACCTGGCGCTGCTGCGCGCGGCGGACATGCCGTCCACGCTCGGCGGCCATGCCCGCTACAACATCGCCAACGGGCTTGCCGCCGCGGCGGCGCTGCTGGCTTCCGGCTTCGCGCCCGAGCAGATCGCATCGGGCCTGGGCACGTTCGTGTCGGACGGCCGCACCAACCCGCTGCGCAGCAATGTGTTCGACGTGCATGGCGTCACCGTCGTCGTCGATTACGCGCACAATCCGGCCGCGTATGCGGCGCTGTCGGGCATGGCGCGGGGCCTGTCGAAAGGCCGCGTGGTCGGCGTGGTCACCGCGCCGGGCGACCGCCGCGACCAGGACCTCGAAGCCGTCGGCGAGACGTGCGCGGGCGGCTTCGACGAGATCGTCGTGTATGAATCGAACAACCGCGGCCGGCCTGCCGGCGACTGCGTGCGGCTGATGCTGGGCGGTGCCGGTGCCGCCGGCAAGCCTGAGGCCGTCATCCATAGCCGTCTGAACGGCCATGAAGCGCTGCGCCACGGCCTGTCGCTGTGCCAGCCCGGCGACGTGATGGTGTTCGCCTGCGGCTCGTCGCTCAACGAGGTCGTCGAGGCATTGCGGGAAAGCGATCCCGCCAGCGCGCAGCGGATCGCCGAGCAGGCGGCATTGCTGGTGGCGTGAGCCAGCGCGGCCAACACCGACGCATGTTCTAGCTGTTGGCTGCTGAACACCGGTGTCTGACACCATTTCCGGATGAATCTCCCGGAAATGGTGTCAGACACCGGTTTGCCTCTGCGACCACCCTACCCCGCCATCCCCGTCCGCAGCAACCAGGGCGTCACGCCCGTCCACCGCTTGAACGAGCGCCGGAAATTGGCGGCATCGTGAAATCCGAGATAGCGCGCCACGGCATCGTTGTCGGCGCCCTGCGCATGGAACATCCACAAGGCGACGTGCGCGCGCACGCCGTCGAGCTCCGCCTGGAAATGCGTGCCGTGGCGCGCCAGTTGCCGTTTCAGCGTGGCCGGGCTCACGCCGAAATCGGCGGCCGTGCGTTCCAGCACGGGTGCCGTGCGCACCCGCTCCAGCAGGTAGTCGTACAGCGCGGCCAGCAGTCCGGGCGGCCGCTCCGGCTCGTCCTCGGCGGCGCGCAGCGCCAGCGCGGCGGCCAGCGCGCTGCCACGTGGCCACGGCCGGTCCAGCCATCCGGCCTCGATCAGCATGGCGTCGAAGTGGCAGTCGAAGCGCAACTCGCTGCCCAGATGGACGTGGTGCTGCTCCACGTGACGCGGCGCGGCACGGTTGAAGCAGAAGCGCCACGGCATCCGCTCCCCGCCCAGCCAGCGGCACAGCGCCACGACGGCCGTCATATGCATTTCCACCAGCGCCGGCCGCAGGCCGGGCGCGCCATGGCTGTCGACCCAGTACAGCGCGGCCATGCCGTCCCACGTTTCCAGGCGGGGGCGCAGCAGCGGTGTCAGGCGCGCATGCCAGCGGCACAGGATCAGCAGCGCGTCGCGCAGGGTCGGTGCCTGCACGAGTGCATTGCTGGGTGCGCCGTCGTGACCGGGCAGCAGCAGCTGGCCCAGCATGAAACTGGTATCGGCGCTGTCCAGCGCGCGCAGCGCGTTCGACAGCAGTTGCAGGTGCTGGGCAGGCGACACCAGCGCGTCCGGCGCCAGCGCATCCAGCCCCATGCCGCGCAGGAGGGCCGCCTCGCCGACATCGCGCGAGCGGGCATATTCAAGCACCAGCAAAGGCTGCTGCCGCGCCGGGATCGACGGTTCGGCGGCCCCGCGCCACTGGATCACTCGTCCACCTGTCAAGCGTCCACCTGCCGACACAGGTCGGCCAGCACCGTGTCCGGCGTGCGGCCGGGCGCGCCGCCAGCCTGGGCGCAGCTGTAGCGCAGCGACAGCGACACGCGGTCGCTGTCGACGTTACCGTCGACATAGTGCCGCATCGCCGCCACCATCCGGCACAGGTGCCGGGCCGCGTCATCGGCCGCCGCGTCGGCGAGGCCCGGCATCAGCACCGCGAACCGGTCGCCCGCGTAGCGGCACAGCAGGTCGTCGTTGCGCAGGTTCAGCAGCAGCATGTGGCTGACGGCCTGCAGCACCCGGTCGCCCTCGGCCGGGCCATGTTCGCGGTTGATGCGGTGGAAGCCGTCGATGTCGAGCAGCACCAGCGCGCACGTGCCCTGGCCGCGTGCCAGTTCGCGCGCTAGCTGGGCCGCAGATAGCCGGCGTCGGCCAGTTGCGTGACCCGGTCGAATGCGCGGTGGTCGCGGAACAGCCGCTCGCGCTTCTTCAGGTGCTCGGTCAGGCTGGCCTGCTCCTGCCGCCAGTACACCATGCCGATGGTGAGGATGACCATGCCCGCCGGGACGAGCGCTTCGAGCCCGTGATCCCACAGCGCGGCCTTGTCGATCGCGAGGAATTCATCCATGCAGTCGGCCCACGAGCCGAGCATGATGGCGGCGAAGCCGGCGGCGAGCAGCCGCGTCACGCGGCCGTCGGGGCGGCTGCCCAGCACGATCAGGCCCCACGCCGCGGCGACGAGCGCCGTGCCGCCCTCGCTCGCCACGTCGAACCATTTCCACGATTCGGCCGGCTTGATCGTGCCAACGGTGGCATACAGGAGCGCGATGGCCGTGCCGGCAAGGCAGGCGATGGCGAGGGCGCGGGACTGGATCGCGCAGTGCTGGAAGGTTTTCATGACCGGCCACCTTAGCGTGCCGTTGTGACAACGTGATGACGCCTTGGCGCAGTCCGCGCCAGGACGTTGCAATCCTGCCCGGGGTGCGATCGGCTCACCGGTGGCCGCGATTTCGCGCCGGTTGCATGGCCTGCGCGGCGCCGCCTGCGGCGGCTGCCGGGTCAATTGAGCTCATCCGGGCCAGCGCGGCACCCGCACCGGGCCCGCGGCGGGCCGCCTGTCACCGATCGGTCATACGGGATGCCTAGAATCCGCCGCAATCTCAACCACCGGATCGGTTCCATCACCATGCGACACCTCGCCATCCCCGCCCTGGGCCTGCTGGCCGCCACGGGCGTCCACGCCGCCGGCGACCCGACGGTCGTCATCGCCGGCCAGCGCGCCAGCCTTGCCAACGCCATCGCGGCCCAGGAAAAGGCCGACAACATCGTCAGCGTCGTCTCCAGCGACGGCATCGGCGGCCTGCCTGACAGGAACGCCGCCGAGGCGCTGGCCCGGCTGCCCGGCGTGGCCGTGCAGCGCGACCAGGGCGAAGGGCGCTATGTCAGCGTGCGCGGCCTGGGACCAGACCTGAACGCGGTCACCATCAACGGTGCGCTGGTCCCGTCGCCGGAGGCCGGCACGCGCGCCGTCGCCCTGGACGTGCTGCCTGCGGGCCTGATCCGCACGCTGCACGTATCGAAAACGCTGACGCCCGACCAGGATGCGAATTCGCTCGGCGGCACCGTGGAGGTAAAAACGCTGTCTGCGTTCGACCTGCCCGGCGCGCTGCTCGTGCTGGGCGCCGGTGCGAGCCACGATACGAACACGCATCGCGAGAGCCCGAATGCGAACCTGCTCTGGGCGCAGCGCTTCGCCGGCGGCAAGCTGGGCGTGGCGGCCGGCCTGTCGGGCGAAAAGCGCAAGTTCGGTTCCGACAATGTGGAAACGGGCGGCGCGTGGCGCGGCAACCGGCTCGAAGGCTTCGAATTGCGTGACTACCTGCCGGTGCGCGAACGCCGTGCCGCCGCGCTGAACCTGGACTGGCGTCCCGATGCGGCCTCCAGCTATGCGTTGCGCGCCTTCGTGAGCCGGTTTTCGGACGATGAAGTGCGCGACCGCCTCACGGTGGGCAATGTGGAAAACGACGACCTGGCCGAAGGCGTGACGGACGACGCACGCCTGGAACGCCGCCTGCGCCAGCGGAAGTACACGCAGGAGATCCGCTCGCTCACGGCGAGCGCCGACCGCCGCTTCGGCGACTGGCGCGTGCAGGCCGAGGCAACGGCAAGCCGCGCCACCGACGACGCGCCGGAATCGATCAACGATGCGCGCTTTCGCGGCAGCTTCGCCGGCATCGGCTTTGCCAATACGATGGCGCCGCGCCTCATTGCACCGGCGGCCGCCTTCGATCCGGCCAGCTACAACCTGAACGCGATCACGCTGCAGCGAAGCTTTGCAAAGGACCGCGCGAACGCGCTGCGCCTCGACCTTGCCCGCGAATTCGACGACGGCTACGCGGTGAAATTCGGCGCCAAGGCCAGCCGGCGCGACAAGGACAACGACACGGACCAGTGGGCCTATGACAGCGGCAATGCCACCAGCGCCAGCTACTGGGGCGCGGGTACACGCTCGATGAGCGCCTTTGTCGGCACGCACCAGCTGGACTACGCGTTCGGCCCGATCGGCGCGGCCCTCGATCCGGCAGCCATCCGTGCCCGTGTCGCCAGCCTGCCCCGCGCCGGCGCGCGGCAGGCCGCCGAATCGGCACTGGACGATTTCGCCCTGGTCGAGGACATCGATGCCGCGTATGTCCAGGGCACGCTGGCGCGCGGTGCCTGGTCGCTGCTGGCCGGGGTGCGCGCCGAGCGCACGCGCTTCAAGGCGGCAGGCCAGCAGATCGCGATCCTGGAAGACGAAAGCGAATCGATCACGGCGCGGCGCGCCGGCCGTTCCTACACGAACTGGCTGCCGACGCTGCAGGCCCGCTACGACCTTGATCGCGCCACCACGGTGCGCGCCGCGTGGAGCAACAGCGTGGTGCGCGCCAACTTCAGCCAGCTCGCGCCCGGCATCAGCCTGGACAGCGCGACGGAAGCCACGATCGGCAATCCCGACCTGGCCCCTTTGAAATCCCACAACCTCGACCTGGGCATCGAACGGGTGCTGGGCAACGACGGCACGATGTCGGCCTACGTCTTCCACAAGGACATCGCCAACTTCACGTACGCGACCAACCTGGCCGGCAGCGGACGATGGACCGGCTACACCACGGCCACGTCGTACGCCAATGGCGACAGCGCCAAGGTGCGAGGCATCGAACTGGCGTGGCAGCAGCCGCTGCGCATGCTGCCCGCACCGTTCAACGGCCTGCTGGTGGGCCTCAATGGCGCGCTGACGCATTCGCGCGCCGGCATCGACAGCTTCGACGAGGAGGCCGGGCGCCGCGCCGGCCGCGCCATCCGCCTGCCTGGCCAGTCGAGCCGGGTGGCGAACGCGATGATCGGCTACGAACACGGACCGCTGAGCACGCGCCTGGCCGTCAACCACAAGTCGCCCTACCTGCTGGAACTGGGCGACGATGTGCTCGATGCGAGTGGAGACCGGATCGTGGACAGCCAGACGCAGCTCGATTTCTCGCTGTCGTGGCAGATCGACCGCCGCTGGCAGCTGTCGTTCGAAGCTAGTAACCTGAACAATGAAAAATACTATGTGTACCAGGGCGTCAAGTCACGCAACGTCCAGTACGAACAATATGGCCGCACGTTCAAGATCGGCCTGAAAGCGAGCCTGTTCTGATGAAAAACCTTTCAATGCTGTCGCTGCTGGCCGCGCTAGCGGCCCCTGCCGGCGCGGCCCCCTGCCACCGGCCGTGGCCGGCGCGCGCGACCTGGCGCCGCTGCCCGGCGGCTGGCTGGTGCTGGAAAAGAACGCGGTGCGCCTGGTCGACGCGGCGGGCACCGGGCGGGCCAGCGTGGCCGTGCGCGGGCGCCAGCTCGACGTGCGCACCGGGCCGCACGGCGCGGCACTGGCGATCGTCATCGATGCCAATGCGGAACGGGCCATTCCACTGCGAGTCGACGGCCGTGCCGGCACGCTGGCCGCCCTGCCGCCGCTGCCCGAAACGGGCTACGGCATCGAGGCCGCCTGCCTGTACCGCGACGCCCAACGGCTCACCCACGCTTTCCTGGTCGGCAAGGATGGCCAGGCCGAGCAGTGGCTGCTCGATGGCGCAGCGCCGCAGCGCGTGCGCCGGCTCGCCCTGCCGCCGCATGTGCAGCATTGCCGGGTCGACGACGCCGACGGCACGCTGTACGTGGCCGAAGAGGGGTCCGGCGTGTGGGCCTACCGCGCCGATGCCGAAGGTGCGCCGGCGCGGCGGGCTGTCGGCCTGGCGCCGCCGTTCGGCAAACTGGCCGGTGGCGCGCAGGCGCTGGCCGTACTGCCGGGCGGCGTTGCCGCCACCGACGGGAACGGCGCGCTGCACGCCTGGCGCCGCACCGCCACCGGCTGGTCGCCCGTCGCGGTGGCCGGCGCGGACATCGACAACCTCGCCGTCGATGGCACGGGGCGGTTGCTGGCGTATGGCGGCAAGGACTGGCGCACCGTCGCACTGGCCATGAAGGCCGCAGCGCCCGTGGCGCCGCTGCCGGTGGTGACGGCCCGCGCGCAGACGGACCCGGTGGCACGCGCCGGCGACGCAGCCGACGATCCGGCGATCTGGCGGCACCCCGTCGACCCGGCTGCCTCGCGGGTGCTCGGCACGAACAAGAAGCAGGGCCTGCTCGTATACGACCTGCAGGGCCGGCAGCGCCAGTTGCTGGAGTCGGGGCGGCTGAACAACGTCGACGTGCGCCAGGATGTCGCCTTTGGCGCCGAACGCTTCGACCTGGCGCTGGCCACGCAGCGCGACGACAACGTGATGGTGCTGTTTTCGATCGCGCCCGACGGCACCGTGACCGAAGCGGCGCGGCTGCCGACGGAACTCGACGAGATCTATGGCGCCTGCGTGGCGCGCCCGGTGGGCGGCGGCCTCGATGCCTTCGTCAACGACAAGGATGGCCGCTACCTGCACTACCGGATCGGCCGCGCCGATGGCGCCTTCACCGCGCGCGTCGTGCGGCGCTTCCGCACCGAAACCCAGCCGGAAGGCTGCGTGGTCGACGAGGCCAGCGGCCAGCTGTTCGTGGGCGAGGAGCGGCGCGGCCTGTGGGTGACCAGCGCCGATGCGGCACGGGAACCGCGCCTGTCGATGGTGCTTGCGGCCGGCGGCCTGCTGCGCGCCGATGTTGAAGGCATCGGCGTGTACCGCGGCGCCCGGCAAAGCTACGTGGTCGTGTCCAGCCAGGGCAACGACAGCTACGTGGTGCTCGATGCCGCGCCGCCGTATCGGGTGCGCGGCGCCTTCCGGATCGGCGTCAACGTGGACGCCGGCATCGACGGCGCTTCCGAGACGGATGGCCTCGAAGTGACGTCGGCGAACCTGGGCGGGCCCCATGCACGCGGCATGCTGGTCGTGCAGGATGGCTACAAGCGCATGCCGGACGGGCCGCAGAACTTCAAGCTGGTGGCCTGGGACGACGTTGCCCGCGCCCTCGGCCTGGATTGACACGGCGCACGGATCCGCTAAACTTGCCCTGCCTGCCGTGCCGACGGCAGGCAGGACCGCACCAGGAGCACTCCCCCCAAATGACCATCTGAGCCTTCGCACCGCCAAGCGCCGCGCCCTTCCCCGGCCGGACCGACCACGCGTTCCGAAAGCTCCTCATGGCCCGACATCCTGCCGCCGCACCGGCGGCGCCCTGCACATCCTCGTTCATCGCCCTGCACCGCGTCACGCTGCGCCTGCCCGGCGGGCGCACGCTGTTCGACGACCTCACGTTCACGTTCGCGGCGCGCCGCAACGGGCTGGTGGGCCGCAACGGCGTCGGCAAGAGCCTGCTGGCCCGCGTGATGGCCGGCCTGCTGGCGCCCGACAGGGGCCGCGCGGCAGCCCACGGCACGATCCACTACCTGCCCCAGCGGGTCGACGCCGGTCCGCAGGCCACCGTGGCGGACGTGGCCGGCCTCGGCCGCTTGTTTGCCGCGTCGGCGCGGCTGGCCAGCGGCGGCGGCACACCGGACGACCTGGCCGTGCTCGACGGTCACTGGACCGTGACGACCGATTTCGCCCTGGCACTGGCCGCCGCGGGCCTGCCGCAGCTGCACGACGGCGCGCCTGCCGCGGGCCTGTCCGGCGGCGAGCTCGCGCGCATCGCGCTGGCCGGCGCATTCCTGTCCGGCCGCGACGTGCTGGTACTGGACGAACCGACGAACCATCTCGACCGCGAGGGCCGCGCGTGGCTGCATGCGCGCCTTGCCGCGTGGCCGGGCCAGGTCATCGCCATCAGCCATGATCGTGAGCTGCTCGACACGATGGATGCCATCGTCGAGCTGGATGAACGGGGCCTGCACGCGTATGGCGGCAATTTCACGCATTACCAGGCACGGCGCGCGGAGCAGGCCGCCGCCGCGCAGGCCGCGCTGGATCACGTGCGCGCGACGCGGCACGCCGGATTGCGGCAGCTGCGCGACGCGCACGATGCCCGCCACGCCCGTGCGGCCCGGGGAAACCGCGCCGCACGGGAAGAAAACCAGGCCGCAGTCCTGCTGGGCCGGCGCAAGGCCAGCGCACAGGCCAGCGCCGGCCGGCAAGTCCGGCTGGCGGAGACGACACGCGCATCGCTCGACGAAGCGGTACGGGATGCGGTGCAGAAGGCGGCGGCGGCCGGCGTCGATGCGGCGCTGCCCGCGCTGTTGCTGGGCGACGCCGCCGTGCCGGCCGGCCGGGTCGTCATCGCCTGCGAAGGCGCGGTGCCCCCCATGCCGGCTGGGGCGCGCCCGCTCGACCTGGTCCTTGCGGGTCCCGTGCGACTGGCGATCACCGGCCCCAACGGCTGCGGCAAGAGCACGCTGCTGAAGATGCTGGCGGGCGTCCTGCCGCCTTGCGCCGGCCGGTGCGCGACGCCGGTGTCGACCGCCTGGCTCGACCAGGGAGCGGAGGCCCTGCTGCCGCCCGCCTCGACGTTGCTGGACCGGCTGCGCCAGCTGGACAGCCCGCTGGCCGAAGGCGCACTGCGCAGCCGGCTCGCCCTGCTGGGACTCGAGGCGACGCGGCTCGGCGTGGCGGCCGGTGCGCTGTCCGGCGGTGAACGCGTCAAGGCGGCGCTAGCCTGCGCGCTGTGGGGGCGTACGCCAGCACAGCTGCTACTCCTGGACGAGCCCGGCAACCATCTCGACCTGCCTGCCCTCGCGGCGCTCGAGGCGGCGCTGCTGGCCTGGCCGGGCGCTTTCGCGATCGTGTCGCATGACAACCGGCTGCTCGATGCGCTGCGCCTGACGCACACGCTGCGCTGGTCGAAGGATGGCTGGCGACTCGCGGCTCGCCGCTGACGGCTGACGGCTGGCGCAGCCGCAGGCGTCGCCGCACACCCGATGCGTCACAAAACCATGACGTTATTATAACTATGCAACACTTATTGCTATATCACCTCGCAGATGACTTGCTGATCGAACCCCGGTGGTATGCTTCGCGGACAACATAACAATTCGGGAGAGCTCGACGTGTCGATTGCTGAAAAACTGTTCAAACTGAAGGAAGCCGGAACGGACGTCCGCACCGAAGTGGTGGCCGGGATCACGACGTTCCTGACGATGGCCTACATCATCTTCGTCAATCCGGCGATCCTCGGCGATGCCGGGGTGCCGAAGGAAGCCGTGTTCGTCGCCACCTGCCTGGCGGCCGCGCTCGGCACGCTCATCATGGGCCTGTATGCGAACTACCCGATCGGCATGGCGCCGGGCATGGGCCTGAACGCCTATTTCGCGTATGCGGTCGTGCTCGGCATGGGCGTGCCATGGCAGACGGCGCTGGGTGCCGTGTTCATTTCCGGCTGCCTGTTCCTCTTCATTTCGATCTTCGGGTTGCGGGAAATGATCGTCAAGGGCATTCCCGCGTCGCTGCGCACGGCCATCACCGTGGGCCTCGGGCTGTTCCTCGGCCTGATCGCGCTGAAGAGCGCCGGCATCGTGACGGCCAACGCCGCGACGATGGTTACGGTGGGCGACCTGCACAAGGCACCCGCCCTGATGGCCATCGTGGGCTTCCTGCTGATCGTCGCGCTGGACCGGCTGCGCGTGAAGGGCGCGATCCTCATCGGCATCGTCGTCGTGACCGTCATGTCGTTCTTCTTCGGCGGCAATACCTTCCAGGGCATCTTTTCGCCGCCGCCTTCGCTGGCGCCCACGTTCGCCCAGCTCGATATCGGCGGGGCGTTCGGTACCGGCATCCTGAACGTGGTGCTGGTGTTCTTCCTCGTCGAACTGTTCGATGCCACCGGCACGCTGATGGGCGTGGCCGCCCGCGCCGGCCTGCTCGTCGAAGGCAAGATGGAGCGCCTGAACCGCGCGCTGATGGCGGACAGCACGGCGATCGTCGTCGGTTCCGTCATGGGCACCTCGAGCACCACGGCCTATGTGGAGAGCGCAGCCGGCGTGCAGGCCGGCGGCCGCACGGGCCTGACAGCCGTCGTGGTGGCCTTGCTGTTCCTGGCAGCGCTGTTCATCTCGCCGCTGGCCAGCGTGGTGCCCGCCTACGCCACCGCACCGGCGCTGCTGTTCGTATCGTGCCTGATGCTGCGCGACCTGGCGGACGTGGAATGGAATGAAAGCACGGAAAGCATTCCCGCCGCCGTCACCGCGCTGCTGATTCCCTTCACCTATTCGATCGCCCACGGCATCGCTTTCGGCTTCATCACCTACGCCGCACTGAAGCTGCTGACGGGCCGCGTGCGCGAAGTCAAGGCCGTGGTCTGGGTGATCGCCCTCGTTTTCCTCTTCAAATACACCTGGCTGGGCGCATAAACGCTGCTGGCACTGCGAAAAGTTGCTTTCGCAGTGTCAGCTCGCAACTAGGTTCATTGCCAGACTAGTCCTACATCGCTGTAACCACTGGTTGGTGTCCTCCCATAGCGCCGGCGCTGCGCCCCGTGTGGTAACCAATAGTTACGAACTGATGAGCCGAAAAAGCTGGCTCTTGCTGCGCGGAATTGACTTGTAGGGAGGTCAATACTTGATAGGATGTCCACTCGAAGCCAGAGAGAACGGAACCTGTCACATGACCCTCCCCACGCACATTCATGTGCTGCATGACGCAAGCGCGCACGCCGGGCAGCCGGATGTGCCGTCCAGCGTTACGCGGGAGGCCGTGTGAGCACGGCACCACGGAATCTGGAAGCATACTCCGGACCGCAACCGGCGGTCCATGCCCGGGCATCACGCTCCGTGAACCAGCCGGGCAAACCTACCAACGACAACGATGGGCGCATATTGGCCGTAGCGAAGCTGCGCGACGGCGCCGGCTCCGGCGGCGCCCGCGTGGCCTCGTGCCCTGTCGGCATGGCCGCTGCCGCGGGACGGCGCGCCGTAACGAGAGTAAACGCCGCCGGCGCCGCCGCGACGCTGCTGATTCCCGCATCCCTGGATGCCAGGACCCCGATGTCAATATCGAATAATGGCCCGATAACTAAAAGAGGATCCCATGAGTGACTTCGAATATCCGCGACCGCAGCTGGTGCGCGACAAGTGGCAGAACCTGAACGGCACCTGGCAGTTCGCCTACGACGACGACCGGCGTTACTGTCGCCCCGACGAGGGCATCGAGTGGACGCAGCAGATCCAGGTGCCGTATGCGCCGGAGACGAAGCTCTCCGGCATTCACGACACGGGTTTCCATACCGTGGCGTGGTATCGCCTGGAATTCGACATGCAGGACCGCGGCGAACGCACGATCCTGCATTTCGGCGCCGTCGACTATGAAGCCAGGGTCTGGGTCAATGACCGGCTCGTGTGCACGCACCAGGGCGGCCACACGTCGTTCTGCGCCGACATCACCGATGCGCTCGTCGAAGGTCAGCGCCAGGTGATCGTGCTGCGCGCGGAAGACGATCCGCATGATCTGGCCAAGCCGCGCGGCAAGCAGGACTGGCAGCTCGAGCCGCACTCGATCTGGTATCCGCGCACCACCGGCATCTGGCAGACCGTCTGGCTGGAACAGGTGCCCGCCACCTACCTGAAGGGCATCCGGTGGACGCCCCACTTCGACGGCTTCGAGATCGGCTGCGACATCCAGGCCGCGGGCGACCGCCGCGAAAAGCTGACGGTCGAAGTAAAGCTGTGGCACGGCGAAGTGCTGCTGGCCGACGACGAATACAAGCTGATGGGCCAGGAGGCGCACCGCAAGATCGCCATTTCCGACCCCGGCATCGACGATTCCCGAAACGACCTGCTGTGGAGCCCGGAAAAGCCGACGCTGCTCGATGTCGAACTGACCCTGCGGTGCGACGGCATCGAGCTGGAAACGGTACGATCCTATACAGCGCTGCGATCGGTGGCCATCAACCGGGACCGGTTCATGCTCAATGGCAGGCCCTACCCGCTGCGCCTGGTGCTGGACCAGGGCTACTGGCCTGACAGCGGCATCACGGCGCCGAACGATGCGGCGTTGAAACGCGATGTCGAACTCGCCAAGCTGATGGGCTTCAATGGCGTGCGCAAGCACCAGAAGATCGAGGATCCGCGCTACCTGTACTGGGCCGACAAGCTGGGCCTGATGGTGTGGGAAGAAATGCCGTCGGCGTATTCGTTCAGCCCGAAGTCGATGACGCGCCTGATCAAGGAGTGGCAGGAAGCGATCGAGCGGGATTACAGCCACCCCTGCGTGATCGTGTGGGTACCGTTCAACGAATCGTGGGGCGTGCCGAACCTGACGTCGATGCAGGCGCATCGCAATGCCGTCGAAGCGCTGTATCACATGACGCGCATGATGGATTCGACGCGGCCCGTGATCGGCAACGATGGATGGGAGGCTTCGGCCACCGATATACTCGGCATCCACGATTACGACAGCGATCCGCAGCGCATCAAGGCGCGCTACGAGGTCAGCGATCCGGCCCGCACGCTGTTCGACCAGCGGCGTCCAGGCGGCCGCATCCTGACGCTGGACGGCTTCCCGCACCGCGGCCAGCCGATCGTGCTGACGGAATTCGGCGGTATCGCCTTCGACACATCGGCGCCCGACATCGACACGTGGGGCTACTCGCGGGCAATGACGGCCGATGCGTTCTACGAGCAATACACCGCCCTGCTGAAGGTGGTGAACGAGACGCAGATGTTTTCCGGCTTCTGCTACACGCAGTTTGCCGATACGTACCAGGAAGCAAACGGGCTGTTGAACGCGGACCGCACGCCGAAGATCCCGTTCGAAAAGATCAGCGCGGCCACCCGCAGCGTCCAGCTTGTCGCGCAGGACCCGCCTGAACCGGTCTGATCGCCTCAGGATTTCCGCCCGTCTTCGCGAGACGGGCGACAGTTAGCAGCACCACAATTCACGACTCACAATTAACGACCCGTTACGGGCAAGGGAGAAACCATGTCGACCATTATCGTGTTCTGCCATCTGCGTTGGGACTTCGTCTTTCAGCGTCCACAGCACCTGCTGACCCGCCTGGCCAAACATTACAAGATCGTGCTGGTGGAAGAGCCCATTCACCACCAGGGCGAAAGCTTCATGAAGACGTGGCAGCCGGCCCCGAACATCACCGTGTGCCAGCCGCACACGCCGGTGCAGCAGCACGGCTTCCACGACGACCAGATTCCGCTGGTGCAGCCGATGGTGGCCAAGCTGGTACCGGAAGGCGAGGATCCGATCGTGTGGTTCTACACGCCGATGGCGCTGCCGCTGCTGCCGCAGCTGCATGCAAGCCTCGTCGTGTACGACTGCATGGATGAACTGTCCGCCTTCAAGAATCCGCCGCGCCAGCTGCTGCAGCGCGAAACGGCACTGCTCAATATCGCCGACATCGTATTCACGGGCGGCCCGAGCCTGTACGAAGCCAAGAAGAACCGCCACTCGAATGCCCATTGCTTCTCCAGCTCGGTCGACGCGCAACACTTCGCCCATGCGCTGGAACGCGAAGCGAGCCATCCGGACCAGGCCCATATCCCGCATCCGCGCCTGGGCTTCTATGGTGTGATCGACGAGCGCTTCGATACCGAGCTGACCGCCAAGATCGCCGATGCCAACCCCGACTGGCAGATCGTGCTGGTGGGCCCGGTCGTGAAGATCGACCCGGCGCACCTGCCGCAGCGCGCGAACATCCACTACATGGGCCAGCGCGGCTATGACGACCTGCCGAAATTCCTGGCCGGCTGGGATGTCTGCCTGATGCCGTTCGCCATCAACGAGGCCACCAAGTTCATCAGCCCGACCAAGGTGCTGGAATACATGGCCGCCGAACTGCCGATCGTGTCGACGCCGATCCGCGACGTGGAACAGCCGTATTCGCACGTGGTGGCAATCGGCCACACGGCCGAGGAATTCGTGGCCCATGTCGAAGCGGCGCTGGCACAGACGCCGGAACAGACCGCGGCAATGGCGCGCAAGATGCGCGACGTGGTGGCCAAGACCTCGTGGGAAAACACGGCGTCGCAAATGCGCGACCTGCTCGAGTCCACCACGCCAGCGCGCAAGTTCGAGCGCCTGACCGCACCGGAAATGCTGTACGAGCAGCCGCATGCCGCGCCGAACGTCAACCCGCTGCGCACGCCGGTGACGGCGCCGAAGGTCGGCAGCATGATGGGTGGTGTCGCTGCGGCGGCATACCAGGTCGCTCCCGCATCGGCCTCGGTGCAGGCCGCGGCAAAAGCGGAGTAAGGAACAGGAAGGGAGCCCCGCTCCCTTTTTGAAACAGAAACGGCGGCCAATGGCCGCCGTTTTCTTTGGCACGTTACCGTGCAGTGTCCGCGGTGCCTTATTCGCGCCGCCGGAATTGCCAGGGCAGGGCATTATGGATCGCCGTGGCGGCGATTGCCGCCTGCCCGATCGCCACGCTGATCTGGTTCAGGCCAAGGACCACGTCGCCGACGGCATACAGCCCCGGTACGGTGGTACGCTGGTGATCGTCCACGATCACCTTCTCGCATTCGCCGCATTTCGCGCCGAGCCCCTGCGCCAGGCCGGACCGGGCCTTTTCGCCCAGCATCGGATAAAACACGTCGAACCGGTGGTCTTCGCCATCCTCGGTATGCAGCACCGGCTCCATCGCATCCGTCAGCGTCACGCCCTTCAGCGGCGAAGCCACGTAGCGCACGCCCGCAACGCGCAGTCTTTCGGCCTCTTCAGGCGTCAGCGGCATGCCGGCTTCCCGCTCGAACAGCGTCACGTCGCATGAGAACGTACGCATGAACAATGCATGCCCGGTGCGGTTGTACGGCTGCGAGGCGACCGCCACGCGCTTGTCAAGGATATCGTAGCCGTCGCACACGGGGCACAGGCGCACCGCGCCCGCCGCCACGGCATCCACCCAGCCCTCGACGGGCAGGCCGGCATCGGCGACACCGGTCGCCAGCACCACGACGGGCGTGCGGATTTCACCGCCGTCGTGGCGGGCGACGAACACGTCGTCCTCCTTGTCCAGCGCTGTGATCTCGATATCGTCGACAGTGCCGCCATAGCAGTCGAGCTGCTGGCGCAGGCGACCGAGCAGCTCATGGCCCGGCACGCCGCCGGGAAAACCGGGATAGTTATGGCTGATTGGGATCAGCGACAGGCGGCTGTGGCCCTTGTCCGCAACGATCACGTCGCGGCGGAAGCGGCGCAGGTAGACGGCAGCGGTGAGCCCGCCGGGCCCACCGCCGATCACCAGCGCCTCGCAGGTCCTGGCGCCGCTCACCGGGTCGTGCCGCCCGTTCCGGAGGTACCGGTCGTGGTGCCGGACGTGCCCGTCCCCATGCCGGTCGTGCCCGAAGTACCCGTGGTCGTGCCGGATGTACCCGTCGTCGTGCCGGATGTACCCGTGGCGGTGCCGGACGTGCCCGTGGTGGTGCCGCTGGTACCGGTGGTCATGCCGCTGCCGGTGGCGCCCGTGGCGGAAGTGCCGGACGTGGTACCGCCCGCCTGCGAACCCCGCGTGCCGCGTGTGGTGGCCGAGCGGTTGGTGCCGGCCGGGGTGGCGCTGTTGACGGTGCCGGTCGCGGTCCTGGCTGCCGGCGTGCCCGTCGGGTTCACCGTGCCGGTTGCACTCATCGTGCCCGGCGCGCCGGTCACATTGGGCACGCTCGACGGGCCGATCGTCGTGGCCGACGAACCGGTCTGCCCCTGCGACATCGTGGCACCGCTCGTGGTGTTCCCGATCGTCCCCAGCGGTGCCGTGACGCCCGGGGTCCCGATGGTGCCGGTCGTGGGCGACGTGACGCCGTTCACCGGCGCCGGGCCGGGCGCGCTGCGGGTGGTTGCCGGCAGAGGTCCCGCGCCGCGATTGACGCTCGAGTTCACACCGGTGTTCACGCCCGTGTTCACCTGGCCGCCGGCGGCGGGCGTGGTGACGGTTTGCGCGGTGGCGGCGGAGGCGGCCAGCAAGGCGGCCACCATCAATGCAGAGTTCATCTTCATGACGTGCTCCATTCAATTTATCGGTGCGCCGATTCTGTCACGGTCAGGCATGGCCGGCCGTAGGAGGACGCCGCATGGCGCGGTCGGATCGCTGCTCGCGTGTGCCGTGTGCCAGCTGATGTGTGCAGTGGCGAACATGCCGCCGCGGTTGCCGGGTGAGCGGCCTTTCCAGGGTGACCTGGCGCACGGAGGGCATCGGCAAGCTCGATGAAGCTGGCGGCAACACAAGCACACAGGAAAACCTCCATGAAGATCCATGCCATGTCCCTGGCCATCGCCACCCTGGTCGCCACCACGACCGCCTTTGCCCTCGACAGCGCAGAACCGCCGAAGGCGGAGCCGCGCATGCAGAGAGTGCTCGAAGCGCTGGCCGCGCTGGGTGGCAAACCGGTCGAGACACTCACGCCGCAGGAAGCCCGCCGGCAGCCCACCGCAGCGGATGCCGCGGCAAAGGTGATGAAGGACGACGCGATGCCCGCGCAGAAGGACGGCGTGACGGTAAAGCAGCTGGACATCGAAGGTGCCGGTGGCAGGATTCCGCTGGCCGTCTACACGCCGCCCGGCAAGGGGCCCTTCCCCGTCGTCGTGTACTTCCACGGCGGCGGCTTTGTGATTGCCGATACCAGGACCTATGAGCCGTCGATCAGGGCGATCGCCGCCGGCGCGAAAGCGGTCGTCGTCTCGGTCGACTACCGCCAGGCGCCGGAGCACAGGTTCCCGGCCGCCCCGGAAGACGCCTTCGCCGCGTGGCAATGGGTGCAGGCCCACGCCGGCGAGCTGGGCGGCGATCCCGGCCGCATTGCGGTCGCCGGCGAAAGCGCGGGCGGCAACCTTGCGGCCGTCGTGTCGCTGATGGCGCGCGACAAGGGGGTGACGGCGCCCGTGCACCAGCTGCTGATCTACCCGGTCGTGAGCGATGACATGAGCACCCCTTCCTACCAGCGCAATGCCAACGCAAAACCGCTGAACAAGGCCATGATGCAGTGGTTCTTCAAGCACTATGGCGCGGACCCGCAGCACCCCCATGCGCTGCCGCTGAAGGCGGACACGCTGAAGGGACTGCCGCCGGCCACCGTGATCACGGCGGAGATCGATCCGCTGGCCAGCGAGGGCGCGTCGTATGCGGAGCGGCTGAAGAAGGATGGGGTGAGGGTCGACTACCGGGAGTTCGACGGCGTGACGCACGAATTCTTCGGCATGGGCGCGGCGGTGCCGAAAGCGCTCGATGCGCAGAGATTCGCCATCGAGGGACTGAAGAAATCGTTTGAAGCGAAGCGGTGACCGGGCGGTGGCCAGGCGGGGCGGTGGCCGATCAGGCAGCCACGGCCAGTACCCGCGCGCCCTTTCTCGGCGCACTGCGCCTGCCCTTTTTCCGCGCCTGAGCCGTCTCGATATCCTTCGCCGCTTTCGCCAGCCGTTCCTGCAGCAGCGCCAGCACGGCCGCTTCCTCCGGCTGCAGCGCATGCAGATCCTTGCTGAACTCCTCCTCGGCGCGGGCGCGCAGCGCGGCCAGTTCGGCGCCGTCCATGTAGGCTTCCAGTACGGCCGGATGCACGTAGCACTTGCGGCAGACGGATGGCGTATTGCCGAGCTTCATTGCCACCGACTCGATGGCCCGGACCACGTTTTTCTTGGCCTGCGTTTCGGAATCGAATTTCTCGAATGCCTGCAGGGCCAGCGCGGCCAGCACGGTGCCCGACCAGGTGCGGAAATCCTTTGCCGTGTAATCCTCCCCGGTGACGGTGCGCAACCAGTCATTGACGTCCGACGAGTCGATGGAATGGGTCGTGCCATCGTCGTCCACGTACTGGAACAGTTCCTGTCCCGGCAGGTCGCGCATCCGTTCGATGATGCGGGCAAGGCGGCGGTCGGCCACCTTCACGTCGTGGAAAACGCCGCTCTTGCCCCGGAAGCGGAATTCCACTTCGCGGCCATCGATGCGCACGTGACGGTTGCGCAGCGTCGTCAGGCCGAACGACTTGTTTTCCTTGGCATACTCCTCATTACCGATACGCATCATCGTGTGCTCGAGCAGGTAGACGACGGTGGCCAGCACCTTTTCGCGCGGCAGGCCAGGCAGCTTCAGTGCCGCCTCGACCGCCTGGCGAATGCTTGGGAGCGCCTGGCCGAACGCGATCATGCGCTCGTATTTCACTTCGTCGCGCACGCTGCGCCAGCGGGCGTGGTAGCGGTACTGCTTGCGCCCCCGCACATCGCGGCCGGTGGCCTGCAGGTGCCCGTTGGCCTGCGCGCAGATCCACACATCGGTCCATGCGGGCGGGATGGCCAATGCCTTGATGCGGGCCAGCGTGGCGTCGTCGTCGACCGGGCCGCCGTGCGCGTCGACATAGCGAAAACCGCCATCGGCGGCGATGCGGGACAGGCCCGGCTTGCTGTCGCTGACATAGCGCAGCCCCGCCGCGCGCGCCGCCAGCGGGGGATCGGTGACCAGTTCTTCGGGTTTCATCGCGACTCCTCAATGTGCAGGCACTATGGCAGCACGGGCCGCATCGTTCCGTACGGTAGGCAACATCCGTGCCTTTATTACAATGGTGCATGCGGCAGCGGAGGCACAGCTGGGGTACAATGCGGGTCCCCACCGTTTTACGAGCCACAGACAGCCAATGACTTTACGTTCTGTCCTCATCCTCGCGATGGCCCTCGGGCATGGCGCAGCGTTCGGCGCCGACACGATCGAAGAACGCACCTGGAACACGTCCGCCGAACTGGGCGCCATCACCACGTCCGGCAACACGACCGGTACTTCCGTCACCGGCAAGATCGATGCGCGGCAGGAGCTGGAGGACTGGAGCAACCAGTACATCCTCTCGGGCTTCTTCAAGGAAGACCAGACCCAGACCAACAACGGCAACAAGAAATACGTGCGTTCGGCGGAGCGCTTCGCGTTGTCCGCCCGCGCCGCCTACAAGCTGATGGAAGAAGGCGAGCGCCTGTTCGTGCTGGGTTCCCACGTCGATGACCGGTTCGGCGCCTACTCGCGCTATTCATCGGTCTCGGTGGGCCGCGCCAAGCGGCTGCTGAAGTCGGACGACAAGATCGTCGAAGTGGAACTGGGCCCGGGCTATTTCTCCGGCGTGCGCGCCACCGGCGAGGAAGAAGATGGCGTCACCGTGCGCGGCGCCGCGAACATGCGCTGGCAGATCAGCGATGCGGCCCTGTTCACGCAGACGGTCGCCGTCGAGCGGGGCACGTCGAACACGCATTCCGTGGCCGAGACGGCGTTGCAAGCCAAGATCAACGGCACCATGCAGATGAAGGCTGCCTTCAGTGCACGCAACGATTCGAACGTGCCGGTCGAGAAGAAGAACACCGATACGCAGACATCGCTGACACTCGTCTATTCGTTCTGACCACGCTCCGGCGCCGAGCGCCGGCCTGCATCGCCCAGCCACGGAGCTTCAGCCACAGCGCCCGAAGACCAGCAGCGGCATCGCACTCCACGCGATTGCGGCGAGCGCCAGGATGGCGCCGCCAAGGCGTGCCATATGCAGCACGCCGAGCGACGCCTCCCCACCTCCGCGCCACGCCTTCCACGCGAGCCAGCCGGCACCGGCCAGCGCCAGCAGCGTGGCACCAAGCAGCACGGCCCACGTCTCGCGCCGGCAGCCGCTGGCCGCGTACAGGTAGCAGAAGAAGAAATGGCTGGCCCACAGCACCAGCGGCGCGGTGCCCTGCCACAGCTTGCGGAAGAAGTGGTCGCCCATGTTCACCCCATCAGCCGCGGCCAGACATGCACCGCGATGCCGATGACGGCACCCTGCAGCACGGTGTAGTACCAGATCAGCGCCGTGTTGTCGAGCGACCCGCGGCTGTACGGCGTCAGGTGACGGCACCAGGAACGGGCGATGACATACATGCCGGTGATGGCGCACAGCAGCACGTGCAGGCCCTGGTAGGCGACCATCACTGCAACCGCCGCGCTCCACGCATGGCTGGTGGGAGTGAGCCCGCTTTGCAGCTGACCCGCGAGTTCCAGCACGAAGCCGGCCGTGACCAGCACGATCGCCACCCCGAGCAGCCAGCGCAGCACCCCCTGCCGCGCTGCCAGCGGCCGCCGCCGGGCCAGGGCCAGCAGTGCGCCGCCCCCCAGCAGCAGCGCGAACGACAGGCCCTGCATCCACCAGGCCGGCAGCCGGGCACCGGGTGGCGGGCACACGTCGAGCCGCATCGATACGTGCACATACGTGAACAGGAAGGACAGGAAGACACCCGCGTCAACGATCAGCATGATGATCGTCGCCCACCACGAATGGCTGGCGGCGCCGGTGGCGCCGACCGGCAGCACGACGTCATTGCCCTCGGCATCCTCGCCGACCTTGGCTTCGCGGCAAGGCGCGGGCCTGTCCTGCTCCCACAGCCATGCCAGCAGCGTGACGATCGCGACGATGCCGCAGATCCATGCCGCCATCGTCTGCTCCGCCGTCAGCAGCAGGAAGAAGCCGGCCGTGCCGGCGGCCGACAGGAACGGCGTCCAGCCGTCCGTCGGCAGCACCAGCAGGTAGCGCAGCCTGGCGCCGACCGGCGAGGTGACGATCGTCTCGCGCTTGCCGGTGACGGTGCCGGGCAGCCAGTGCGCGCCCTGCTCTACTTCGCGCATGATGCCGGGGTTGGTCCACAACGGGTCGGCCGAATCCACCTGGGGGATGCTGCGCGTGGCATAGGATTCCGACGGCAGCCATTCCAGCGTGCCGGCGTTCCACGGGTTGCCGGGATCCTTTTCCTTTTTCATCAGTGCGCGCACCATGCCGCCGAAGAACAGCGCGACGCCGGCGGCGAAGATGAAGGCGCCGACCGTGGACAGCATGTTCAGCAGCTCCCAGCCCAAGCCGGACGGATACGTGTAGACACGGCGCGGCATGCCGAGCAGGCCGGTGATGTGCATCGGGAAGAAGGCCAGGTTGAAGCCGCCGAACATCAGCCCGAACGACCAGCGCGCCACCCGCGCCGGCACGGCGCGCCCGTTGACGAGCGGCAGCCAGTAGCACAGCGCGGCAAACAGCGGGAACACCATCCCGCCGATCAGCACGTAATGGAAATGCGCGACGATGAAGTAGGTGTCGTGCACCTGCCAGTCGTAGGGCACGACGGCCACCATCACGCCGGTCAGCCCGCCAAGCACGAAGATGAACAGGAAACCGAGGATGAACAGTGCCGGCGGCGACATCTTCAGGCGTCCGTGCCGCGCGGTGCCGTTCCACAGCGTGCCGATCCAGGCAAAGAGCTGGATCGCCGTCGGCACGGCGACGGCCATGCTGGCGGCCGAGGCGAAGCCTGCTTCCAGGTGCCCCAGGCCCGTCGTAAACATGTGGTGTGCCCACAGCCCGAAGCTGAAGAAGCCTACCGCCACCATCGCGACGATCACGGCGCGCCGCCCCACCAGGGCGGTGCCGGCGATCGTCGGGATCATCGTCGACACCATGCCTGCCGCGGGCAGGAAGATGATGTAGACCTCCGGGTGGCCGAAGAACCAGAACAGGTGCTGCCACAGGATCGGGTCGCCGCCCCGGTCGGCGATGAAGTATGGCCAGTCGAATGCCCGCTCCAGTTCCAGCAGCGTGGTGGCACCGATCACGGCCGGGAAAGCGAACACGATCATCACGCCCACCACCAGCATCGCCCATGCGTAGACGGGCATGCGCGCCAGCGTCATGCCGGGCGCGCGGGTAAAGAGGATGCCGATGATCAGCTCGATGGCGCCGGCGATCGCCGAGATCTCGATGAAGCCGATGCCGAGCAGCCAGAAATCGGCGTTCAGCCCGGGCGAGTAGGCCTTGCCTGTCAACGGCGGGTACATGAACCAGCCGCCGTCCGGCGCCAGCCCCACGAACAGCGTGCAGAAGAAGCCCAGCCCGCCGAATGCGTACGCCCAGTAGGCATAGGCGGAGAGCCGCGGAAACGGCAGGTCGCGCGCACCCAGCATGCCGGGGAGCAGGTACACGGCCACCGCTTCGACCACGGGAATCGCGAACAGGAACATCATCACGGTGCCATGCATCGTGAAGATCTGGTTGTAGGTACCGGGCCCGAGCAGGTCGTTTTCCGGCACCGCCAGCTGCATGCGGATCAACAGACCCAGCACCCCGGCCAGCACGAAGAACAGCAGCGACGTGCCGATGTACAGCAAGCCGATCGTGGTGTTGTTGACGGACTTGAGCAGGCGCCAGCCTTGCGGCGTGCGCCAGACCGCCTCCAGGCGTTCCAGTTCTTCCGGCGGACGTGGCAGCCGGTTGGGCAGCGCTTTCAACGGGTGGCGATCCTCCCTGCTCATTTCAGCGACTCCAGCCATGCTACCAGCGCGCGCAGCTCATCGCCTTCCAGGCCGCTGGCGGCAGGCATGCGCACGCCCGGCTTGTGCGACTGCGGGTCGGCGACCCAGCCGGCCAGCGTGCCCTGGCGGGTGGGCAGCGTGCCGGCCGCCAGGTACAGGCGGCTGCCCACGTGGGTCAGGTCGGGACCCGCCGTTTCACGGTCCAGGCGTCCCCCGGTCACGCCGCGCACCGCATGGCAGGCATCGCAGCGCCGCTCCAGGAACGCCTGCCGGCCGCGCACGAGCTGCGCGGTGGCCGGTGCGGCGGCCGGCCTGGCCTGCGCGGCCAGCCATGCATCGAATTCGGCCGGTGGCTGCGCCACCACGTGCAGCGCCATCTTCGCGTGCTGCGCGCCACAGAATTCGGCGCACTGGCCGCGCCACGTGCCGGGCCGGTCGGCCTGCAGCGCCAGGCCATGCACGCGGCCGGGCACCATGTCGACCTTGCCGGCCAGCGCGGGTACCCAGAAGGAATGGATCACGTCGCTCGTCGTCAGCGCAAGGTAGACGGGGCGGCCGGCGGGAATACGGATCTCGTTGGCCAGCACCACGTCGCGCCCCGTCGCGGGATCGACATAGCGCACCTCCCACCACCACATCTTCGCCGTGACCGCCACGCGCAGCGCCGTCAGCGACGATGGCTGCGAGAGCCCCGCCGTGCTGGCCAGGCTCCATGCCAGCAACGCCGTCAGCACGACCAGCGGCAGCAGCAGGCCGCCGCCGACGATCCACACGCGTGAACGCACCGTGGCGCGGGCACGCAGCGCGCGCATGACGAGGACCATCACGCCGGCGAGGATCACGAGCGAACCGATGGACATCGTCCAGCCCAGCTGGTCGATGAGGTGGGCATCCGGCCCGGCCGGGTCGAGCGCCGACTGCCGTGGCGCCGGCCCCGTCATCGCGGCCGCCGTCATTGGTGCCGCCGTCATTGCAGGGTATAGAGGTAGGCCGCCATGTGGCGCGCATCCTCGGGCGACACGCCCAGGTTCGGCATCAGCGTGCCGGGCTTGATCGCCGGCGGATCGACGATCCACCGCACCAGCGGTTCGTGCTGGTTCGGCAGCCTGCCGGCCACATAGCTCTGGCGGCCGAAGGTGTCGAGCGGCGGGCCGGCCGTGCTGCGCGCCGCCTCGACGCCGGGAATCGAGTGGCAGGCACCACACTGGAACTGCGTCAGCAGCGCCTTGCCGCGTTCGACGTCGCCGCCGGCCACGCGCCGCACCGGCGGCGTGTCCTCGCCGCAGCCGGCCAGGGTGCCGGCCTGCACGGCAACCAGCATGGCGGCGGCTATCCGGCAACGTAGTGTTTCGCGCACGTACTGTTCCTGCAGAAAACGGAAGAATCCATATAATAAAGCAAACACATCATGGATTTTTTTCAACGGTGCGCACCCTCGGCATCCCCTTTTACCTGTGTCCCATCGATGCCTTCCAACCGACTCCGACTGATCGTCAAGACCGCCCTGGCCACCACCGTTTCGCTGGGGCCGTGGCCGCCCTGGGCGGCTGGATCGTGCTGGAAAGCGGCTGGTACAACGTGGCGGCGACGCAGCAGCACTGGCAGCCCGTGCACACGGTCCTGGAAAAAGGCATGCGCGAATCGGTGCGCTTCCACGCGCGCAACGTGGCGACACCGCCCCTGGCGGACAAGGCGCGCGCGGTACGCGGGGCGCACCTGTACCACCAGCATTGCGCGCAGTGCCACGGCGCGCCGGGCGTCGCGCAGACGCCCGTCGGCAAGAGCATGCAGCCGGTGCCCGGCCCACTGGTCGACGCGGCCCGGCGCTGGCAACCGCGCGAACTGTACTGGATCACGCGGCACGGCATCCGCATGGCCGGCATGCCGGCATGGGAATTCCACCTGCGCGACGAAGAGCTCTGGGACCTGGTGGCGTTTCTCCAGCGCTTTCCCCTGCACACGCGCGACAGCTACCGCGCGGTAGTCGAGGACACCGCATCCCGCCCGCTTACCGCCGCCGCGCCAGCTGTTCCGGCCTATCCGGACATCGAACGCGGCCGCATGGCTCTCACCCAGTATGCGTGCCAGGCCTGTCACAACATTCCCGGCGTGACGGGCCCGAACACCTTCGTCGGCCCGCCCCTGGCCGGGCTGTCGCAGCGCAAGTACGTGGCCGGCGTGCTGCCCAACACGGCCGACAACCTGGCCCGCTGGATCCGCGTACCGCATGAAATCGATCCGCTTACGACGATGCCCACGCTCGGCGTGACGGAACGCGATGCCCGCGACATGGCCGCCTACCTGCTCAGCAAGGAGTGACGCAGCAAGACGTAATTCTGTAAGGAGTACTTCGGAAAGGAGCGAGACTTGGACCAGCAACATGATCCCGACCCCGGCAAGGCCACCGAACACCGTTTCACGCGGCGCGTGGCGCTCGTCAACGGCATCACGATCCTGACGATCCTGGCGCTGGCCGCCATCTGGTTCGCCTACGACGCGCTGCTGCTCGTCTTCGCCTGCATCCTGTTCGCGATCCTGCTCTATGAGCTGGCCGGCATCGTGCACACGCGACTGCGCCTTGGCCGGAATGCCGCGCTGGCGGTGGTCGTGCTGGCACTCCTGCTCGTGTTCGGCATCGGCGGCTACCTCATGGCGCCACAGATCGGCGAGCAGGCCGACAAGCTGGGCGCCGCCGTGCCCGAGGCCCTGCAGCGCTTCCGCGCCGCCATGGAACAGCAGCCGCTGCTCAAGCGCCTGATGGCCAGCGTGCCATCGCCCGAACAGATGCAAAAGCAGCTCGGCCAGCTCGTGCCGAACGCGGGACTATTCTTCTCTGGCCTGCTGGGCGCGCTGGGCAATGCCGTCATCATCCTGTTCGTGGGTGTGTATTTCGCTGCCCAGCCCCACATCTACATCGACGGCCTGATTACGCTGGTCCCGCCGCGCCGGCGGCAGCGGGCGCGCGAAGTGATGGATGAACTGGGCCGCACGCTGTCGCGCTGGCTGCTGGGCAAGGCCGCGTCGATGCTGCTGGTGACGATCCTGTCGGCCGCCGGCCTGGCCTTGCTGGATGTGCCGCTGGCGCTGATCCTCGGGCTGATCGCCGGGCTGCTCGACTTCATTCCCTATCTCGGCCCGCTGATGGCCGGCGTGCCGGCCATGCTGATCGCCTTCTCGGACAGCCCCCAGCAGGCGCTCTACGTGGCGCTGCTGTTCGGCGGCATCCAGCTTGCGGAGGGCTACCTGCTGTCGCCGCTCATTGAAAAGCGTACCGTGTCGCTGCCGCCGGCACTGACCATCGTCATGCAGTTGCTGTTCGGCGCCCTGTTCGGCATGGCTGGCGTGGCGTTGGCCACCCCGCTGACCGCCGTGCTGGCGGTGCTGGTGACGATGCTCTACGTGCAGGACGTGCTCAAGGACCCGGTGCGCACGCCGTCACAGAAGCATGACGACTGAACGCGCCGCGGGTCAGTGGCTCAACTGCTTCTGCGTCTGGTACAACCGCGCATACGCGCCACCCTGCGCCAGCAGCGCCGCGTGCGTGCCCATCTCGGCGATCGTTCCGGCATGCATGACGACGATGCGGTCGGCGTTCTCGATCGTCGAGAGCCGGTGCGCGATGACGACGGTGGTGCGCCCTTCCATCAGCCGTTCCAGCGCCGCCTGCACCTGGCGTTCCGATTCCGTGTCCAGCGCGCTCGTGGCTTCGTCCAGGATCAGGATCGGCGCATCCTTGTACAGCGCCCGGGCGATGGCAAGCCGCTGGCGCTGGCCGCCGGACAGGCGCAGGCCGTTCTCGCCGACCTGGGTCGCATAGCCGTCGGGCTGGCGCACGATGAATTCGTGCGCATAGGCCGCCTGCGCGGCCGCTTCGATGCGCACCGGGTCCGGCGCCGGGTCGCCATACGCGATGTTGGCGGCGAGCGTGTCGTTGAACAGCACCACGTCCTGGCTCACCAGCGCGATCTGCGCGCGCAGGTCGGCCAGCCGGTAATCGCGCAGGTCCACCCCGTCGAGCATGATGCGCCCGCCGCTGACATCGTAGAAGCGCGGCAGCAGGCTGGCCAGCGTGGTCTTGCCGCTGCCGGACCCCCCCACCAGCGCGATGGTTTCGCCGGCGGGAATGTCCAGCGACACATTGTCCAGCGCCGGTGCGGCATCCGCGCCGGTGCCCTCGTAGCGGAAGCTGACCGATGCCAGTTCGATACGGCCACCGGCGCGCCCCAGCGTGCGGGTGCCGTCGTCCATCTCGACCGGCGCGTCGATCACGCCGAACACGGATTTCGCCGCGGCGAGGCCGCGCTGCAGCGGCTCGTTGATCTTGGTGAGGTTCTTGATCGGTGACTGCATGGCCAGCAGCGCCACCATGAACGTGACGAAGTCGCCCGCCGTAAGCGCATCGGCCTGCGCGCGCAGCAGCGCGTAATAGATCACGGCCGACAGCATGACGCCGATCAGCATCATGATGATCCCCGAGTTCATTGCCGCCGTGGCCGCGTGCTTCACCGCCAGGCGGCGGTTCAGCTTTACCACTTCGTCGAAGCGGCGCTGCTCGTACTTCTGGCCGCCGAAGATCTTCACGACCCGCTGGCCACCGATGCTTTCGTCCAGCACGCGGGTCAGTTCGCCCATCGCGTGCTGCCCGCTTTCGGACAGGCGGCGCATCCGGCGGCCAGCGAACGTCACGATGGCCGCGACCGGCGGCAGCAGCGTCAGGCAGAACACGGCCAGCTGCCAGTCATACACGAGCATCGTGACCAGGTAGCCGATGGCAAGGACGGAATCGCGCACTGCCACGTTGATCACGTTCAGGCCCGCCTGCGACACCTGGTTGGCGTCGAAGGTGACGCGCGACAGCGTGGTGCCGGTCGACGACTGGTCGAAATAGCCGTTCGGCAGGCGCAGGATGCGGGCGAACATCTTTTCGCGCAGGTCCGCCTGCACTTGGTTGCTGAGCCATGCGGCGCCATAATCGCCGGCAAAGCTGCTGACCATGCGCAGGATCGCCAGTGCCATGATGATCGCCGGGATCGTCCACAGCGCCGCCTGGCCCGAGCTGACCGGCAGCAGCTGGCTGATCCAGCCTTTCACGGTCGACACCACGGCGCTGTCCGGCTTGGCACCGTGCGCAAGATCTTGCGCGCCGAACGCGTCGATCACGCTCTGCAGCTGCCCGATCAGCAGCACATCGGTCAACGATGCGATGCCCACCGCGAGCACGGTGGCGGCCAGGGCGCCGGAATAAGGACGGAATTGCAGCAGCAGGCGTGAATACAGTTGGCGGCTCGACACGTGGCGACAGGGGAAAGATAAAGGCAGCATTGTACCCGCCTTCGATGCCCGGACGAAATTCGGCCAAGTCCCGCGCCGCAGTCACATTATTCACATTTTATTACGGGGCATAAGTGCTCCAATACGTCAAGCGTGCAGTGACTGTCCGGAAGACAGGGTGCGCGGATGGGCTTGAAACCCGCATGGATACTGGGCTTGCGGAAAGGCAAAAAAAAGCACGTTGCTTTTTCGATACGGATCAAAAAAACATCTGAAATTGTAACTATCAACCGATGAACTCGTCAGTTCTTGGTCTTATACTCAGATTGCAATTTGCAAAACATTTTGCTTCTTCTTCCACAAGTCAATGAAAGTGAATCAATGAAAACCTTCCTCACTCTCTTTGCATCAGCGGCGCTGACACTATCGGCAGCCGCGCATGCGGAAACGCCGCCGTCGTCCCTGACCGAAGGGTTCGACGATGTCACGTCGCTGGGCGACTGGGTACAGGCTGGCAGCACCGGCTGGTTCCAGGGCAACACGGGTATCTTCAGCGCGCAGGCCGGCGCGGACACGTCGTATATCGCCGCAAACTTCCTGATAGCCGATCCCGTCACGAATGTTATCGACAGCTGGCTGATCAGCCCGGAAATCACGCTGGCCGGCCCGACCCGCCTGACGTTCTACACCCGCGACAGCGCCGAAGAGGGTTTCACCGATTCGCTGGAAGTCCTGTTCAGCGCCGGCGCCGGCACGGCCGCATCGGGCTTCACCACGTCCCTGGTGTCGATTTCCGGCGTGGCCTATCCGAATGGCTGGACCCAGTACACCGCCGACATCACGGGCACGGGCACGGGCCGTTTCGGCTTCCACTACACGGGCACGTATGACGAAGCCAGCTACATCGGCATCGACAGCATTGCCATTGCCGCCGTACCGGAACCGTCGACCTGGCTGATGCTGGCGCTGGGCCTGGGTGCCGTGGGCTTTGCCGCGCGCCGCAGCCGCCGCGCCGCCGCCGGCGCCGGCCTGGCCCTGGCCGCACTGGGCATGTCGCAGGGCGCGATGGCTCACGAGGCATCGAAGGAAGCGACGCAACAGGTAACGAAAGACCAGGGCATGGTCGTCGTGCGCGATGCCGACACCGGCGCACTGCGCGCTCCGACCGCGGAAGAGTACCGCGCACTGGTACCGTCGGCCGCCTCCGCCCATGCACGCCGGACCGAGCGCGGCGTTTCGAGCGCACCGCGTGTGGAAGTGTCGAAGAACGGCACCCGCAAGATCAATGTCGCCGACAAGGCCGTCTACTCGGTCGTCACCCGTAATGCGGATGGCAGCCTCACCGAAGCTTGCGTCACCGGCGCCGATGCCGCGAACGCTCTGGTCAACAACACGCGCACCGCGCAAGCCAAGGAACAACGCTATGAAGCGCAATAACATGACGCACCTCGTGAAGCAGCCCGTGAAACACATCGTGGCAGCCATTGCCTTCGCGTTCGGCGCCGCCGGTGCCGCACAAGCCGCCGAAATCGTCATCGTCAACGGCAACGGCCCTGGCGTGGGCTTCAACGACCCGACGCCGGCCACGCCGGTCGGCGGCAACAGCGGCACCACGCTGGGCGAGCAGCGACTGATCGCCTTCACCTACGCGGCCAACATCTGGGGCGCCAAGCTGGAAAGCTCGGTACCGATCCGCATCCAGGCCAGCTTCGAACCGCTGAACTGCACGGCCAACAGTGCCACGCTGGGTTCGGCCGGCACGCTGGAAGTGTTTTCCGACTTCCCTGGCGCGCCAAAAGCGGGTACCTGGTATCCGACCGCGCTGGCCAACAAGCTGTCCGGCGAAGATCAGAGCCCGGACGTCGCCGACATCCGCGCCCGCTTCAATTCGCGCCTCGGCCTGGCCGAGGATTGCCTGCCGGGTTCGCCGTTCTACCTGGGCCTGGACGCGAACCATGGCACCGCCACCGATTTCGTGACCGTGCTGCTGCATGAAATGGGCCATGGCCTGGGCTTCCAGAGCTTCACGGACGAGGAAACCGGCCAGTACCTGGGTGAAACACCGGCGATCTGGGACCACTTCATGACGGACAACCGCACCAACAAGAAGTGGATCGACATGACCGAGGAAGAGCGCGTGGCCAACGCGGTCAGCGGCGATGGCATGTCGTGGGACGGCCCGAACGTGACCGCGGCGGTGCCGGATGTGCTCGGCCCGCGCGGCGTGGTCACCATCGGTGGCCCGGCCGCCGCCGGCGCGGCCGGTAACAAGCCGTTCGGCGAAGCGAGCTTCGGCCCGCGCATCACCGACGCCAATGTCAGCGGCCAGATCATGCCGGTCGTGGAAAACCGCACCACCAACACGGGCCTGGCCTGCACACCGCTGACGGGCGCCAACGCCAAGGCCGTGCAGGGCAATATCGCGCTGGTCGACCGTGGCACGTGCAACTTCGCCATCAAGGCGGCCAACGTGCAGGCGGCCGGCGCGATCGCGATGATCGTGGCCGACAACGCCCCGGGCGATCCGGCCGGCATGAGCGGCAACGATCCGAGCATCACGATCCCGTCCGTACGCATCACCCAGGCGGATGGCGCGGCCCTCAAGGCAGCGCTGGCGTTCCGCAGCCGCACCACCTCCGGTGTTACGGCACTGCTGGGCGCCGACCCGACGCAACTGGCCGGCACGGACAAGCAGAAGCGCATCCTGATGTTCACGCCGACCACGTTCCAGCCGGGCTCCTCGGTGTCGCACTACACCACGTCCGCGTCGCCGAACCAGCTGATGGAGCCATCGATCAACGGCGACCTGACGCATGAAGTGGAACCGCCGAAGGACCTGTCGCTGCCACTGCTGAAGGATATCGGCTGGTAATCCGGGGTTAGCCGCAATATCTGGAAGGCCGGGCTTGCCCGGCCTTTTTCATGCTCGCTGTTCGTGTAAAAGTGGGGAACGCTCCTGCGGAACCAGTCAGCACTTCCGCCAACAGCGCCTTGCATGCCGCGTCACTGCGCCTGCGGCACCTTGCCGAGCGCCTGGCGCAGCGCGCCATTGGCCATCGCCACCTCGGGCGCGTCGTGCAGCAGGGCGAGATAGCGCTTGCGGAAGTCTTCGTCGATCGCGGCGCGCGGGCCGATCAGGCTCTCGAACGCGGTGCGCCATTGCGCCGCCTCGCCGGCGTCGAGCGTTTCCGCGTCATCGAGCCGCTCATCGAGTTCCGCCATCAGGCCCGACAACTTCAGCAGCCAGGCGAAATGGGGATGGTTTGTCACCAGTTGCAGGTGCTCCAGCACGCCGCCGACGGCGCCGAAGTACTGGGTTTCCACATCCAGCATGGCCTTGTGCAGGCCGCGTGCGCCCCGCGCCAGGTCGCGCAGGGCCGCGCGCAGCGATTCATCGGTCATGGCTTTACCTCGTGTTGGTTGGTCGAACGCGCATCATAGCCGCTCCGGCAACACCCTGCAGAATGCCAGGTCTTGGGATATTCCTGTCTTCCGTGCGTTTGCGGTCAGGCTGCCGGCAGCACGTTCGCGCAGGCGCCGCCGCTGCGCCAGCAGTCGAGGTTGTCGAACGTGATGGCGGCGATCTCGCGCAGCGCCTCGATGGTGAAGAAGCCCTGGTGCCCGGTAACGAGCACGTTGGGAAACGTGGTCAGCCGGCCGAATACATCGTCGGCGATGATGTCGGATGAATGGTCGCGGAAAAACAGCGCGCTTTCCTGCTCGTAGACGTCGATGGCGAGCGCACCGAGCCGGCGCGATTTCAGCGCCTCGATCACCGCGGCCGTATCCACCAGGGCGCCGCGCGACGTGTTGACCAGCATCGCGCCTTCCTTCATCCGGCCCAGCGTGGCATGCCCGATCAGGTGGCGCGTGGCATCGACCAGCGGGCAATGCAGCGACACGATATCGGACTGGGCAAGCAGGTCGTCGAGCGGGACCATGGTGCCCAGCGCGGCGAACGCCGGCGATGGATACGGGTCGTGGCCCAGCACCCGGCAGCCGAAGCCGGCCAGGATGCGTGCCGTGGCCAGCCCGATCTTGCCCGTGCCGACAATGCCCGCCGTCTTGCCGTGCAGCGTGAAGCCGAGCAGGCCGTCCAGTGCGAAATTGCCTTCCCGGACACGGTTGAACGCACGGTGGGTATGCCGGTTCAGCGTGAGGATCATCGCCACCGCGTGTTCGGCCACCGCCTCCGGCGAGTAGGCCGGCACGCGCGCGGCAAACATGCCCAGCCGCGCCAGCGCGACCAGGTCGACGTTGTTGAAGCCGGCGCAGCGCAGCAGGACCGCGCGCACGCCCTGCCCGTGCAGCCGTTCCAGTACGGCGGCATCGAGCACGTCGTTGACGAACACGCAGACGGCGTCGCAACCCTGCGCCAGCACGGCGGTGCCGATGTCCAGCGCGGTGTCGTGATAATCGATCGCCACGGGCGAACGCCGCGCGGCCCGCGCTTCCTCGAAGAAACGGCGGTCGTAGGGCTGGGCACTGAACATGGCCAGCCGGAGCGTTTGCAGGGAAGCCGTCGTCATCCGAACCTCGTTTCGAACGCGGCGGTCGCCGCGGTGCCCCTAGTATGGGTGAGAAGGCCCGGCGTTGCCAATGGCCGGCACGCATGCCGTCCGCTCCGCATGCCATTCGGCGAACTGCGCCGGTTCCAGCGCCCGGGCATACAGCCAGCCCTGCGCCTCATCGCAGCCGGCCGCCCGCACCAACGCGGCGGCCGCCTCCGTTTCGACGCCTTCGGCCACCACCCGATACCCGAGGTCGTGCGAAAGAGACACCATGGCGCTCACCAGGACGCGCTTGCGCTCATCCGTGTCGATGCCGCGCACGAAGCCCTGGTCGATCTTCACCACATGGGCGGGAATGCTCTGCAGGTAGGACAGGCTGCTGTAGCCGGTGCCGAAGTCGTCGATCGCGATGCGCACGCCCACCGCGTGCAATGCCGCCAGCGTGCGGTCCGCCGCGGCCTGGTTGCCCATCGCGGCGCTTTCGGTGATTTCCAGCTCGAGCCGCCCGGGTGGCACGCCGTGGCGGTGCAGCTGCGCCGCAATCCCCGCAGCGAAATCGGGTTCGAGCAGGTTCGGCGCGGCCACGTTGACGGACAGCGTCAGCGCGAGGCCCGCCTCCTGCCAGGCGCGCAACTGGCGCAGCGCGGCGTCGACGACCCATGCGGTGGCGGGCCGGGCCATCGACGTCTGCTCGACGATGGGCATGAACTCGCCGGGCGAGATGCCGCCCAGCTCCGGGTGGCACCAGCGCAGCAGCGCCTCGGCACCCACGCAGGCCCCCGTCGCCAGGTCGATGCGGGGCTGATAGACGAGCCGCAGCTGGTTGCGCGCCTCGAGCGCGGTGCCGAATTCGGTCAGCAGCGTGAAGCGCCGCTGGTAGGCGGCATCCTGCGCCGACGAATGGACGGCCACCTGCATGCCGCCGGCGTAGGCATCGTGCACGGCGCCCTGGGCAATGCGCAGCACGTCGAGCGCTTCTGTGGCACCGACGACGAATGGCGCGATGCCGACGGCCGGCGTGGTGACGAAGCGCGACGTCGACCTGGCATCCCGCCCCTGCAGCCACGCATCCACGCGTGCATGGCACTCGGCCAGCGCCATGTCCGGCGCCACCAGCACCAGAAACTGGGTGGCCGCCACGTGGTACATCTTCGTGCCCGCGCCGAACGCCACGCGGAACGAGCGCAGCGCCTCGGCAACGAGGCCGTCCACATAGGTCGAACCCATCACGCGCGCGGCATTGGCCAGCTGCTCGGCGCTGGCCAGGTGCACCAGCATGGCCAGCCGTTCCTCGCCGCGCGGCCGGTCCCGTTCGAGGTCGCTGAAATCGTCGATGTACTGATTGCGGTTCGGCAGCCCGCTGATCGGGTCGATCCGGCCCAGCGCGTGCTGCAACTCGATCTGCGACATGACCATCGCCGCCAGGTCGGACAGCATGGCCCGCTCGCTTTGCGTGATCTGGCGCGGTGCGGTGCCCAGCACGCACATGGCGCCCAGCGCGTGGCCGTCGCGTGTCGTCAGCGGCGCACCGGCATAGAAGCGCACGCCGTTGCGGGCCAGGTGGCTGTCGCGATAGCCCGGGTCCTCGAGCAGGTCGGGAATGACCACGAACTCCGCCGTCTCCGCCACGGCCCCGCACGGGGCCTGCAGTCGGGGAATCGACCAGTGGTCGACGCCCACGCGCGATTTGAACCATTGCCGGTCACTGTCCGTCAGCGACACGGCGGCGACGGGCAGATTGAACATCTGCGCCGCCATGCGGGTGATGCGGTCGAACGCTTCGGAAGGAGGTGTGTCGAGCAGGTCGAGCTTGCGGAGCGCTTCGAGGCGCGCGCCTTCATGGGGACAGGTCATGGTGGTCGTATCGTGATGTGGCCGGGAAGCGGGACAAAAGGCGATGCGGGGATGGGGCACCATGCTGGCTTGTGCAATTTAATTAACACAGAGCAACAATATTGTACCGTGTTTCCCTTCTGCCTGCCCGTCACGGCAAATCGTGCGCCGTGCCTGTGTCGCGCCCATGCATCATCCGCCCGGCACGGCCTCTGCGCCCTACTTCACCCGCTGCTTCTCGAGTTTTCGCGCCAGCGTACGCCGGTGCATGCCGAGGCGGCGCGCCGCTTCCGAGATATTGAATTCGGTCTCGGCCAGCACGGCGTGGATGTGTTCCCACTCCAGCGTCTTCACCGACGTGGCGCGCCCCGTCAGCTCGACATCGGCGCTCCCTGCCACGTGGGCGAACGCGGCTTCGATATCGTCCGTGTTCGAGGGCTTGGCAAGATACTGCGCCGCGCCCAGCTTGACCGCCTCGACGGCTGTATTGATGCTGGCATACCCGGTCAGTACCACGATCAGCATGTCGGGATCGTGCTGGTGCAGCAGCTGCACGCAGGCCAGGCCGGACGAATTGCCCTTCAGCTTCAGGTCCACCACGGCATAGCCAGGCGCATGGTCGCCCAGCAGCGCCGCCGCCTCGTCCACGTTGGCGGCATGCAGCACGCGGTAGCCGCGCCGCTCGAACGAGCGGCCCAGCGTGCGGGCAAAGGCTTCGTCGTCCTCGACGATCAGCAGGCAGCGTTGTTCTTCGGTCATGTCGATCATGGTTGGCCAGCAGGGGGTTCGATGGTTTCGGGTCAAGGCATCAGGCGAGATGCATCAGGGAGCGATGCCGTCGAGAGCGATGGACGACAGCGGCAGGCGGATCGTGACTTCGGCGCCCGCCTTGCCGTCGGCGGCGCGGTTGCGCGCCGCCACGGTGCCGCCCAGCGTGCGCGCCACGTTGACCACGAGGAACAGGCCCAGGCCGCTGCCAGGCTTGCCCTTGGTGGAATTATACGGTTTGCCGATCTGCGCCAGGACCGCCGGGTCGAAGCCCGGGCCCGTGTCGGTCACGCGCAGGATCAGGTGGCCGTCCTCGCGCGTGGCCTCGAGTTCCACCCGCACCGGCGACGCCTCGAGCGCGTTGTCGAGGACGTTGCAGATCATCTGCTTGAGCGTCTCGTCGAACACCACCGGCAAGTCCTCGCCGATGCGGTTGAAGTAAAAGAAATGCTGCACGGGGCGGGTGCTGCGCCATTCCTGCGCCAGTTCGCCGAGGAACGTTGCCAGCGTCGTCTTCGTCGACGACTCGCCGCGGGCCTCGCCCGCCGACAGCAGGATGCCGGACACAATTGCCTTGCAGCGTTTCAGCTGCGCCTGCATCTCGGCGATCTCCTCCAGCAGCTCGGGATTGCCGGAGAACTCCGGCATGCGCTTCCAGTCGCCGAGGATGACGGACAGCGTGGCCAGCGGCGTGCCCAGCTCGTGCGCGGCGCCGCTGGCGAGCAAGCCCATGCGAACCACGTGCTCTTCCTCGGCGGCGCGCTGGCGCAGGTTGGCCAGCTGCGCATCGCCGGCACGCAGGTTGGCGGTGATGCGGGTAATGAAGAACACGAGCAGGGCCGCGTTCAGCATGAAGCAGATCAGCATCCCCTGCACGTACAGCGACAGCACGCCGCCCGCGTGCTCCACGTCGAGCGGCAACGGCAGGTGGTTGCGCGACAGCCCGGCCAGGCAGGCGGCCGTGACCAGCACGAACGTCCAGGCATAGGGCGGCGCCAGCAGCACGGCCGACAGGATCACCTGCAGCAGGTACAGGAACGCGAACGGATTCGTGGCGCCGCCGGACAGGTAGAGTTGCGAGGTGAGGATGGCTACGTCCACCAGCAGCGCCATGAACAGTTCGGTGTTGCGCACGTAGCGCACCTCGTGCCAGCGCAGGTGGCTGGCCACGTTGAACGCGATCAGGCAGGCCAGCACCTGCAGCATCGGAACGAGCGGCAGCACGATGTCATAGACATAGGTCGCGGCGGTGATCGTGGCCACCTGGCCGAACACGGCGATCCAGCGCAGCTGGATCAGCTGCATCATGTTCTTGTGGCCGGCCGCGTACTCCACGCCGGCCGCCGCCACCTGCTCGCGCTGACCGTCCGGCTTGCCCCGCTCGGCAGTACCCTGTTCCTCAGTCCGTTCCGTCATCCGTTCCCTTCGTCCGGCGCCTGTCATAGCGCAGCACGAGATAATAGCCGCCCACGACCATCGCGGCCAGCCCGAACCACGTCAGCGCATAGACCAGGTGGTTGTTCGGAAACGCGATGACCGTCAGGCCGCCGGTCGGTTTTTCGTCGCCGTCGCGCGGATGTTCCTGGCCGGCGGGCGCATCGACAAAGAACGGCGCCGCGCGTGGCATGCCCCGCTTCGCCGCGATCGGGCCGATGTCGCGGGTGTACCAGCGGTCGCCCGCCGGATCGTTCTCGCGCAGGATGCGCCCTTTCGGTTCGGGAAAGCGCAACAGGCCCGTGATCTCGATCTCTGGATTAACCCCGGAAGCAACACCTGGGGTCAGACCCGGCGGGTCGGACCCCGGCACCTGCCGCTGGGGTGAACGCACCTGCGCGCAAACGTCTCCCGACGCCACCGGCGGCGGCGGCAAATTCAGGTCTCCCGATTTCATCGGCACGAAGCCGCGGTTGACGAACACGATGCCGTCCTCCGTGCACATCGGCGTCATCAGCCAGAAGCCGATGCCCAGCGCCGTCGTCGTCTGCACGCGGGTGGTGTAGTCATACAGGAACGTGCCGCGGATGGTCACGCGCAGGTATTCGTGCGTGTCGACGGCCACGCGGGGCCACTCGGCGGCGCGCGGTGCCGGCACCGGGTCGGCATGGACCCGCGCCTCGACACGGGCGATCAGATCCTGTTTCCATTGCAGCCGCTTGACCTGCCAGCTGCCGAGAAAAGCAAAGGCGCAAAAGAAAAATGCCGCAGCGGCGGCGAGGGCGATGCGGGCTCCCCTGGAGGGACCCGCTGCCCGCGCGCTACCGTGCGGCATTTGCTCGGCGCCACGGTGTGGCGCGTCGTTCATGGCATGTCGTGCGCCTGCTGCGGCGTCATGATATGCGGCATGTTCGGCATCATGTTCTTGTTCATGTGGTACATGACCCACAGCGAACCAGCCAATGTGATGACGACGATGATGACCGTGAAGATCAGGGCCAGCATGTTCCAGCCGCCTTCCGACTTCGCGTTCATGTGCAGGAAGTACACCATGTGCACGACCATCTGCACGGCGGCGAAGCCCAGGATCACGAAGCCGGTGGTGGCCGGATCCGTGATCACGTTGTTCATCACGAGGTAGAACGGGATCGCGGTGAGGATCACGGACAGCACGAAGCCGATCACGTAATCCTTCATCGAGCCGTGCACGGCCGAACCGTCGTGATGGTCGTCGTGGCCGTGACCGTGATCGTCATGACCATGGCCGTGATGATGTTTGTGGTCGCTCATGGCAGGACTCCCATCAGGTAGACAAAGGTGAACACGCCGATCCAGATCACGTCCAGGAAGTGCCAGAACAGCGACAGGCAGTTCAGGCGGCGCAGGTTTTCCGGAATCAGGCCGTGCTTGCTGATCTGGACCATCAGCGTCACGAGCCAGATCGCGCCGAACGTCACGTGCAGGCCGTGGGTACCGACCAGCGCGAAGAACGCCGTCAGGAAACCGCTGCGCTGCGGGCCCGCGCCCAGGTGGATCAGGTGGTGGAATTCATAGATTTCCACCGCCAGGAACAGCAGGCCGAAGACGCCGGTGATGCCCAGCCACAGCAGCGTGCCGGACTTGTTCCTTGCCTTGGCCTGCAGCATGGCGAAGCCATACGTGATCGACGAGAACAGCAGGAACGCCGTGTTCAGCGCGATCAGCTTCAGGTCGAACAGTTCGGCGCCGCCCGGGCCGCCGGCATAGTTGCGACCCAGTACGGCATAGGTCGCGAACAGGCAGGCGAAGATCAGGCAGTCGCTCATCAGGTAGATCCAGAAACCCAGCATGGTGCCGTTTTCCGGATGGTGCTCGCGCACCAGGTAGCGCGAGCTCGGGTCGGCGCTGGCCGCGCCGGCGGAGGTTACGTAGGTATCAGACATGGCTTCCCAGCAAAGCGGTATGGCGTTCTTCGGAACGGGTGACTTCTTCCGCCGAAATGTAGAAATCGCGCTTGTAGTTGAACGTGTGGACGATGATCGCGACCATCATGGCGGCGAACCCGACGCCAGCCAGCAGCCACATGTGCCAGATGATGGCGAAACCGACCACGGCCGACAGCGCCGCGATGATGAAGCCCGCGCCGGTGTTGGCCGGCATGTGGATCTTCACGTAGTCCTTCAGCGGACGCTGGTAGCCGTTCTTCTTCATGTCGGCCCAGCTGTCGTTGTCATGCACGACCGGGGTGAACGCGAAGTTGTAGTCCGGCGGCGGCGACGACGTCGACCACTCCAGCGTACGGCCTTCCCACGGATCGCCCGTCACGTCGCGCAACTGCTTGCGACGCATGAACGACACGAAGAACTGCATCAGCATCGCGCCGATACCGCCGGCGATCATCAGCACACCGATGAAGGCGACCACGAAGTACGGCTGCAGGGACGGATCTTCCATCATGTTCAGGCGGCGCGTCACGCCCATGAAGCCCAGTGCGTACACCGGCAGCCAGGCCACGTAGAAACCGATGGTCCACAGCCAGAACGAGACCTTGCCCCAGAAGACGTCGAGCTTGTAGCCGAACGCTTTCGGGAACCAGTAGTTGATGCCCGCGAACAGGCCGAACAGCACGCCGCCGATGATCACGTTGTGGAAGTGGGCGATCAGGAACAGCGAGTTGTGCAGCACGAAGTCGGCCGGCGGGATCGCCAGCATCACGCCTGTCATGCCGCCGATCGTGAACGTGACCATGAACGAAATGGTCCACATCATCGGCAGTTCGAAGCGGATGCGGCCGCGGTACATCGTGAACAGCCAGTTGAACAGCTTCGCGCCGGTCGGGATCGAGATGATCATCGTGGTGATGCCGAAGAAGGCGTTCACCGACGCGCCGGAGCCCATCGTGAAGAAGTGGTGCAGCCAGACCAGGTACGACAGGATCATGATCACGCAGGTCGCATACACCATCGAGGTGTAGCCGAACAGGCGCTTCGAGCAGAACGTCGATACCACTTCCGAGAAGATGCCGAAGCAAGGCAGGATCAGGATGTACACCTCGGGGTGGCCCCAGATCCAGATCAGGTTCACGTACATCATGGCGTTGCCACCCATTTCGTTCGTGAAGAAGTGCGTGCCCAGCAGGCGGTCCATGCCCAGCATCGCCAGCACGGCGGTCAGCACCGGGAAGGCGGCCACGATCAGGATGTTCGTGCACAGCGCGGTCCACGTAAACACCGGCATCTTCATCAGGTCCATGCCCGGCGCGCGCATCTTGACGATGGTGACGATCAGGTTGACGCCGGAGAGCAAGGTGCCCACCCCGGCGATCTGCAATGCCCAGATGTAGTAGTCCACCCCGACGTCCGGGGACGCGAGAATGCCGGACAGCGGCGGATAGGCCAGCCAGCCGGTACGGGCGAATTCGCCGATGAACAGCGACGCCATCACCAGCACGGCGCCCATCGTCGTCATCCAGAACGAGAAGTTGTTCAGGAACGGGAACGCCACGTCGCGCGCACCGATCTGCAGCGGCACCACGTAGTTCATCAGGCCCGTCACGAACGGCATCGCCACGAAGAAGATCATGATCACACCGTGGGCGGTGAAGACCTGGTCGTAGTGGTGCGGCGGCAGGAAGCCGGCATTGTCGCCGAAGGCGATGGCCTGCTGGGCACGCATCATGAGCGCGTCGGCGAAGCCGCGCAGCAGCATGATGAGGCCCAGGATCATGTACATGATCCCGATTTTCTTGTGGTCGATACTGGTGATCCAGTTACGCCACAGGTTGCCCCAGACGCGGAAATACGTCATTGCGCCGACCAGGGCGATCCCGCCGAGCAGAACGCCGGCGAACGTGGCGATCAGGATCGGCTCGTGATATGGGATCGCTTCCCAGGTCAGCCTTCCGAAGATCGGATCGGTTTCAGTTGGATACGATTGCATTGTTGCTCTTCATGGAAAGTTTGGTCTTGTCCGCAGGTGTCGTGCAGATCTCTGCGTCGGCTCGCGCCAGCTTGGCGACCTCGCTGGCACCCTGCCTGCGCGCTTCCTGGTGGGCCCGGTGCTTGGCGTTGCGGTTCGCATCGTCATGCATCTGTTGCGCCATGCACTGGCTACCCGGCTCGACGCACAGGTTCAGGATGGCGTTGTACAGCGTGCCGTCGACCTGGCCCCAGCGGCGCACGGGGTCCTTCTCGCTCGGCTTGGCCAGCTGCGAATACTCGGGGCGCTGCAGCGAACCGCCCTCGGCCTTCACCTTTGCCACGTAGGCGTTGAAGTCGGCGTCGTTCATGGCGTGGTACTTGAAGCGCATGTGCGTGAAGCCGGCACCGCTGTAGTTCGACGAGAAGCCGTCATAGACACCGGTCTTGTTCATCACGGCGTTCAGCTGCGTTTCCATGGCCGGCATGGCGTAGATCATGCCTGCCATTGCCGGGATGTAGAACGCGTTCATCACGGACGAGGCGGTAATGCGGAACCGGATCGGACGGTCGATCGGCGTGGCCAGCTCGTTCACGGTCGCGATGCCCTGCTCCGGATAGATGAACAGCCACTTCCAGTCCAGCGCCACGACCTGCACTTCCATCGGCCGCACGTCGGCCGGCAGCGGGCGCGCATGGTCGATGCGCTGCAGCGGACGATACGGGTCCAGCAGGTGGGTGCTGATCCACGTGATCAGGCCCAGCACGATGATCAGCAGCAGGGGCACGCCCCAGATGACCAGTTCCAGCTTCGTGGAGTGATCCCAGTCTGGATCGTATTTGGCCGAGGTGTTGCTCTTCCGATAACGGAAGGCAAACCACAGGGTCAGGAAAATGACGGGAACGACGATCAGACACATCAGGAGGAACGAAACGACCACGAGATGAGCCTGCTGCGCCGCGATATCACCGGACGGATTCAACACCACCGTATTGCAGCCCGTAAGCCACAACAGGGGGAGAAGACCCAGTCCACTGCGAACAATGGATGATTTCATTAAGTTATGTGCGCTACAGAGGATTGAGAACATGCTACTGTACCGTCACAGGCGTGCGAAATGGAATTGGACACTTTGTCCCACCCCGGCTGGCCATTTCTGGGCAGTTCTGTGATTTGCATCGAGCGTGGCGCCGAACGCATCGTGTGGTACTGGCAGCAAGCGGACAAACGGTTCATGGAAGAGATTCATCGTGCTTTCCCGGATTTGTCGTCGACTTGCACTTCATGAAACTTCCGCCAGCGCTTCATCGATGTTTCATTTATGTATTGCGGCGCACAGTCGAGGCAATAACAGTCGAGGTAAGGTTTCATCGTGGATTCAACTTGTCCAATGCAGTTCGCAAGAACTTGTGTACAAACCATGAGAGACGAATATGGCAACGACTACCTATGACGGAAGTAACATCCCGGCGGATTATCAGCCAAGTCCCACCAGCAGCGGCGCACGCAACATTAATGCTCGCGATGGGGAAATCCATCCCGGCGAAATCGCCGTGGGCGTGGTGATTGGCCGAGCATCCGAATATTTCGACTTTTTCGTCTATGCGATCGCCTCGGTGCTCGTATTCCCTTCGCTGTTCTTCCCGTTCGACGACCGGTTGACGGCAACCCTGTATTCCTTTGTCATCTTTTCTTTTGCCTTCATCGCACGCCCGTTCGGCACCGTCATCTTCATGTGGATCCAGCGGCGCTTCTCGCGCGAAGGCAAGCTGACCGGTGCCCTCTTCCTGCTGGGTATTTCCACCGTCGGCATCGCCTTCCTGCCCTCGTTCGCCGAAGCCGGCACCACGGCCATCGTGCTGCTGGCCCTGTTCCGCATCGGCCAGGGCGTGGCCCAGGGCGGTTCGTGGGACGGCCTGCCGTCGCTGCTGGCGCTGAATGCGCCGCAGCACAAGCGGGGCTGGTATGCGATGCTGGGCCAGCTGGGCGCGCCGGCCGGCTTCATGATCGCCGCCGGCATCTTTGCCTACATGGTCGCCAACCTGTCGGCGCTGGACTTCCTCGACTGGGGCTGGCGTTATCCGTTCTTCGTGGCCTTCGCCATCAACGTGGTCGCACTGTTTGCCCGCCTGCGCCTCGTGTCGACGCCGGAGTATTCGAAGTTGCTCGATGAGCGCGAGCTGGAACCGGTCAGCCTGTCCGAGCTGTCGCACACGCAGGGCCGCAACGTGATCATCGGCGCCCTGGCCGCGCTGGCCAGCTACGCGCTGTTCCACCTGGTGACGGTGTTCCCGCTGTCGTGGGTGCAGCTGTACTCGACCCGGCCGATCGGCGACTTCCTGTGGCTGCAGTTCTGGGCTGGCGGCGTTGCCCTGCTGGGCACCCTGGCCTCCGGCGTGATCGCCGACCGCTTCGGCCGCCGCACCACGCTGGGCACGCTGGCCGCGCTCATCGCCGTGTTCTCCGGTTTCGTGCCGACCCTGATGCAGGGTGGCGACTCGGGCCAGACCATCTTCATCTTCGTCGGCTTCGCCCTGCTCGGCCTGTCGTACGGCCAGGCTGCCGGCGCCGTGACCGCCAACTTCGCGCCGCGCCACCGCTACACCGGCGCCGCGCTGACCTCCGACCTGGCTTGGCTGGTCGGTGCCGGTTTCGCACCGCTGGTCGCGCTCGGCCTGTCCGCGCATTACGGCCTGGGTTACGTGAGCCTGTACCTGCTGTCCGGCGCCGTGGCATCGCTGGCGGCGCTGTCGGTGAACCGCGCGCTGGAGATCCGCAACTGAGCGCTGTGACGATCCCATGAAAAACGGCGGGCATAGCCCGCCGTTTTTCATGGTTCGCCGCCGGCGCGGCGCTTCGCTGCGCGGCCTCCTACCCCTCCAGATATAACAGTTCCCCCGCCTGCTCGCCCGGCAAGGGCCGGCTGCACAGGTAGCCCTGGATTTCGTCGCAGCCCTCCTGCGTCAGGTAACCGAGCTGGTCAGATGTCTCGACCCCCTCGGCGATGATGCGGCAGCCCAGGCTGTGACCCAGCGTGATCATCGAGCGTACGATCGCCGAGCCCGGCGCGTCGTGCAGCATGTCGCGCACGAAGCTGCGGTCGATCTTCAGGTAATCGAGCGGGAAGCGGCGCAGGTAGGACAGGCTCGAATAGCCAGTGCCGAAATCGTCGATCGACAACCGCACGCCGCTCTCCTTCAGGTTGCGCATCGCCATGATGACGGCTTCGATGTTCTGCATCATCAGCGATTCCGTCAATTCCAGCTCCAGGTACTCGGCGGCCAGCCCGCTGGCTTCGAGCGCGCCGCGCACCTCCTGCACGAAGCCGGCCTGCCTGAACTGGCGGGCCGACACGTTCACGGCGACCGGCACGCGCAGCAGTCCGGCATCCTGCCATGCCTTGGCCTGGCGGCAGGCTTCATGGAGCACCCATTCGCCGATCTCGACGATGCGCCCCGTTTCCTCGGCCACGCCGATGAAGCGGTCCGGCTGGACGAGGCCCAGCTCGGGCTGGCGCCAGCGCAGCAGCGCCTCCAGGCCGGCCACGCGCCCGGTGACGCAATCGATGCGCGGCTGGAAGTACAGTACGAATTCCTGCCGCGGCAACGCATTGCGCAGGTGGCCCTCGATCAGGGTGCGCTCCGTGACCCGGGCATTCATCTCGCTGGTATAGAACTGCAGCTGGTTGCGCCCGCCGTCCTTGGCGCGGTACAGCGCGATGTCGGCATGCTTGAACAGCGAGGGGGCGGTATCCCCATCCCGCGGAAACACCGACACGCCCATGCTGCAGGTGAGCGCCAGGTCGTGGGCGCCCAGCCGCATCGGCGCGCTGACGGCGTCGAGCACGGCCTGCACGGTGCGCGGCGACAGCGTGCCGTCGGACTGGCCCGGCTGGTCGGGCAACAGCAGGATGAATTCATCGCCGCCCAGCCGCGCCACGGTATCGGAGTCGCGCAGCGCATTGCGCAGGCGGCCGGCCACCGTCTGCAGCAGGCTGTCGCCGACCGCATGGCCCAGCGTGTCGTTGATCAGCTTGAAGTTGTCCAGGTCCAGCACCACGACCCACAACTGGTGTTCGTAGCGGGCCGCGTAGGCGATCGCCTGCTCGAGGCGGTCGTGGAACAGGTTGCGGTTCGGCAGGCCCGTCAGCGCATCGTGCGTGGACTGGTGCTCCAGCTCCTGCTGGTAGCGCTTCGATGCCGTGATGTCGTTGATGACGCCGACCCAGTGCGTGGTCGCGCCGTGGCTGTCCAGCACGGGCGCCACGTGCAGCTGGTTCCAGAACAGCGTGCCGTCCTTGCGGTAATTGCGCAGCTCCACCGTCACTTCGCGGTCGCCGTGCAAGGCCTCCCGCAGGGCCAGCATGCCTTCCTGGTCGCGGTCGGTGCCCTGCAGGAAGCGGCAGTCCTGGCCGACCACCTCGGCCAGCTCGTAGCCGGAGATGCGCGCAAACGCGGGATTGGCGTATTCGATCACGTCATCGCTGCCGGCGCGGCGCGTGATCAGGATCGCGTTGACGCTGGCATCGAGCGCCCGGCTTTGCAGGCGCAGCTTCTCGCCGGCTTCCCGGCTGGCCGTGATGTCCTCGATCGTGCCGAGCAGGCCCACGATCTCGCCATGCTGGCCATGCAGCGGCAGCTTGTTGACGAGGTGCCAGCGCTGGCGCCCGTCGGGCGCCACGAGCGTCTGCTCGCGGCCGCGCACCGGCCGCCCTGTCTCGATGACCATGCGATCCTCGGCTTCCAGCGCGGCGCCGGCATTTTCCGCGGCGAACGCAGAGTGAACTTTTTCCGCGACAAGCGCGGAGTGAACTTTTTCCGCGGCAAGCGCGGAGTGCGCGCCCTGCGCCGCGGCGTGCTGGCGGATGAAATCATGGTCGCGCTTGCCGACCACGCTGGCCGGATCATCGAGGCCGGAGGCGCGCGCGAACAGGCGGTTGCAACCCACGTAGCGCAGCCCGAGATCCTTCCAGAACACCTGCAGCGGCATGGTGTCGATCAGGCGCCGGTACAGCTGCTCGGACTTGTACAGCGCCCGTTCGGTGGCCACCTGCTGCGTCACGTCCAGCGCGAACACGAGGCGCGCGCGGCGCCCTTCGTAGATCAGCGCATGCGAGGAAATGCGCACGAGGATCGGCCTGCCATCACGCTTCAGGTGGGTCCACACGCCCGAGGACTGAGGCAGCGCATGCGCCGCGGCGGCAATGTCCGCGCTCAGCCGCGCCTGTTCCGACGGCGGCCGGATCTCACGGATCGTCATGTGCAGGAACTCGGCCTCGTCGTAGCCGTAGTGGCGGCAGGCCGCGGCGTTCACGCGCAGGAAGCGCAACGTCACGAGATCGTAGATCCACATCGGTTGCGGGTGGTCCTGGAACAAGTCGTCGAAGCGGGTCAGCGGGCGCCTGCTGCGCCATCCCCGCCCCTGCAAGGGGAGCGTGCTGCGCTTCAAGGCACGGTGCTGGAATCTCATCATCGCTCCTGGTGCAGTGCTTGTCTGAATTGAACTATAACCCGATCAGTAAGCTTTGTGCGCAGTAGGCCGACATTCGCCTGGGAGCTATTCCTACGCTAGGCGCCGGGAACCTCGCCTAAGATGGGGCGTTGCCAGAACTTCAAGGAGAAGAAGATGTTTTCACTGAACAAGCTCAGCCCGACGATTACCGACATGATCCGCTTCGATCACTCGCACACGCTGGTGACCTTCCACCAGTACACGACGACGCAGAAGCCGAAAGTGAAGAAGGCGCTGGCAGAGACGATCTGCACCGCCCTGGAAATCCATGCCACGCTGGAAGAAGAAATCTTCTACCCGGTAATGCGCCAGCTCGAAGGAACCGACCCCACGATGCTGAAGGCGGAACCCGAGCACAACGAAATGCGCCGCCTGATCGCGCAGCTGCGCGCCACCAAGGCCACGGAAGCGAAGCACGATGAGCTGGTGCATGAATTGATGCGCGACGTGATGCACCACGTGGCCGACGAGGAAACGGTGCTGCTGCCGGATGCCGAGCGCAAGATGAGCCGCGACCGCCTCAGCGAACTGGGCGCGGAAATGACCCGCCGCCGCATGCAGCTGGTCGCGCCGCAGGCTGGCAAGCTGGCCAAGGATCACGCCATTGGTTTCTCCGGCAGCACGGCCGCCGTGGTACTGGGCGTGGCCGGCGCGGCATTCGCCGCACTGAAACTCTTGCCACGCAAGCCGGCACACGCCTGACGCAGCCGCTGCCGCAGCCCAGGGCATGGCGCGTCAGCGCCGCGCCGCCCGGCGATGCGGGCGGACATGCGGATTGCGGTCTGATACTGTTGTAAAGGAACAGCACCACGCCCGCACCCGCGCCGGCCGGCGTGGGTGCGGGCGTGCAGTGCGTATAAACGGTCAGCGCTTGACGATGACCGCCTCCAGGTATGCGGCCGGGGCCACGAGCGACGCGCCACCGGATATGTCGGCCTCGCACGCCAGGGCTTCGAGGTCGCGCCGCAGGCTCGCCTGCCCGTTCGCGTCGAGCGCGGCGAACGCCTTCAGCACGGGGCCATAGTAGTCGCGAAATACCTGCATCATGTGCGCCGGCGAGCGGTAGCGGAAGTTGAAGTCGCGCCGCGTGCAGTGCATCTCGACATCCCCGAAGATGTTCCGCAAGTGTCCCTCCGTGCCCCACAGCGGCGGGCCGGCCACGCCGGCCGGCGGCGGCACATAGCCGCCGACCACCTTGAACATCTTGCCGATGAAGCCATCGGGCGTCCAGCTGGCCAGGCCGATCCGGCCACCGGGGCGCGTCACGCGCAGCATCTCGGCCGCGGTGCGGTGGTGGTCCGGCGCGAACATCGAGCCGAATGTCGACAGCACGCAGTCGAATGCGCCGTCGGCGAACGGCAGCGCTTCCACGTCGGCCACCTGGAAGGCCACGTCGAGGCCCTCGGCCTGGGCACGGTCGCGTCCCTTGTCGAGCAGCGCCGGCACATAGTCGGTGGACGTCACGCGGGCAAAGCGGCGCGCGGCGGCCAGCGTGGCATTGCCATTGCCGGCGGCCACGTCGAGCACGCGTTCGTCGGCCCGCACGTCGGCGGCTTCGGCCAGCAATTCGCCGACGATCTGCAGCGTGGTGCCCACGATCGCGAAGTCGCCGCTGGCCCAGGTGGCCTGCTGGCGCGTCTTGATCGCAGCGAAGTCGGGGGTGGCGGTGGACGGTTCAGCCAGGTTATTCATCGTATTCTCCTTCAGGTTGTTGGAATGGTGCCGCGCGGTGGAGGGAAAAAGGCAACGCGCAAAGCGTGCCGCCCTTCACCGCGCAGCCTTGCCATTATTGCCACCCTGCCCTGCTTGACGCTTGTCCGGACGTCGTTCATGCTTGACCAAACGTCCGCGATAGGAAATCCACTGCGGGGAGGCGCCATGCCGGTCGACACGCTGTCCGAAGTGCTGCGCGCCATCCGCCTGCGCGGCGCCGTGTTCTATGCCGTGACGGTGGGGCCCGAATGGGCCGTCGCAGCGCCTGCCTCGGCCGAGGTCGCCGCCATGGTCGTGCCCGGCGCCGGCCGCGTCATCGAATACCACGTGCTGCTCGAAGGCACTGCCTGGGCGTCGCTGCCCGGCCAGCCGCCGGTGCGCATGGCGCCGGGCGACATCGTCATGTTCCCGCAGGGCGATGCGCACGTGATGGCCAGCGCGCCCGGCGTGCCGCCGCTGCCTTTCTCGATGGACTGGATGCGCGACACGCATGCGCTGCCGAAGCCGTTGCCGCTTGCGATCGACGGCAATAACCTGACCTGGGGCGAAGCGGTGCGCCAGCCGGACGGCCACAGCGACATCGTCTGCGGCTTCCTCGGCTGCGACCATGGCCCGTTCAACCCCTTGCTGGAAGCGTTGCCGCGGCTGCTGCACGTGCCCGCGGACGGTGATGGCGCCTGGCTGCGGCAGGCGATGCTGCAGGCTGCCTGCGGGATGGCGGGCCATGGCGGGGGGGGCGGTAGCACCCCCGGTGGCGGCGCGCTGGCCGAGCGCATCAGCGAAACGATGTTCATCGACGCCGTGCGCCGCCATGCCGCCCGCCTGCCCGAGCACGCCACCGGCTGGCTGGCCGGGCTGCGCGACCGCCAGGTGGGCCGCGCGCTGGCGCTGATCCACGCCGATCCCCGGCATCCCTGGAACGTGGCCGAGCTGGCCCGGGCGGCTGCGCTGTCGCGCTCGGCGTTCTGCGAACGCTTCGCCCGGCTGCTGGGGGTGTCGCCGGCGCGCTACCTGGCACGGTGGCGCATGGAGGTGGCCGCCACGCTGCTGCGCCAGGGCCCGGCGAGCGTGGCCGCGATCGCGTTCGAGGTCGGCTACGAGTCCGAGGCCGCGTTCACGCGGGCATTTGCCCGGCTGGTCGGCATGCCGCCATCGCGCTGGCGTGCCGCGCCACCGCACTAGCGGGTCACCAGCCGCCTTCCGCAGATCTTTCCCGATGCTATAGAATCGTGCTCTTTGAACACGACCGGCGGGGACCATGGCAGCAGACATCGATAATGCGGGCGGCTTGAAGCGCGGGCTGAAAAGCCGGCATATCCAGCTGATCGCGCTGGGCGGCGCCATCGGCACCGGGCTCTTCCTCGGTATCGCGCAGACCATCCGCATGGCCGGTCCGTCGGTGCTGCTCGGCTATGCGATCGCCGGGGTCGTGGCGTTCCTGATCATGCGCCAGCTGGGCGAGATGGTCGTCGACGAGCCGGTCGCCGGATCGTTCAGCTTCTTCGCCGACAAGTACTGCGGCCCACTGGCCGGCTTCCTGTCGGGCTGGAACTACTGGGTGCTCTACGTGCTGGTCAGCATGGCCGAGCTGTCGGCCGTCGGCATCTACGTGCAGTACTGGTGGCCGGAAATCCCCACATGGGTGTCGGCGCTGGCCTTCTTCGTCGTCATCAATGCGATCAGCCTCACCACCGTGAAGGCGTTCGGCGAGATGGAGTTCTGGTTCGCCATCATCAAGGTGCTGGCGATCGTGGGCATGATCGGCTTCGGCCTGTGGCTGCTGGCCTCGGGCGGCGCCGGGCCGGAAGCGACGGTCGCCAACCTGTGGCAGCACGGCGGCTTCTTCCCCAACGGCGTGACCGGGCTCGTGATGGCGATCGCCGTCATCATGTTCTCGTTCGGCGGGCTGGAACTGGTCGGCATCACGGCCGCGGAGGCGGACGACCCGTCGCGCACGATCCCGAAGGCCACCAACCAGGCCATCTACCGCATCCTGATCTTCTACATCGGCGCGCTCGGCGTGCTGCTGTCGCTGTACCCGTGGCAAAAGGTGGTGGAAGGCGGGTCGCCGTTCGTGCTGATCTTCCAGGCGCTCGACGCCAAGGCCGTGGCGCATGCGCTGAACCTGGTCGTACTGACGGCCGCGCTGTCCGTCTACAACAGCTGCGTGTACTGCAACAGCCGCATGCTGTATGGCCTGGCCCTGCAGGGCAATGCGCCCCGTTCGCTGCTGAAGGTGAATGCGCGCGGCGTGCCGCTGGCGGCGTTGGGCGTTTCGGCCGTGGCCACCGCCGTGTGCGTCAGCGTCAATTATTTCATGCCGGGCAAGGCATTCGAGATGCTGATGGGGCTGGTCGTCTCGGCCCTGATCATCAACTGGGGCATGATCAGCTGGATCCACCTGCGCTTCCGCGCCGCCAAGCGCGCAGCCAAGCAGGTGACGGGTTTCCCGAGCCCGCTGGCGCCGCTGGCGAACTGGCTGTGCCTGGCGTTCCTGGGCGGCGTGCTCGTCGTGATGTACCTGACGCCGGGCCTGCGCGTTTCCGTTTACATGATTCCCGTGTGGCTGCTGGCGCTGTGCGTGGGCTACTGGGCCAGGCAGCGGAAGGCGGCGCTAGCCGGCGCCTGAGGCCTCGCGGGACCGGCACCGGATGGCGTTTCCGCCGGAAACGCCATCCGGTGCCATGCTTCAGCCAAGCTGCGTTTCGATGACCTCGTCGCCGGCCAGCACGCTCCGGTTCCGCCCCGCCCGCTTGGCACGGTACAGCGCCATGTCGGCGGCATGCAGCATCGCCTGCGCCGTATCGCCCTCGGCCGGGATGCGCGCGCACAGCCCGATGCTGGCGGTGACGTGCGGAGCCGCCGACGCGGACGGATGGGGAATGCCCAGCGCGGCGATCCGCCGGCACAGCCAGTCGCCGTAACGGGCCAGCGCGTCCGGCGTGGTGTTCGGCAGCAGCACCACGAATTCCTCGCCGCCGTAGCGGGCGGCCAGTTCGCCGGGCCGCCGCGCGCCATCGTTCAGCGCCTCGGCCACTTCCTGCAGGCAGGCGTCGCCCCGCTGGTGGCCATACCGGTCGTTGAACAGCTTGAAATCGTCGACATCGATCAGCACCAGCCCCAGCGGCAGCTGGTGGCGCCGGTGGCGGGCAAATTCGGCGGCCAGCTGCTGGTCGAAATAGCGGCGGTTGTACAAGCCCGTCAAGCCATCCTGGTTGGCCAGCTCGTCGAGCGCGGCCACGGCCGCCTGCAGCCGCAGGTGCGTGCGCACGCGGGCCTGCACCACGGCCGCGTTCAGCGGCTTTGGAATGAAATCGACGGCGCCGGCGTCCAGGCAGGCGATTTCCGCTTCCGATGACGTTTGCGCCGTCACGAAGATCACGGCGCAGCTGCGCAAGTCCGGGTCTTTCTTGATCTGCTCGTTGACGGCGAAGCCATCCATTCCCTGCATTTCCACGTCCAGCAGGATGAGCTGGGGCCGCTGAGAGCGCGCCAGCTCGAGGCCCGCCACGCCGCTGGTGGCGAACAGCACGCGGCCCTGTTCGCGCACCATGGCGGACAGCAGCCGGATTGTGTCCGGGTTGTCGTCGATGATCAGGATCGTGTTCCGCGGTGCGGCAGTGGTCATCCGTCTTCCTTCAAGGTGGCGGGCAGCGCGGCCAGGACGCCATCGAAATCGAGCGCGGCCATCGCGGCCGCCACGGCCGCCTGCTGCGCGCCGTCAAGCTGCGCGGCCAAGGCGCCGCGCAACGTTTCATACACGGTGGCGGCGTCGAGGTCGCGCTCGCGCAGCAGGCCGATCCAGCGGCGCACGTCGTCCGGTTGCGCCGCCGGCACCTCGGGTTGCTGCTGGGCGGCCAGCCAGTTGCGCGCGGCATCCGTCGTGGCATCCAGCTCGCGCGCGGCGATGTCGAACAGCCGCGCGGCATCCTCATGCCGGTCCTCGCGCAGCGCGCCTTCCAGCTCGACGGTCACGCTGGCGAAGGTGCGCGCCCCGAGGCTGCCGACGGAGCCGCGCAATGCATGCAGCAGGCGCGCGGCGCCATGGCCATCGCCATCCTGCCAGGCGCCGCGGGCGCGCGCCAGTTCGGCCGGCGCCTCGCGTGCCATCCGCGCCACCAGCGCGACGAGCGCCTGCAGTTGTGCCGGATTGCGCGCCGACAGCGCGGCCAGCCGGTCGACATCGAAGCGGTGCGCGGCGGGCGCCACAGGCTGGGCGGCGGGACGCTCCCGCCGCCGGGCTTGCTGAACTTGTTGCTGGATCTGTTCCATCATCTGCTCCACATCGATCGGCTTCGGAATGAAATCGTTCATGCCGGCGGCCAGGCATTGCTCCCGCTCGGCGGCGGTGACGCCGGCGCTCATCGCCAGGATCGGCAACTGCAGGCCCAGCCGGGTGCGCAGGATGCGCGTTGCCGTGTAACCATCCATCACGGGCATTTGCACGTCCATCAACACCACGTCGAAGTCACAGCGGTTATCGCCGCACTGGGCCGCCATCAGGTCGACCGCCTGCTGCCCGTCCCCCACCGTCGTCACGTGCGCGCCGGCCGGTTCCAGTATACCTTTCGCCACGAGTTGGTTGAGCGCATTGTCCTCGACAAGCAGGATGCGCACGCCAGCCAGCTCGGCGCTGCGCTCCGGCACCGCCGCGGTTACCGCCGGCATTGCCTGCGGCGCCGGCGCCACCACGGTGGCCAGCGCCGTACGCAGGCCCTGCGCGGTCACGGGGCGCACCAGCGGCACTGTGTCCTGGACAGGACTGGCCGGCGCCACGCCGCCGGCCAGTTGCAGGAAGGCGATGGGGCGCCCCGGCCAACGGTCGCCCAGGCCGCGTCGCAGTTGCCCGACCACGCCCGCATCGCCGTCGACGAGCACGGCATCGACGGGCGCATCGGCCGCGGCCACCGCCTGTGCGGCCGTGTCGGCCCAGCCGGCGATCCAGCCAAGCGTCTCGACAGCACGTGCCAGGCTGGCACGGCTGGCACGCTGCGGCTCCACGATCAGCAACCGCAGCGGTGCCTGCGGTGGTGTCTCCGGCGCTGCCGGGAGCGGCGCGCACGCCAGCGGCAGCAGGACCGCGAACTCGCTGCCCTCGCCCGGCTTGCTGGCCACCGTGATGTGTCCACCCATCAGTTCGGTCAACTGGCGTGCGATCGTCAAGCCGAGGCCGGTGCCGCCGAAGCGGCGGGAAATGCCACCATCGGCTTGTTCGAACGGCGTGAACAGCCGGGCCTGCTGTTCCGGATCGATGCCGATGCCGGTGTCGCGCACGGCCAGGCGCAGCGTGGCCGTGTTGCCGTGCTGCGCCACGCGCGCGACGGAAAACACCACCTGGCCCTTCGCCGTGAACTTGAGCGCATTGCCGACCAGGTTCAAGACCACCTGCTGCAAGCGCATCGCGTCGCCGATGAAGGCCGAGGGGACGTCCGGTTCCACGTCGACGACGAGTTCCAGCGGCTTGCCGCTGGCCCGCATCGCCGTCGCGGCCGCCTCGACGATTTCCCCCAGCTCGAACGGCAGCGCGGCGATGTCCACACGGCCAGCCTCGATCTTGGAAAAGTCCAGCACGTCGTTGATGATGCCGACCAATGTCTTGCCGCAGGACTGGATCATGTTCACGTATTCGCGCTGCTGCGGCGCCAGACCCGAATTGTCGAGCAGGTGGGCAAGGCCCAGCACGGCGTTCATCGGCGTGCGGATCTCATGGCTGACGTTGGCCACGAACTCGCTTTTGGCGCGGCTTGCGGCCTGCGCGAGCCGTTCGTTGCGCGCTTGCGCCAGCTCGGCCATCTTGCGGTCCGTGATGTCCATGGCCATCACGTGGAAGCCCTGCACGGCACCATCGGCGCCGAAACTGGGATGTAGTCGGCCATGAAATGCTTTGGCCAGCCGGGAACATTGAACTCCGCTTCGAAATGCACGGCCTGCCCGGACAACACCGCGTCGAGATGGCCGCGCAGGCCGTCGTAGATGCTGTGACCGACCAGGTCGCCGAGGCGCCGGCCGAGCATGTGCGCCGGGTCCACGCCCAGCAGCGTTTCAAAGCGGCGGTTGGCGAAGCGATACACTTCGTCGCGGTCGAGGTAGGCGATCAGGGCCGGGCTGTTGTCCGCGACGGTGCGCAGGAAGCGTTCGCTGTCGGCCAGTTCGCGCTCGATGCGCTTGCGCTCGGAGATATCGTTCAGGAACGCGCCGAAGGAACGGGCACCGTCCACGTCGATCAGGCCGATCGTCATTTCAACCGGGAATTCGCTGCCGTCGCGGCGCAGCGCCATGACTTCGATGCTGCGGCCCAGGACACGGCTGGCGCCGCCGGCCATGAAGCGCCCCAGGCCGGCACGGTGCGCTTCGCGCAGCGCCAGCGGGACCACCACGTCGTGCAGCGCCAGGCCGGCGACTTCGGCGTGCGACCAGCCGAACAGTTGCTCGGCGCGCGGGTTCCAGTCCGTAATGCGGCCATTGCTGTCCATGCCGATGAAGGCGTCATGGGCTGTCTCGAGGATCGCGCGGATGCGCGCCTCGTTGTGGCGCACCGCTTCGAGCGACTGCGCCACGTCGCGCGTACGCTGCGCCACGCGTCGTTCCAGTTCCGCATTCACCTCGGTGAGCTGGCGTTCCTTTTCCTTCAGGCGCGACAGGCTGGCATTGACGGCGCCCGTCAGCGCGGCCAGTTCCTCGAAGCTGCCGGCCGGGACTTCGATCGAATGGGTGGCGCCCTCCTCGATCGCTGCGGCCAGCGCTGCCGCCTTCTGCAGCGGGCGTGTGATGCGGCGCGAGACGCGCCATGCCACCAGCGAAAACGCCAGCGCCACCGCCAGCCCCACCAGCGCCACACGGATCTGCAGCGTGCGCACTTCGCCATAGGCGGCGCGGGTATCCTGCCGGGTCAGCACGACCCAGCCCAGGCCGGGATAGGCCCCATACCCGCGCGTGACGGCGCCGCCCACCAGGTAGTCGCGCCCGTCGGCCCAGCGCTCTTCGGCAAAGTGGCGCCCGCCGCCGCGCGCCGCGTTGAACACGGCCGACTCGACGACCGTGCCCGTCATCGACGCCGGGCCGGCAAGCACCTTGCCGTCGTGGCCCACGATGAGGGTTTCGCCCGCCCAGTTCCCGGCCGCGTCGATCTGTATCCGCAGCCGCTCGGCCCAGCTCCAGTTCAGGTGAGCACCGAGCACGCCCTGCGTGCGGCCATCCCGGTCCGCCACGGGAAATGCGACATCGACGAAGCGGGGCAGTCCGCCTTCCTCGTGCGGCAGCAGCTTCGCCAGCAATTTCGCGTCATGCACATCATGCACGTACCGGCCCGCCATGGCGCCCGAGAACCAGGGGCGGCTCCCCACGTCGGCACCTTCGAGCAGGCCGCCGGTGGCGACATCCACCTTGCCATCGAGGCCAGCCAGGCCGATCCAGGCATACAGGGGGTAGCTGCGCTGCAGGCTCTCCACGAGTTCGCGCCTTTGCGGCATCAACAGCTCCGGCGCGGTGAATTCGGGCCGCGCCGCCAGCAGCCGCACTTCCCGATAGCGCTCATACATGGTGCTGTCCAGCTGTTGCGCCGCATAGCGTGCGCGCCCGGCCAGGCCCGCGCCGATCGAGCGTTTCAGTTCATCGGTGGCGAGATGGCCGAGCAGCAGCACGAGCACCGTGGTCGACAGCAGTACCGACAGCGCCAGCCACATGGCCAGCCAGGTGCCGAGGCGGCGGCACGGAAACAGCCGCGCAAACAGGGACGGACGCGGGGATGAATGCGGGGCCGGATGCGTGGCGGAATGCGTGGCGGGACGGGCGCTCCCCGAAGGACGAAACATCGAAAATTCCTGACTATCTGTAGAGGCTCAGGAACCGGGGGCGCGGGTTCACGGAAGGGTGGCCGGCCCGGCTTGCACCGGCGGACGGCAAGCGCCAGTGTACCCGAGAGCCGGGCCAAATGCGCCGTTTGCGCGCCAAATGTTGCCGTGACGCATCACCCTCCCCCCTGCCACGCCCGTCAGGCGGCGCGCAGGCTCATGTCGGGAACGTCGTTCTGCGAGAACGCCACACGGAACTTGGCACGGCGGTCGCCCATCAGGATGCGCAGGTTGCCGATCGAGATGTCGGACACCTCGTGCATGCGGATCAGCAGCGAGGCGCCGATCGCCAGGCGGTAATGGCGGATCTTGCTGATCACGGGCGGCGCCACGTCCAGGATGCGGGCCAGCGCCGCATCGTTCTTCAGGTCCAGGCGGTCGATCAGGTGGTCGAGCAGGCGGTTCGGGTCGTACGTGCGCAGCACGTCGTCGTTTGCGTCGGGGCGCACAGCGGTAGCAAGGGTATTCATGACATTCTCCAGAGGTTGCAGTTCACAGCCCGGATCGGGCTTTGTCGGCCGGTACGAATGCGAAGGCGGGTGCGTCGTATTCGCGACCGGTGGTCGTGAGATGCGCCAGGAGTGGCGTCCCCGCGGAGGTGCGGAAGGGAACTCGGCCCGCGCGGCAGGAGGTTCAGGGCGGCGGGCGGTTACCATATTGCACGAAAAATTCTTTATATGCAACCACGACAGCAAAGCCAGGCCAACTGTAGCTTTTTCGCCATGCAAGCGTGCGCAGCGCCACCGCCGGCAACATGGGTCTACGATGAAAGCTGACCAAAAGGAGATCCCCGATGGAGCCTGAAAGGAGCGAGGACGCGCAGCCTCCCGTCGCCCAGCTGTCCGCTACGGGGGCATTGCGTGAGCTGCTCGATCATCTGCCAGCCGGTGTGGTGATCCACCGGGCCGATGGCGTCGTCGCCACCGCCAACCGCACGGCGGAACGGCTGCTCGGCCGCACCGTGGACGGCGTTACCGGCCTGCCGGCCGCCGTGGCCGAATGGGGCCTGCTCGGCCCGGACGGCGCCCCCCTGGCCGAGCAGGATTATCCCGTGTGGAGCGTGCTGCGCCTGGGTACCGAAGTGTCCGGCGCCGTGATCGGCATCGTTCGCCCCGGTGAAGAACGGCCCAGGTGGATGCTGTGCAACGCCTATCCGGTGCTCGGTGCGGCGGGCGCGGTACAGGAAGTGGTGGTCTCCTTCACCGACTGCACGGCGCTCAAGCTGGCCGAGGAGCACCTGCGCAAGTCGGAAGAACGCCTGCGCCTCGTGCTGCTCGGCTCGACCGACGCCACGTGGGACCTGGACCTGGTCACCGGCATCGTGTACTACTCGGACCGGTGGTGGGAGATGGTCGGCCTGCCGCCCGACGGCGCCGGCATGGCCAACGACACCTGGCGCCACCTGATGCACCCGGACGACATGCCGGTGATCGACCGGTTCATGGCGTCGCTGCTGGCCGGGCGCGAACGCACGTATGCGATCGAGTTCCGCCTGCGGCACCAGGATGGCCATTACGTGCCGGTCCTTTCGCGCGGCTTCGTGCTGCGCGGCGACGACGGCCGCGCGTTGCGCCTGTCGGGCACCAACACCGATCTCACGGAGCGCAAGGAAAGCGAGCGGCGTATCTACGAACTGGCCTACTTCGACCAGCTCACCGGCCTGCCCAACCGGCGCCACCTGCTAGAGCAGTTGCAGCGCATCGCCAGCCACACGTCACGCACGCAGGCGGTCGGCGCGCTGCTGTTCATCGACCTCGATCATTTCAAGGGGGTCAACGACACGCTGGGCCACAGCGCCGGCGACCTGCTGCTGCGCCAGGTGGCCGAGCGGCTGCGCCACGCCGTGCGCGAAACGGATCACCTGGCCCGGCTGGGCGGCGACGAGTTCGTGGTCGCGCTCGAGGGCCTCGGCCGCACCGCGACCGAGGCGGCCGTGGAGGCCGGCAAGGTGGCGCGCAAGATCCTGGGCGTGCTGGCACGGCCCCACCCGCTGGGCCAGCTCGGCGCCGGGCGCGCCTGCACTGTCACGCCGTCGATCGGTGTCGCGCTGTTCGGCCACGAACATGGCAGCGTCGACGCGGCGTTGCGCCAGGCCGATATCGCCATGTACCACGCGAAGACCGCTGGCCGCGACACCATGCGCTTCTTCGACCCGGCGATGCAGGCCGCGATCGACCAGCGCAGCGCGATGGAGGCCGACCTGCGCGAATCGCTGAAGCGACACCGGTTTCCGCTGCATTGCCAGCCGCAGTTCGGCGCCGATGGCCGCGTCGTCGGCGGCGAGGTCCTGCTGCGCTGGCAGCATCCGCAACGCGGCCTGGTCGGGCCCGCCGAATTCATTGGCCTGGCCGAGACCACGGGGCTGATCGTGGGCATCGGCATGCAGGCGCTGCACGATGCCTGCATCTGCCTTGAACGCTGGTCGCACATCGCTGGCCTGGCCGATCTGGTGCTGGCCGTGAATGTCAGTGCCTGCCAGCTGCTGCAACCGGACTTTCCCGACCGGGTGCTGGCCGTGCTGGCGGAAACCGGCGCGCCGCCGTCGCGGCTGTCGCTGGAACTGACCGAAAGCGCCTTTGCCCGCGACGTGGACGACGTGATCGCCAAGATGACCCACTTACGCAGCCATGGCGTGCTGTTCTCGCTGGACGACTTCGGCACCGGCTACTCTTCGCTCAGCTACCTGAAGCAGTTTCCCCTCTCCGCGCTGAAGGTGGACCGTTCGTTCGTCAGCGATGTCGCACACGTGGCCAATGCCGGTGCGATCGCGGAGCTGATCGTCTCGCTCGGCAAGACGCTGGGATTGAAGGTGATCGCCGAGGGAGTCGAAACCGAACGGCAGTTCGCCTTCCTGCGCGAGCACGACTGCGATGCCTACCAGGGTTTCCTGTTTTCTCCGCCGGTGCCGATCAGCGAGTTCGAACAGCGCTACCAGCAGGCTTGATTTCATGACGTGGGGCGGCTGCAACGATTCTCTCGAAAAACCACAAACTCACGCATTCTCACATTGATTCAAAGCAATACTCGTGTATCATTGGTACATCTCGCGGCAGTAGCAAACCCTCCTGTCAGGAACGAGACCATGCTGGCTCCCGCTGTCGCCCAGAACGCGCGATCGCCTTGCCAGCAGTGACACCTTGACGATGTGTGACGACCATGAAAAAGATTGCCCTTGTATTGCTGGCGTGCGCGCCGGTGTTCTGTTCCGCCGCCGGCAAGAGCGCCAGCGCGACGATGCAGGTAAGTTTTACCGTGACCGAAGCCTGCACCGTGCAGAGTGAGGGCACCGCCGCCCAGGTGAGCTGCGCGCATGAGACGCCGTACCTGATCCAGGCGAAAGCGGGCACCGCTGCCCAGCCGGCCACCGCCCAGCCAGCCCCGCTGACCACGCCCGCCGCGAACCGCGAGCCGACCGTCGTCTACTTCTGACCGGCCGCCGCCGCTCAGAACCAGATCGTCGCCGTGACCGTGTCCCGATACGTGCCCGGCGACGGCGTGCGCTGCGCAGGCACCCTGCCATACATCTTCACGGCTTGCGTCGCGCCGGTACCCGTGCCGGTCACCATCGACGTGCCGCCACTGCCATCGCCCCACGGCGGGCCGTCGAGCGTGCCGGAAATCTCGTAGCCGATGCTTTCCCCCGTTGCCCCGTTGCGCATCTGCCGCGCCGCGGGATTGCCCGAGACCGAACCGCCGTTCAGCGAGATCGCGTACGGGTTGTTGGCGGTGCACTGGACACTCAGCGTGCCGACCGCCCGCACGGCCGACGCCAGCACGCGATTGCTGGCGCCGAATGCCAGCGTGTCGGCGTTGATGAAACAGTTGTTGGTCACCGTGGCGCGCGCCTTAAACGAGAACGACGTGCTGGCGCCGGCGCGGCAATCGGCGGCTGGCGCCAGCAAGCCATAGAACGAGTACTGCAGCGTGCCATGGCCGGCGAAATCGGCCACGTAGGCCGTGTCGGCACCGCCCGTGGAGGGTACGCCGGCAAGTGCCGAGGCGGGAATCCTGCCGCGGATGGTGAAGGTTTGCGACAGTGAGCCGAGGGCCAGCAGGCCGCCCATCTGGCCCGTGACCGGCAACGTTCCCGCCACCGCCGTGGAACCCCACACGGCATTCGCGGCATAACTGCTGTCCCGGTAGAGGTTGAATTGCATGCGCGCCGCGCCGTTCGCCATCGCCCGCGCCGTGACGGACGTGCCCGCGCTGCCGGGCCCCGCGTTGACACAGTAATTCACATTCGGCAGCAGCAGCACGCCGAGGTTGCCCAGCAGTGTCCACGTACAGGTCACGGTCAGCGTACCGTTGGCGAAATAGTCGCTCCCGGATACCGGGCTGACCTGGCCGAACACGACGTCCGACATGGCCGCGGTACAGCTGTCGGCCCGCGCGGCGGCACTGGCCAGCAACAGCGAGGCCGCCAGGCCAGTCGTCCGCCACAGCCGCGCCGTCACGGCGACACCCCCGCGCGGCAGACCAGCGGCCCGATCACCGGCAGGTCGCCACTGGCCGCCTGCCATGCGAAGAGCACCTCGCAGCGGTTCGCGCCAGCACCGATCACCAGCCGGTTCCGTGCACGCAGGCCGTCGACGAACGCCTTGCCATCGTAGCCCACGACCGTGGCGTTGCCGGAGACCGGATCCGCCACGGCAGTGCCGACGGGCAGCGGCCGGCCTTCGGCATCGTGCAGGATGACCGTCGCGGCCGCGTAGCGCTCGACGGGAAACGCCACCAGCACGCCCGCCAGCCGCTGCGGAACGGCCGTCATGCGCGTGCTGGGAACCCGTGCATCGACCGGCAATGCAGTCGTATCGATCGACAGCGTGTTGCTGGTGTAGGGAATCAGGTTCGGCACGAGCAGGTAGCCGCGTCGGTCGGTGCTGCCGAGCGGCCGGTTCTCGTGCACGACCGGCACGCCCGGCACACCGGTGGACACGAGCGCGAAGCCTTCTCCCACTTGCCGCGCGGGCGACACGACACCATCCATCAGCACGAGCGAGCCGCCCGCGTCGAGCGCCAGGCCATTGCTGTCGCCGTTGCGCTGGACAAGCAAAGTTGCCTGCCCGGCGCTGCCGAGGTATTGCACCTGCGCCTGCGTGTAGCGCGACGTTTCGATGCCGCCCTGCTGCAGCGCCCAGCCGAAACCACCGCCATAGTCGGCGGGGCGCACCAGCGCCACGTTGTGGCTGCGCTGGCCCTGCTGGCGGCCAGCGGTGGCGCTCGCCGAGATGCGCTCGCCGAACGACATGCTGATGGAGAACGACAGGCCGCGCGCATCGGGCCGGTCCAGGTCGCGCCATGCGCCCAGGCTGGCATAGGCGCCGCCCGGCAGCGAAGACGACCAGTTCAGCGCCGCGATGCGCGCCCGTTCCTGGCCCGGCACCCGGTAGCCCACGTAGCTGATGCCGGCACTTTGCCCCAGAGGCAGCGCCAGGTTCACGCTGGCGCGGTCGTTCCGGCGCGGCGGCGGGCTGCCTTCGCCGCTGGCCAGATCGGCATAGCGCGCGCCGGCGCGCTGCGCCTGCAGGTCAACACTGAAGCGGGCCGATATGTATTGGTAACCCATACTCCCCTGCAGGCCGCGCCCGCGCCCCACGCTGGCGGCCAGCGATGCGGAAACGACGCCGGCACGCCCGAGCCGCAGCATGGCACCGCCGCCGCCGTTGACCACACCGCGACCCGCTTCGCCATGCGCCTCGAGCGTCACGGCGTCCGTGTACCCGTGACGCACGGAAGCGCTGGCGGCGGGGCTCGACGCGTAGCGGAAGGAACGGGTACCGTAGTCGCGGCGCAGGAACCCGGCTTCGGCGGAGAAGTCGGTCAGCCCGGGCGCCATCATCCGCGTGTCGATGTACAGCGGCAGCGTGGTCGCCACCGACCTGCCCAATGCGTCGCGGGTGATGATGCTGGCCTGCCCGGCGCCATTCAGTCCGGCGATCTGGTCGATCACATATGGGCCGCTGGGCACCTCCGTCGCCATCTGCTGCATGCCGTTCACGTACAGGCTGACGGCCGTCGGCACCACGGCGGTGCCTCGCACGGAGGCCACCGGATATGTCAGCAGGTCGGGGCGCAGCGTGAAGTTCTTGCGCCACTGGAAGCCACCCAGGCGCATCGAGCGGCTCCACGGCAGCGCATTGCTGACAATATCGCCCGCCTGCACGGTTTCCAGTGTGAGCGGATCGGAGCGCGTCCACCAGGTATCGAAGCGGGTATAGGCGCGGCCTTCGCCGCGTAGCGTGGTGGTGCCGCTCGAGGAAAACACCCCGCGTGCATCGAACCAGCGCAGCTCGTGCAGCCCGGCAACGCGGCCGCCGCGACCCGCCTGCGCGTAGACCTGGTAGTTCAGCAACGCGCCGCGCGACGTACCGGCCGATGCGGCCACGTCCCGGTCCGGGCGCGCTGCCACGGCGGTGGGTGCGCGCAGCGCGTCGGCAACCGTCAGCGCCAGCGTCTGTGCGCCGGGATCGTAGCGGTGTGCCAGGCCGGGTACAGCGGCCAGATCGAACTCGTCGCGATCGGCCAGCCCGAAGAGGGCGGGATCGAGTTGCAGGTCGCGCAGGTTTTGCACGCTGCTGCGCAAACCCCGCGGCCCCTGTGTGAAGCGCAACACCATGCCTGTCTCCTCGCCGTTGACACTGACGTCCAGATACAGTTCAGCCAGCGGCACTGCCTGGCCCAGCGCGCCGCCCGCCGGCAGCATCGCCGCCACGACCATCAACCCGGCCAGCGCGCGCATGTCTCCCGCATCAGCGGCCTGCCGTATCAGCCGTCTCGGGCCGCGCGTTGACCACGGACCGTACCGCCACCTTGCCGTCAAGCTGGGCATCCTGCGCCACCGGCAGTTTCCACGACCGCTCCTGGCCGGGCAATACGTAGCCCAGCAGGCCCTTGCTGACGATGATTTCTGTTCCCGCCCCGTTGCGAAGCGTGGTCGACCCCAGTTGCGCGTGCTGCGCGCCCGTGTTCGCCACGCGCAGCATCCATTCGCCACCCTGCCGGAAGACCCGCCAGGCCAGGACCGGCGCGGCATCGCCGGCCGGCGGCACGAACACGGGGACCGAGTAGCGCAACCGGATGTCCACGCCGGACTGCGTGCCGTCGGCGCGGGGCAGTTCGTCGATGAGCAGGCGGAAGCTGCGCTCGACCGCGGTCGGCGAACCCGCCTTCAGGATCAGCCGGATCGTCTGCGCGGCGCGCGGCGCGATCTCGATGATGGGCGGGCTTGCGACCAGTTCGGCCGTCTCGCCCAGCACGTCCTCGCCATCGCGCTGCGTCCACGCGTAGGCCCGTACCTGGCCGTACACCGGCGTGTCGCCCTGGTTCTGCAGCGTAATGCCGGAGGCACCCTGCCCCGCCCGAAACGTGATCGACACGGGCGATATCTGCAGGTTGGCCGCGCCGGCACCAGCGCAGCCGAGCGCCAGCAGGCAGGCAACGAAGGCGGGGCGCGGCATGGGCATCAGAAGTAGACGGTCGCCGTGATCGTCGACTTGTAGGTGTCGGGAGCCGGCGATGCCTGGGCGGGAATTTCTCCGTATACCGTGAGCGTCTGCTGTGTGCCGCTACCGGTGCCGCCCAGCGTGTCGGTACCTTGCGTATTGCCCCACACGGCGCCACCGGCCGCCTGGTACAGGTTGAACTTGACGGTGCCGGCATTGGCGCCCGTGCCGCTCATATAGCGGGTTGTACCGGAGGAACCGGTGCCCGTCCCTTCGTTCAGGCCCAGGTTGAACGGCGTGGTATTGGTGCAGGTAACCTTGATGTCCGACGTGGCGGTAACGGCGGTGGCGAGCACCCCGCGGCCGGCGCCGAAGTTGAGCGCGTTCGCGGCGATCGTGCAGTCGGCAACCAGACCCATCGTCACATCGAACGTGGCCGTCCTGCTGCCGTTGTTGTACACGGCGGCATTGGCGCTGGCAGCGGCGGCGCAGAATACAAGAATGGCGGCAGCCAGGCGGCGCGAATTCACACTGATCAAGATCGTCTCTCCAAAAAAAATTCAGGAAGGCAATACGATTTATTGCCCTAACTCAACACATGATTCAATTATGGACGAAGCCTCACCTGGCACGGTTTTGGGCGCAGCGAAAACACTTTTGAAAGCGACGAACTGTGCGAAAAAGCTGCACTGGCAAGCATGATGCATGATCGGAAAATGCATTCGCGACAATGCATTTGTTGCCGACAAGACCATCTTCCCCGTGCCACCACCGTCCACTTGCACATTTTCGTCGTCGACGATGCGCCGTTCGACCAGCGGCTGCTGGTCGACCTTCTCAAGAATCACGACTACCGCGTCACGGTCCGCGTGGCGGGCGCAATCGATTTCGTGCCCCTCGCCGGCGCATCCGTTTTTACCGGTCCAACGATAACCCGACGACAAAAAATACATGAGCCAGCTTGACTTGCGGTTTGCAACAGCGGATGCTTTCAAACTGACACAGGCGGAGGCGATGATGACTCTGGAGATGGGCAACGAGGGGCGTGGTGACAGCAGGAGCGGCAGCGACCGGCGCAACAACGCCGCGCTGGCGGCCGTGGTCGACCAGGCGATCCGCTACGACGCCGAACGGGGCGCCGCTCTCGCATGGGCTTACCTGGCGCAGCATGGCCTGCCGCCAGAAACGATCCTGCGCGTGCTGGCCACTCCCGGCGGCAGCCGCGTGCCGCGGCGCGGCGCCGGCGGCACGATCGACGGCGCCATGTATCCGCAATAGCGCCCTGCCCGGCGGCCTGCCGCCGCAAACCGCGATGGCTGGCGATTGAAACACGCTTGAAAACGCTTGAGCACGCTTGAGCACGCTTGAGAAGCGCTGAAAAACGTCTGAACAGTGTCTGAAAAGCGCCTGGCAGCCACTATGCGCCATGCCATGCACACCAGCGGCCCGCAGCAGTGACCTGCCGTCTTGCGCCTTGCGTCCCGCAACACGTCGCGCAATGCGTTCCCGGTGCAGCCGCTACAATGGAGCATGACTGCGCCGACTCCTTCTCACCCCGGCATCCACTCCAGCGCCCGGCCCGACGAAGCCGGTCGCCTCGCCCTGTTGCATGCGCTGCAACTTCTCGATTCGGCACCCGAGCCCGTGTTCGACCGGGTCACGCGGCTGGCCAGCCGCCTGCTGGGTGCACCCATCGCGCTGTTCTCGCTTGTCGACCGCGACCGCCAGTGGTTCAAATCGCGCGTGGGAACGGAGCTGGCGGAAACGCCCCGCAACATCTCGTTCTGCACCCATGCGATCGCGCAGCGCGAGCCGCTGGTCATCAACGACGCCCAGCACGATCCCCGCTTTGCCGACAACCCGCTCGTGCGCGAAGGCCTGAAATTCCGTTTCTATATCGGCGTGCCGATCCGGTCGCAGGAGGGCCATGCGATCGGCACGCTGTGCGCGCTGGACACCCGGCCCCGCGAACTGACGCCCGACGAGCTGGCGGCTTTCGAGGATCTCGCCGGCATCGTCGCGGACGAAGTACGCCGGCGCGAACAGCTGGGGCGCGCGCGCGCCCACCTGCAGGAAGCGGATGCGGCCATGCGCGGCACGGAAGCACGACTGTTCTCGATCTTCAAGCTGGCCAGCTTCGGTATCGCCCTGATCGATGCGAACACTGGCAACTGGCTCACGGTGAATGCCGCGGCCTGCGCGATCCTCGGTTACTCGGAAGAGGAGTTCAGGCGCCTGACGTTCCGGCAGATCACGCACCCGGACGACGTGGCCGACGACCTTGCCCTGGTGCGCGACCTCGTTGCCGGCCGCATTACCCAGTTCGAACGGCAGAAGCGCTATATCCGGCGCGACGGCAGCACCGTCTGGGTCCACACGAACGTGAGCCTGAAATCGGACGAAACGGGCCGGCCCGAGTATTTCATCGTGGCCGTGATCGATATCCAGGCGCGCAAGACGGCCGAGCACGATCTGGCCGCGCTGCACGCGCAGCTTGAAGCACGGGTCGAGGACCGCACGCGCGAGCTGGTCGAAGCCAATCATCACCTGACCGAAGCCATCGGCCGCCAGCAACAGGCCGAAGCGGCACTGCGCGCCCGCGAGGCGGAACTGTCCAGCATTCTCGAAAATGCCAATGACGTTTATATCGGCATCGACGCGCATGGCCATGTCACGGCGTGGAACCGCCAGGCCGAACGCACATTCGGCTGGACGGCCCAGGAAGCGGCGGGGCGCGCCCTCGACGAGCTCATCATTCCCATTGGTCTGCGCGAGCAGCACCGCCGGGGCATGGCGCGCTATCGCGCCTCGGGCCAGGCAACCGTGCTGGGCAAGCGGCTCGAACTGCCGGCCGTGCGCCGCGATGGCAGCGCGCTGACGGTCGAGATCCGCATCCATGCCACAGAGATCGATGGCCAGCTCACGTTTTCCGCCTTCCTGCACGATATCTCGGCCCGCAAGCTCGCCGAGGCTCAGCGGGAACACGACATTCGTCACGATCCGTTGACGGGCTTGCTCAATCGCCGCGCCCTGGAGGAACTGCTGCCCCAGGCGCAAGCGCGCTCGCAGCGGCACGGCCTGGCCTTTGCCGTGCTGTTCATCGACCTCGACGGTTTCAAGGCCGTCAACGACCGGCATGGCCACGATGCCGGCGACGCGCTGCTGGTCGAAGTGGGGCGGCGCCTGCGCGCATCGGTGCGCCAGAACGACAGCGTGGTGCGGCTGGCGGGGGACGAGTTCATCGTCGTGCTTGAGGGGCAGGCCTATACGATGGCGCAGGCGCGCACGGTAGCGGCCAAGCTGATCGCCGAGCTCGCCCGGCCGGTGGCATTGGCGAAGGATGCTGCGGATGACCCCGACATGGTGCAGGTTGGTGCCAGCATCGGCATTGCGCTGCATGCCGCCGCCGATACGCCGGCGCCGGGCGACCTGCTGCGCGAGGCGGATCGCCAGATGTACCTGGCAAAGGAAGCGGGCCGTGGCAGCATCCGCCCCGCTGGTGCTGAAACGGGAGACTGAAACGGAAGATTGCTGCGGGAACCCCTGATACGGCAAGGCCGCCCGAAGGCGGCCTTGCCGTTTCCGGAGAGTCCCGGGGCGATCCCGCGGAATTTAGTGGCTGTGCATGGCTTGCGCCGCGGTAGCACGGGCGGCGAAGTAGCAGGCGCCGGCGCAACGCTCCAGGCCCGTGCGGTCCAGCACCACGACCATGCCGCGGCGGCACTGGATCAGGCCGTCGCCAGCCAGCTTGCCGGCAGCGGCCGTGATGCTCTCGCGGCGCACGCCCAGCAGGTTGGCGATCAGTTCCTGCGTCACCTTCAGTTCATTCGATGGGGAGCGGTCCAGGCGTTCAAGCAGCCAGCGGCACAGCTTTTGTTCGATGCTGCTGTGGCGGCTGCTCACGACATTTTGCGCCAGTTGCGCAAACAGGGAGCTGGTGAAGCGCATCAGTTGCTGGGCCAGCATGCCGCCCTCGGCAAACAGTGCGCGCAGCGCATCGGTGCGCATGCGGTAGCCATAGCCGGCGGCCTGCACGACTGCCGTATTGCTGGCCCGCTCGCCCTTGTACATCGTCACGCCCGCCACGCCTTCGCGGCCAACCACGGCGATTTCGGTCGTCACGCCATCTTCGTTGACATATTGCAGCGACACGATCGACGTGGTCGGGAAGTACGTATAGTCGATCTTCTCGCCGAAGTCGTACAGGTGCTTGCCGACCGGCATGGCCACCAGTTCCAGGTCGGGGATCAGATGTTCCAGTTCATCCATCGGCAGCGCGCGCAGCAATTCGTTCTGCTGCAGACCCGTGACACTGATGCCCAGTGGCGCAGGCTTGGTGCGCACTGCCTTCGGCGCAGCGCCGGGAACCTGGATCATCGATGGTGGCAGGGCGGTCGTGTCGGTTTGCGTGGTCTTGTACATTGTCATTATCCTCGTCGAGTTCTGTCCGATGTTTCGGTTCGTTGTCATTTCCTCCACTTTATGGTTGAGCCATGTTTTTGAGAGTCGGACTACTGTAGGACGCGATGTAGTATTCGAAGATCAGGCGGTGTAATCTCTGTCCTACGTGAACTGGCGCACATTCAAGTACGGTCGAATCCCGGAAAATTCACTTCAACGGCAATCGTGCCAGCCAACGGATGATGAAAGCACCCATGAACAGCATCTTCAAAGTTTCCTATGCCCTGCAACGCCAGCAACGCGCGGTCGAACGCACGCTCTATGCGAGTTCGGCCGAGGAGAGCATGGCTGCTTCGAAGTGGGTTGACGCGTGGCACCGGCTGGTTCAGGCGCGGCTGGACAAGATGGCTGAAACGAGCCGCTACATCGACAGCCGCGGCCGTTTCTTGCACTGATCGGACTGGTCGGAGCGCGCCGCCTCTTCCGGCGCCTCCTGTGTTCCGTGTCGCAGCCCTTGCTCCCGCCTCGCCTCCCTTCTCCTCCTCCCGCAGCCTTGCGCTCGTTGACGTAAACGTTAACTGATTTTCATGCTTCTCCCGCTGTGCTAGTATGCGGCGGCATGCCCGACAGGGCTTGCCGCTATGCAAATCAGCGACCAGACCGCTGCGGGCCTACCCGGCAACGCGCGGCGCCGGAGACAATCTCAACAAAATTGGAGAAGCAGTGAGCATTTTCAGAACCAAAAACCTTGACGACATGGTCGCGGCCAGTCGCGCGCCCGGCGGGTTGAAGAAAGTCCTGGGCCCCTTCGACCTCGTCCTGATGGGCATCGGTGCCATCGTCGGCACCGGCATCTTCGTGCTGACCGGTACCGGCGCACTGACAGCGGGCCCCGCGCTCACCCTCTCCTTCGTCATCGCCGCGCTGGCGTGCGGGTTCGCCGCGCTGTGTTACGCGGAATTCGCGTCGACCGTGCCGGTCGCCGGTTCCATCTATACCTACAGCTATGCCACGCTGGGCGAACTGGTCGCCTGGATGATCGGCTGGGACCTGATGCTCGAATACGGCCTGGCCGCGTCGGCCGTGGCGGTCGGCTGGTCCGGCTACCTGCAGTCGCTGCTGGCCAGCTATGGTTTCGGCCTGCCCACCGCGCTCAGCGCGGCACCCGGCGCCGTGCCCGGCGTGGCCACGTATTTCAACCTGCCCGCCTTTGTCATCATGATCGTGATCGCGTTCATGCTGTCGCTGGGCATCCGTGAATCGGCACGCATGAACAACGTGATGGTGGCCATCAAGGTCGGCGTCGTGCTGCTGTTCATCGCCGTCGGCGTGGGCCACGTCAAGCCGGTCAACTGGCAGCCGTTCATGCCCTTCGGGCACACAGGCGTGCTGTCCGCCGCCGCCCTCGTGTTCTTCGCGTTCATCGGCTTCGACGCGGTCACCTCGGCCGCCGAGGAAGTCAAGCGCCCTGAGCGCGACCTGCCGATCGGCATCATCGGCTCGCTGGCCGTCTGCACGATCCTGTACGTGGTCGTGTCGGCGATCATGACCGGCATCGTGCCGTTCCAGCAGTTCGCAGGCGTCGACCACCCGGTCTCGCTGGCGCTCAAGTACGCGGGCGAGAACTGGGTCGCCCGCTTCGTCGACCTGGGCGCGATCCTTGGCATGACCACCGTGATCCTCGTGATGTCCTATGGCCAGACCCGCATCATCTTCGCCATGTCGCGCGATGGCCTGCTGCCCAAGCGCCTGTCGGCGATCCATCCAAAGCATGGCACGCCGTTCCTCGCCACCTGGATCGTCGGCATCGTGTTCGGCCTGCTGGCCGCGCTGATACCGCTGAACGTGCTGGCGGAACTGATCAACATCGGCACGCTGGCCGCATTCTCGCTGGTCTCGATCGCCGTGATCATCCTGCGCAAGCAGCGCCCCGACCTGCACCGCGCATTCCGCTGCCCGGGCGTGCCGGTGATTCCGCTGCTGGCGGTGGCGTTCTGCGTCACCCTGATGGCTTACCTGTCGTGGCACACCTGGCTGGCCTTCGGCATCTGGCTGGCGATCGGCCTGGTCATCTATTTCGGCTACTCGCGCCACCATTCGGTGCTGGGCAAGCAGGGTTGATGCCGCAACGATAGAAGTGGCAACGATGTGAAAAAGGGGCGCCGCGGCGCCCCTTTCGCATTCCCGTGCGGGTCGGTCAGAACGCCACGCGCACGCCCACGTTGACCCGGCGCCCCACGTCTTCCAGCATCAGGAACTGGCTTTCGTTGCTGGCATACTCGTGCGCCTGCTGGTTCGACAGGTTGATCGCGTCGGCATAGATCGCAATCGTGTCCGTGAGGTTGTAGCGCAGGCTGGCATCGGTCTGCCCATACGCGGCGCGGTTGCGCGGCTGGGTGCTGCCGCCACCGCAGTTGATCGAGAAGTGATTGCGCCAGTTGTAGCTGGCACGGGCCTGGAAGCTGCCGTTCTCGTAGAACACCGAGCCGTTGTACGACTGTTTCGACAGACCCGGGTAGCCGCACACCAGCGCGGCCGCATCGCCATCGCGCTCCGCGGAAGCATCCACATAGGTGTAGTTTGCCGACACGCCGAAGCCACGCAGCCACGGGATCGCATCGTCGAACGCGTACTGGCCCGCGATCTCCAGGCCCTTGATCTTGCCCTTCTGCCCGTTGCGCACGCGGCTGTCGTGCACCACCTCGTCGTACTGGGGAATGCGCATGTCGACCAAGCGCGTCTCCAGGAAGTCGGACACCTTCTTGTAGAACAAGGCCGCGCTGACGTAGTTCGTCTTCGACAGGTACCACTCATACGACAGGTCGAGATTCTTCGACTGCATCGGATTCAGGTAAGGATTGCCGCCACCCGTCTGCACGTCGCCGAACCTGCCGCCGTACCAGTTGTCGACACCCATCTGCGACAGCGTCGGCCGGGTTTCCGTCTTCGATGCCGCCAGGCGCAGCAGCATGTCCTTCGTCACGTCGAACTTCACGTTGGCCGACGGCAGGTAGCTGTTGTAGCTGTTGTCGACGCTGGTGGCCACACGCGGACCCCAGTTCAGGATATAGGTCGTGTCGTTCGGGCTTTTCGTGGCCGACAGCAGTTCGCGGGAGAAACCGGTCGAACGCGATTTCACGTGCACCACGCGTACCCCGGCGTTGGCCGACCAGCGCTCGCCTTCCCACTTCGTGTCGAGGAAGATGCTCGACACCTTTTCCCGCACGCCCCACTGCGACGCCGGCGCCGCATAGTTGATCCCCATCGGGCCATTCGGGTAGCGCGACTTGTCGCCGTACAGGGCCGGGTCGTTCGACTGGCCCAGCAGCGACGGCTGGTTCAGGTAAGCCATGTATTCGTTCGGATCGAAGCGCAGGAAGGCCTTCGGCACCTGGCCGCCGGTGCCGAAGAAATCGTCCATCGGCGTCACGGTGAACAGCGACGACGGCAGCGCCACGTGGTAGCCGCTGAACGCATTCCACGAATCGGCTTCGAACTCGTGGCGCCCCACTTCGCGCTGCGAATACGACACGCCCGTGTCGATGCCCTTGAAGGGGCCTTCCTCGCGGTTCCACGACAGGTTCAGCCGGCCCTCGTGCAGCTTGTCGGAATTGGACACTTCGCCGTTCGACACGGCGTGGGCCCGCACCGCCGTGGGATCGGCGATGTTGTCGCCGAAGATCACGGTAGGCCTCGCGCCGAAGGTCAGCACGTCGCCGTTCCTGGGCAGCATACCGGCCACCACCCACTGGTCCGGCGATTGCGACGTCGTGCGCGAGGTGGAGACATCGCCTTCCAGCTTCCAGTCCGGCGCCAGCTGCCATTTCGAGTTCAGGCCGAAGGCCTTGGTTTCCGACAGCCGGTCACCGCCCTTGACGATCATGTCGTTCGAATTGCCTTCGGTGAGTGGGCTTCCTTCGCCCACCAGGCCCGGGTTGTTCGCGTAGAAATCCGACCCCGGGCGCTGGAACGACGTCACCTGGTCGTTGTCGTCGTACTGCACGCCGACCTGCACCGGGTTGTTCCAGTCGCTGAAGGCGATCACCTTGTTGCGCTGGTCGAGGCGCGAATACAGCGCATCGGCCGACAGCTTCCAGTCGCGCGACGGGTTGTACTGCACGGTCAGGTTGCCGACCGTCCGCTTGCGGCTTTCATCCTCGACCTGGAAACCGAAGCTCTGCGGCATGTACAGCTTCCGCGTCGTCACGTCGGCCATCGTCAGGCCGCGCGAGTTCAGGTCGCCGTTGATCATCGTCACGTCGCGGTAGTGCCAGTCGTCCGTCACGGCCTTGTTCTGCTTCGAGGCGCGGTCGGTGTACGACACCGAAGCCGTCACGCCGAAGGTGCGCGCCTCGTTGGCGAAGGTGTACATGCCGGCCAGGTTCGGCGTGTGCTCCTTGGAATTGTCGTCGTAGGAGTGCGAGACGTTGATCACCGACGAATGGCCGGTCTTGCCGGACAGCGGGCGCGCCGTCTGCACGTCCACGGTCGATCCAATGCCGCCTTCGGGCAGGAAGGGCTGCGAGGTTTTGTAGACGAGCACCTTTGAAATCAGGTCGGACGACAGCAGGTCGAACGAGAATTCCCGCCCGCCCGTGTCACTGGTCAGCGTGCGCCCGTTGACGAGCACATTGTTGAACTCCGGTCCGAGCCCGCGCACCGAGATATAGCGGCCCTCGCCGTTATTGCGCTGGATTTGCACGCCGGTCACGCGCTGCAGCGATTCGGCGATATTCGTGTCCGGGAATTTGCCCGCATCCTCGGCCGAGACGGCATCGACCACGCCATCCTGCATGCGCTTGGTATTCAATGACGAGCTGAGCGAAGCCCGGATGCCGCTGACGACGACGGTTGCCGCATTTTCGGGCTGTGCCGTGTTCCCGGTGGTGCCCTGCGCATCCTGTGCGAATGCCGACAGCGGAATCAGTATTTCGGCGATCAGTGCCGCCAGCACGGTCTTGCGCATGCGATGTTTTTGCATTCTTTGGTCTCCTTGTTTTTTGGTGTTAGAGCTTTCAGCAATGCTGGGCACTTCATGCCGGAAATTTGCATTCCCCGGCGCATGGACGTTCCCCATCACTGCAGTCTCGTCGCCACCCATTATTGGCAATCCGATATGGCAACGTTACCATTTTTGATGGTACACGCGCGGTTTTCAGGCGCGCCTATAACTTTTTCATCAATTGGTATTCCGTTTGAAGATAGCTGCAAAGCGCCCGGGAATACGGCTCCGACAGTGCAATCCAGCGAAACCCGCTTATCGTTTTCCGTTACAAAAATACAACAGTTCGCCGACGGGCGGCAGCGTAACTGGGCGGGATGTATCCGCTCAGCGACTTGAGCACCGCGCCCTTCGTGGCTGCCGCACAATGGATAACCCTTTTGTGAAACCGCCGTGCCGATGCCTGATCCGCTGCCCAAATGGCTTTATATGTTGCTGCTCGCCCTACTGACGGCTGCCGCCACGGCCCATGCCGGCCCGACGGAGGCGACGGAGCCCCCAAGGGTGATCGTGCCAGGCGCGAAAATCGCCATCGGTTGGCCATACGCGGTGCTGGCGGAAGGCATGGATGCGTTCGACGATGGGCGGCACGATCTGGCGCCACGGGCGGGGTTGCGGTTCCGCCTCCTGCTGACACCGGGCGTCACGGCGCTCGACAATGTTGTCATGACCCTTGTCGACGGCGACCGGCTGACGCCGGTGCCACTCGCGCTGGATGGCTTCTTTACGCTGGCGCGGCAGGACTTGCCCGGCGATGCCGAACTGGCCGTCAATCGCAACGTCGGCCAGTTCGACGCCAACCGCACGCCGCAACCGGACGTGCGCACGCCGGGGCTGCCGGACAATGTGCGCCGCATGGGCGACCTGCGCCTCGAATGCCGCGTGAAGATGGCGATGGCCAGGCATCTTTTCGGCTTCATGCAGAGTGCCGCGATCAGCCTGGCGGGCGGCACAGACTGGTGCGCGCCGCGCAAGGGCGGCGGCTACAGCGTCAACGCGGGACGGCCAGTGGCCCATGCCGCGCTTGCCGAAGAAGGCCGCGCGCTGGCGCTGGCCGTCAAGGCGGGCGCCGCCGCCATTCCCATTGCCGACCCTTCATGGAGCGACGATGCGCTGGTGACGTTCGACTAGGCGCCCCAATAAGTGTCCCACTCGCCGCGCGGAATCGACAGGCGGCGGAATGTCCGCTCTTCGACGGCCACTTCCTTGCATTTGCGGCCGCCCGACTGTGCCTTGCCGTCATCGGACAGCACGTGCATCGTGCCCTGCGCGTCGAAGAACAGCGACTCCGGGTGCAGGCCGGCGAGCGCGGGCACATCCACGGCCAGTGGCCTGTCGCCGGCGCGGCCGGACCAGCGGTACAGCGCATAGTCGTCGCCTGCCGCCGGCGGACCGGCGGCGATGTAGTACGCATCGCCATACCATTCGATCGCACGGATACCGCGACCCGCAAGGTCGAGCAGGATGGGCGCCCCCAGCTCGGCCCTGCCGCCATCGAGCAGCGGCGCGGGGTCCGCCACCGGCACGATCAGCGCCCAGCCGTGCGGCACGGGATTGCGAAACCCGACCAGCAGGCCACCACCCGGCGTGGCCGCGAGACCTTCGATGCACAGGCCACCCGGATCCTTCGGCGCCTTGCGGGCCGCCTTGGCGAGTTCGAAATGGTCCAGCAGCGGATGCGCCAGCATGTCGTCCAGCAGGCGGCGGTAGGGCTTGCCGACAGGCCGGCCCGCCGGATCGGTGGCGAACAACTGGCAGCGCGTGGCGCTAGACCTGCCCTTCTTGTCGCAGCCGTGCGACGTGATCCACCAGACCTGGCCATTCAATTCGGCCGCGCCTTCGATGTCGGCCTCGCCACCATCCTCGGTATCGAGAAACGGCGTCAGGTCGCATTCGCGCACGGGAGGCCCCGCGTCGTAGCGGTAGACGTGCAGCACGTTGGTCTCGTCGTCGGCCGCGATGAAGTGCTCGTCATCAAGCGGCACGGCCGCCGATGCATCGCAGATTCGGTAGTGGACGAAATGTTCGGCATGGTTCATCGCATGTTCTCCTTTGGTCATCCGTTTAGAGGCGTTCCGTTTTGATGCGTTCGTAGTCGCCGGAAGTCGACGGCGGCTCCGGACATGGGAACGCGCGGCATGCAGTATGCGCGCAAACAATGACAAAAAGATAGCGATGAAGCGGCCGCGCGTGCGCGGCCGCCCGGTGGAAGGCTGGCTTATTCGGCCGTTGCTTCCGGCTTGAAGTGCACGGGGCTGATGCGGAACTTCTGGCGGCGATCGCCCATCAGATAACGCAGGTCGCGGATCGACAGTTCGCTCACTTCATGCATGCGTATCAGCAGCGAAGCGCCGACAGGCAGCTTCAGGTGACGGATCTTGCTGATCACGGGCGGTGCCACTTCGAGCGAACGGGCCAGGGCCGCGTCGTTCTTCAGGTGCATGATGTCGATCAGGCCATCGAGCAGGCGGTTCGGGTTGTAGGTCAGCGTTTCCTCGTCGGACATGACGTGGGCCAGCACTTGGGGGGAATCGGGTTTCATCAAGGCTCCAGATACGGGTCGGCGGCACGCATGCGCGGCTCGCCTTCATCGCAAACGCGACGGGCTAGGGTCAATGTTTTGCTCGGGGGCTCGGAACAGCTGCAATAGTGCAGCATATTATGCCGTGCGGCAATATTTTCAAGAGAAAGGTGTTGCGTCCATGACAAACGACGGTTCGCCGACCCGTTCGCGAAGGTGAACTGGCGCACGGTAGCGCAGAGTCCGGCCTAATACGATGAAGTCATTGCATCACTGATAGCAATACATTACGCAACAAGCAACCCAAGGAGAGACAAGATGTACAAAGTCCGCCGCGCCTATTCCCGCACCGATATCGAAACCGAACTGATCATCAACCGTGCGCTGCTGCTGCAGCAGTCCACCGGGCTAAAGGATGCGCACATGTTCCTGACACGCAAGCGCATCAAGCCTTCCGTCATCAAGCGCGTACTGGCGATGCCGGGCGAGCGGCGGGATTTTTCGTGAAATAACGCACGTCGAATTGAGCGGTTGAGCGCTGAAACATCAACCGCTGGTAGATGGCAGCGAAACACCGGTGTCTGACACTATTTTCGGGAAGATTCACCCCGAAAATAGTGTCAGACACCGGTTTTCTTATGCCGCAGGAGAAAACAGCTTTTACACCGCTACACCGGCGCCGCCTGCGGCGTTGCGGTGGGCCCCTCCGTCACCGGCCGGCCGCCTTCCCACCGCAGCCGGTCGATGCACATGCGCCGCCCGGCACGGTCCGGCCCCCAGGCGTGGTACACGATCCACGTTTCATCGCCACCCGGCGACGCCACGAACGAATTGTGGCCCGGGCCGATCAAGTGCCCCGGCAGTGTACTCATCAGCAGCGCCCGCCCGCCCTCTTCCGGCCGTCGGTATGGCCCAAGCGGATGGTCGGCCACCACGTAGCTGACGCCATAGTTTTCCTTTTCCCAGGCCCCGCCGCTGTAGAAGCAGTAATAACGCCCCTCCTGCTTCAGCACGGCCGCGCCTTCCACCGTGTGCCAGTCGTAGACGTTGCCATACATCGTGCGCTGCTTCAGGAACAGGTGCCAGTCCTCGTGCGGCCGGTGCACCATGCGCGGCTTGCCTTCCAGCGCCGTCATGCTGGTCATCCGGTCGACGACGATGCCGGTGCCCACGCGGTGGTCGTCTTCCAGCTCGAGGAAATCGACGCAGTAGAACAGATACCACTGGCCGTCGTCATCCTTGAACGGGTGGGCATCGATCGAGAATGGCTGGTCGGGCACCAGGACCACGCCGGCATCGACAAAGGGCCCGGCCGGATCGGCGCTCGTGGCCACGCGCAGCTGGTGATCACGCCCCTCGATGCCCTGCGTCGAGTAATACATGTAGAACATGCCGTCGTCGTACGCCACTTCTGGCGCCCAGAAGTCATGGCCGCCTGGCGGCACGAGGGCGTAGCCGAGCGGTTCCCAGCTCACCAGGTCCGGCGAGCGCAGCACGGGGAACGCGCGCCCGTCCGCCCCGCCCGGTGCCGTGCCATAGGCATAGTAATAACTCCCATGGCGCAGCACGAACGGGTCGGCGAACGTCGCCGGGTACACGGGATTCACATACTCAGTCATGCATGACTCTCCGATCACAGCTTGAACCGCAGGCCCAGGCCATACGTGGTGGGCGTGTAGCGGATGTCGCGCGGGCGCATCGTGTCGCCCACGTAGCTTTCGTACTTCTCTTTCGTCAGGTTGATCGCGTCGAACTGCAGCGAGATGTTCCTGGTGAGTTCGTACGACAGCGACAGGTCGACATACGTGGATGCCTTGACGACCCGGTCCTGCAGGAAGCGCGGTTCGGCCACCTGTTCCACGTAGTCGCCGCGCCGCGTGGCCGCCAGCCGCCCGGTCAGGCCGTGGCCTTCGTAGAGCAGCGCGAAGTTGTGGCTCTTGCGCGCCACGTCGATCAGCCGGGTCTTCGTCAGCGCGGCCGAATTCACGTCGAGCCGGGTTTCGTTCTCGTCCTTGATCCACGTGAAGTTGTACTGTGCGCCGAAGCCGCTCCAGAAGCCGGGCAGGAAGTCGAAGAATTTCTGCGTGCCGAATTCAAAGCCCTTCAGCGTGCCCTGGCCGGAGTTCTGCGGCCGCGTCACGCGGTAGCGCTGGCCGTCGATGATCTCGTCCTGCGTGTAATCCTGCAGGTAGCCCGTGAAGTCGCGATGGAACAAGGCCAGTTGCGCATAGCCGTTGCCGGTGAAATAGTATTCCAGCGTCGCATCGAGATTGGTCGACTTGGTCGGCGCCAGGTTGGCATTGCCGGCGCTGCCGGTGCCCGGTGCGTTGACGGTGGGCGGGATCAGCGACAGCGCGGGGTTCAGGCGCAGGAAGTCCGGCCGCGTCAGCGTCTTGCCGGCCGAGAAGTGGGACTGCAGGTTCTGGCGCCAGCCGACCAGGGCGGAGATGCTCGGCAGGTAGTTGTTTTCCGATGTCGACAGGTCGATCGGCGTGATCACGTCGCCCACGCGGCTCGTGCCTTCCAGCTTGCGCTTCACGTGGATGACGCGCACGCCCGCATCGCCGCTCACGTCGATGCCGCCGACCGTGGTCTGCCAGCGCGCGCTGACATAGCCGGCGGTCGAGCGCTCGCGCTGCTCGAACACACGGTTCGGGTCATCCGGCACGCGGCCCGCCGGCGCCCCGTACACGGCGCGCACGCGGTCCGCCTGGTCGATCAGGAAGTCGTACGACGGCACGTAGTACTGGCCGCCCAGCCGGTCCACGCCGGGGCTGAGGGTTTCAAAGCCCGGCCCGAACGCGTCGACCGGATTCGGCCGCGCGGTGCGGTTTACGTCGCTCGCCCGTTCCGCCGAATGATAGGTGGTGGAACGCGACGACAGTTTCAGGCCCACGTTGATCGCGCGGACGAATCCTTCGCTCAGCTTGTACGTGCCGTCGGTGCGCCACTGGGTCTGCTTGCCGAGCGACTCTTCCCAGTTCTGCACGAGGCCGCGCAGCACGAACTCGCGTGGGTCGCGCAGTGGCGTTCCGCTGGTGGGCGTCGTCACGGCGTTGTACCCGCCGTGACCATCCGCCCCATACGTATAGACATTCACCGTGGCGTTGGGAATCTGCTGGTCGACGATCACCCGGTCCTGGATGAACTTCGAGTGGGTGAACGCCAGGCCCGTCGTGACGTCCCACGGCCCGTCGCGGAAGCGCAGCTTCGTGTTCAGGAAATGGGTGTTCGTGCGCTCCTGCGTGCCCCAGGCACTGGTGGCGACATAGGGATCCCAGTCATAGGGGTTCGGGGAAAACTGCGCGGGTGGCGCGACGGCCGACACGATCGGGCAGATCTGCCCCGACGGCGTGTCGCAGCCCCGGTCGCCCAAGACCACGTTGTTCAGGCGCGGCGCCCAGCCCACGATGCCCAGGATATAGTCGGTCGCGGTGCGGGCACGATAGCCGGTGCCGAGGTATTGCGTGGTGAAGTCGAGCTTCGGATTGATCTTCCACTGGAATGCGCCATGCCCGGAAAAGCGTTCGCGTTCGCCGCCGTTGTAGATGCCGCCCACCTGCGGCAGGTTGCCCAGCCGGTCGCCCGCGTTCAATGGCGCGAGCGGCTGGTCGTCGTTCAGCCGCACGGCCGTGCCGTCCGGGCTGACCGAGAAGATGCGGTCCGGGCGGTCCACCCACTGCACCGGATAGCCCCAGTGCTCCTTGTTGTACGCCACATCGACCAGCAGGCCCATTTCGCCGGCGCCGCTGTTCCAGCGGTCGCTGTACAGCGCGCCGCCGCCGGGGCTGTTGCGGGTCTCGGCGGCGTCGCTGCCGTTGACCTTCTGCCGGCGGTTTTCCAGGTAGCCGGTCACGGTCCGGCCCTTGTAGTCGAACGGCGCGCGCAGGCGGATGTCGATGGCGCCGGCGATGCCGCCCTCTGGCTGGTTGGCGGTGGCGGACTTGTACACGTCCATGCCGCCGATCGATTGCACGGGCAGGTCCTGGTATTGCAGGCGGCGACCGCGGCCGGTGAAGATGTCGTTGCCGTCCAGCGACGTGACCACGTCCGGCAGGCCGCGGATCGTCACCGTCGATGTCTCGCCCCGGTCGCGGCCCACCTGCACGCCGGCGATCCGTTGCAGCGCATCGCCGGCCGCGCGGTCGGGGAACTTGCCGATATCGTCGGCGTTGATCGAGTCCACGACCTGGGTGGCGTCGCGCTTGATCTGCTCGGCCGAACGGATGCTGCGGCGAATGCCCGTCACTTCCACGGTGGCGATGGGGCCGCCCTGCACGGCGGCATCACTACCGCCGGTGGCCTGCGCCGGCGCGGACTGGCCGGACGTGTCCGGCGTGGCCTGGCCGGCGGCTGGCGCGGAAGGCGAAGAAGATGCGGAAGGCGTGTCGGCCGGTTGGGCCGGAGGTTGGGCCGCGGTGGGCGGTGCGGCGGGGTCGGGGGTTTGCTGCGCGCCGGCGGCACCGGCGGCCATTGCGCACAGGGCGGCGGCAACGGCACGGCGCATTGGCGTCGTCATCAAGGGGGAAATCATGGCTGTCTCCGATGTCTGGGCTGTTCTTGGAAGAGGTCGTGCCAGGCTCGTGACGCTTCGCCTGGAGAAGCTGCCTGATGATCATAGACACAAGCTTTATTTGACGCCAACTCCTTAGGCCGTTTCGGTTGCGCGGGCGCGACGTTTCGCGACGCCCGCCCGGCAGGGCACTACCCTTTCAGGCCCGTAGCGGCCAGCAGCCCCTGCGTAACGCGGCGCTGGAACACGATGTAGGCCAGCGCGACGGGGAAGGCGCCGAGCAGCGCGGCCGCCATCAACTGCGCGTAGCGCACGCCGAACGCATCGTAGGTTTGCGTGAGGCCGAGGGGGATCGTCATCATGTCGTTCGACGTGACGATGATGAACGGCCACAGGAAATTGTTCCATGCCGCGATGAACGTGACGATCGCCATCGCCCACACGATATTGCCGGACATGGGCAGGTAGACACTCCACAGCACCCGCAGGGGCGATGCCCCGTCCAGCAGCGCGGCATCGCGGAAATCGTTCGGCACCGCGTCGAAGAACTGGCGGAACACATAGATCACCACCGGCGACACCACTTGCGGCAGCACGATGCCGGCATAGGTGTTGATGAGGCCAAGCCCGTTCATCGTGCGGAACAGCGGCACCAGCAGCGCCTCGAACGGCAGCAGCAGTGCCAGCATCGACACCATGAACAGCAGGTTGCGCCCGCGAAAACGCAGCTGGGAAAACGCAAAGGCGGCCATCAGGCTGATCGCCATCGTGACGGCGGTGACGGCCAGCGCCACCAGTGCGCTGTTGAACAGCCAGCGCGGCACGTTGCCAGCGCCGAGCGTCTTCGTGAACGCTTCCACGGTCCAGCGCTGCGGCAGCAGGTGCAGGGTGGGCGCGATGGTCTCGTACTCGGGCCGCAGCGACGTCGACAGCGCCCACAGCAGCGGCGCCACCCACAGCATCGCCAGCGCCAGTGCCGACACGGCGGCCACCACGGTCCAGTGCAGCGGCGTATGCTTCATGCGCGCCCCTTTCGTTTGCGCAGCAGCAGCGCCTGCGCCAGTCCCAGTGCGACAACGATGAACATGAATGCCATGGCCACGGCCGCGGCGTAGCCGGCGTCGCTTTGCGTGAACGCCGTTTCATACATGTAGTGCAGCGTGACCCGCGTCGTATTGAACGGCCCGCCCGTCGTCATGATGTAGGTCTGGCCGAACACTTTCAGCGAAGCGATCAGTTGCAGCACGAGCGCCGTGATCGTCACGGGCATCAGCGCCGGCCACGTGATGTAACGGAACACGGCGAAGCCGCGCGCGCCGTCCAGCGCCGCGGCCTCGTACTGCTCGCGCGGGATATTGCGCAGGCCGGCGATGAAGATCAGCATGTTGAAACCCACCGTCCACCAGACCGTGGCGATCGCCACGACGGGCATGGCCCAGTCCACGTCGGAAAACCACGCGCGCTGCACGCCCAGCAGGTGGTTGACGATGCCCGACGAGGGCTGCAGCATCCAGTCCGCGATCAGCGTCATCACCGAGATCGGCAGCACATAGGGCAGGAAGAACGCGCCCTGCAGCCAGCCCGACGCCTTCGTGAAATGGTCCACCAGCAGCGCCATCACCAGGCCGAGCGCGGTCAGCGGAATGACCGTCAGCAGCGAAAAATAAAACGTGTTGCCGAGCGATGACCAGAACGACGGGTCGTGGATCAGCGTGTCATAGTTGGCCAGCCCGACAAACGCGCTGGTGCGCGTCAGGCTGCTCTCGGTCAGCGACAGGTACAGCGTCTGCAAGGCGGGCAGCAGGAAGAACAGCACGAATGCCGCCATGAAAGGCAACAGCAGCAGCATGGCGGACAGCATCTCGGACCGGCGACCCCTCATCGGTTCTCCATTCTTCAATAGCGTGGCGGGCGCTTCTTCAGCAGGCGCTGCGCTTCGCTTTCAAAACGGCGCAGCGCGTCGGCGGGCGTCAGTTGGCCGGCCAGCGGCGCCGGCAGGAATTTCGATGCGATCGCTTCCAGCGGCCCCGCCGCACCCATGTACCAGCCGGCCGGGTCGTAGACGACATTGGCCGCGGCCGCGGCGTATTCCGCGTTCGGCATCAGCGCGCGCGCCGCGGCGGACTCGGCCACGGGTCGGTACACGGGAATGTGGCCGCCCTCGGCCCAGCCGAACGAATGCGTGCTGACATAGGCGACGAACTTCAGCACCGCGCGGGTCTTTTCGGGCGTCATCGGCCGGCCCGCGTTGGCGGGAATCGCGAACCCGTGCGAATCGGCCCAGGTGCTGGCATTGTTGTACAACTGCGGCAACGGTGCGATGCCGTAACGGAAACCGATCGTGCCGGCCTTCGTGCCGCGCACCAGCTCCGGCACTTCCCATACCCCGTTGATCATGAAGCCGGCATTGCCGGCCATGAACTGGCTGGTCGAAGCGGGGTAATCCTGCCCCGCCGTCGCGTAGCCGGCACGGAACCAGTGCGCGATCGCGGCCAGCGTGCGTTCACCGGCGGGCCCGTAGGCGAACTGGCCGTTCGCCACCACGGGCAGGCCCTGCTGGGCCAGCAGCGACAGCCACAGGCGCCAGATCGCATAGGTGCTTTGCGCCGCCTCCATCGCGAGGCCCGCCTTGCCCGTCTTTTCCTTCACGGCGCGGAACGCGTTCGTGAGCGCCGGCATGCCGACGATGGTGGTCAACCTGCCTTGTGCATCGAGCAGGCCGGCCTTGCCGGCCAGATCCTTGTTGTAATACAGGACCAGCGGGTGGGTGTCGAGCGGCACCGCATAGGCGCCGCCCTCATAGTGCGAGCGGGCCCACTGGCGCGGCAGGAAATCGCTGCCCCGCAGGCCGGCGGACGCCAGCTCGGCGGTGGTGATGGGCCGCAGCACGCCGCCGCCGGCCAGGTTCGGCAGGCGCGACAGGTGGATCGTCGCCAGGTCCGGCCCCGCGCCGGCCACGGTGGCCGTGATCACCTTTGTGTAGAACGGCTCGCCCCACTTGAGCGTGGTGCTTTCCACGCGCACTTCCTGCTGGGAAGCGTTGAACGACTCGATCAGCGCGCGCATGCGGGCGCCGTCGCCGCCGGACAGCAGCGTCCACATCTGCACCACCTGCACCTCGGCCCGGGCCGGGCCGCCGCAACAAAGCAGCAGCGCCAGCGCCACGGCCGACCATTGGCCAGCTCGCATTCCGTGTCTCCGCTCGTTGTTCTGTTCCTGCTTTTTTCGCTATCGCTGTCGTTATCGTAGCAATTGCCGTTGTCGCTGCCGCTGTCGTTACCGTTCGGGCGTTCGCGGCCGCGTTCGTGGCCGACCTTCCGCTAGGCCGCCTCGCTGGGCAACCGGAAACCAGGCTCCGGCGCCGCCATACCCGGCTGGTCTTCCGGCCCGGCCGACGCGTGCGTGGTTTCCGGCGTCGCGGGCACGGCCGCGGCCTGGCCCCCCATCGGCGCCGGCTCGGGCGCACGCTTGCCACGCCACAGTTCACTGTGCCCCAGCGGGTCCGTGTACCAGTCGTGCAGCCGCGCATCCGGCCCGCGCGTGGCTTCGGCCAGCGCGGCGATCGGTGCTTTCGGCACGCGCTGCTCCGTCAGCAGGCCGTTCTTTTCATGGAACGTGTCCGTCAGCTGCGTGTAGCAGAAGCCGGACAGCGGCCGGCAGCGGTGGATCGCGTCCATCAGCCGGCGGTAGCGTTCCAGCAGTTCCTCGCCGTCGCGCGCCACCGAATAGCCCCATCCTTTCGGGTCGGCTTCGTCCATGCACGCGATACCGCCGAACTCGGACAGGAACAGCGGCTTGCCGGTGCCCTCGAAACCGTCGATCACGAGGCGGCGCCGGGCCGGGCGCACGTGTTCGAACGTGTACTTCAAGCCTTCGCGGGTGCCATAACGCGACACCAGTTCCTCGGGGTCGGCATGGTAGTCGTGGATGTTGACGAAGTCGCCGCACGGCATTTCCCAGCCGTCGTTGCCCACCACGGGGCGCGTGCCGTCCAGCGCCCGCGTCATGTGGTACATGGCGCGCACGAAGTCGACCTGGCGGTGATCGTGCATCAGTTCCGGCACGCCCCACGATTCGTTGGTGGGCACCCAGGCCACGATGCACGGGTGGGAAATGTCGCGCGCGACGAGTTCCTTCCACTCCTCCATCACGCCGTGCACGGTTTCGCTGGAAAAGCCGTAGGCCGACGGCATTTCCGCCCACACGCACAGGCCCATCACGTCGCACCAGTACAGCCAGCGCGGGTCTTCCGATTTCTGGTGCTTGCGCACGCCGTTGAAGCCGAGCCGCTTGATCAGCACTACGTCCTGGCGCAGCTGCTCGGCGGATGCCACCATCAGGCTTTCCGGCCAGTAGCCCTGGTCCAGCACCATGCGCAGGTAATACGGCCGGCTGTTCAGCAGGAAACGGTCGCCATCGACGGACACCGTGCGCAGCGCCGTGTAGCTGACCACATGGTCGAGCACGAGTCCATCGGCCGCGTGCAGCGTGATCTCCGCATCGATCAACTGCGGGCTTTCCGGGCTCCACATCCAGTGTGCCCGCGCATCGTCGATGCCCGGATCCGGCAGCTGGAACAGCCGTGACAGCCGGTTTTCAAGCAGCATGCAGCGGTCGGACACGAGCACCTGGTCGCCCAGGCGCAGCACCACGTTGACGGTGCTGCCGGGCGCGTGGTGCGTGATGTCAGCATCAAGGCGGATCTGCCACGTGAACACATCGGCCGTCCAGCGCACCGCGGCGACGTGCGAGCGTGCCACCTTCTCCATCCAGACGGTGCGCCAGATGCCGGTGGTACGGGGATACCAGATCGAATGGGGCTCCAGCTCCCAGTCCATCTTGCCGCGCACCTTGTGCATGTCGTGCGGGTCGTCCTCGGCCTGCACGACGATCTCCATCGAACGGCCATCGAGGTAGCGTGTCACGTCGATCGAGAACGGCCCGTGGCCACCCTTGTGCTGCATGGCGAAGTGGCCGTTGATCCACACCCGCGCGCGGTGGTTGACGGCGCCGAAGTGCAGCTTGAGCCGCTCGTCCGGCGATGGCAGCAGGTCGTCGTCCAGCCCCACCACCCGCCGGTACCACACGCGCCGGCGGAAGCCGCGGTCGTGCACGCCGCTGGCCGCCGCCTCGGGCGGGAACGGCACGATGATCGTGCGGTCGAACGGCACGTCGGCCGGATCGTGGTGCACGGCATCGTCGTCCAGCATCGCCTGCCACGGTCCGTCCAGGTTCAGCCATTGGTGGCGCCGCAACTGCGGCCGGGGGTGGTCCACGATCTCGTTCTCCTTGGGCAGGGCTCTCATCACGTTTGTCCTTATGATAAGTCTTTTATCCGTCGCGCAGTGTCACGGTTGAGTAACCGTGACGCTCGCGTCTTCCTTGCCGGCCGCTGAGTGGGGTGGACGCAACGCACCCGTCCGCAGTGCGCTCACCGCCAGCGGCCCGAACGTCACGTTCCGGCCGCCGCCCCCCATCGCCACGAGGCCGATGCGCGGTGCCGGGCCCAGCCGGTGCGTCCACGTGCCGCCGCCGACCCAGTCCCGGCCATCACGGCTGGACCACGCGGTCCACCGCTCGCTTCCGTCCACGCGCCGCACGTCCAGCCGCAGCCACGTCCAGCCCTCCCGCGCAGCCGGCGTTCCCGCCACCGTGTTGCCGTACCGGGGGTGATGGGCCGGCACCGGTTTCTGTTCCTTGGCGAACTCCACCTGGTGCAGCCCTGCGGATGCGAGCACGGACAGCTTCACGTAGTTGTCGTCATCCCGCATTGCCACGATGCCGGCCTGCACATGCGGCGTGCAGCAATCGTCCGCCGCATCGAGCCGCACCCGCGTTTCGATGCGCAGGTCGCCAGCGCCAGCCGGCAGTGGGCGCGACAGCACCGGCGCCGTGTTGGTGTCCACGTGCAGGTCACCGGGCTGCGTGCGCCAGGCCAGGCCTTCCGGCGTCGCACGCCACGTGCCGGGGTCGCGCAGCCAGCGCCAGGGCGCGGCTGGCGGTTGCGTGAAGTCCTCGCGCCAAAGCAAGCGCACGTCGACGCCGGTGCCGGCAAACGCCGGGGCGGGTCGCGTGCCCCCGCGGTCGTCGCAGGGGCCGGCAGTGCGCGATCCGATGGCCCCTGCCCTTCGGCCACGACCGGCCAGCCGCCGACCCAGTCCACGCGGTCCAGCAGCGCCGGCCGACGCGTCAGGCCCGGCGCGAAGACCGGGTCGGCCAGGTCGATGGCATGGTAGATCGTCCACCACTGCCCCGCCGCATCCTGCAGCACCGAATTGTGCCCCGCGCCCACCCAGCGGTTGCCGCTCTGCGGCAGCACCGGCGTACCGCCCGCCCGCGCCGCCGCCATGTCGTTGCCCTGCCGGTCCAGGAATGGCCCGAGCGGGCTGGCGGCGCGGCCCACGTGCAGCGCATAGCCCGTCAGCGGACCGGCGCAGCAGTCGGTGGCCGATGCGAACAGGTAGTACCAGCCATCGTGGCGCACCACCTCGGCCCCTTCGTACCGGCCCGACGTGCCGACACGCCGCGGCTCGCCTTCCACCGACAGGCCGTCGGCGGCCAGGCGCTGCACGAACAGGCCGCCGCCATAGCTGCCGTAGTACAGCCAGCGCGTGCCGCGGTCGTCGACGACGACATCCGGATCGAACGTCCAGTCAAACTTGCATCCCGGCGCCGCCCGGCGCGGGCCGACCACCGGCTTGCCGCTGGCCTGCCACGGGCCGGCCGGTGACGCGCTGCTGGCGACGCCAATGGAACTGTCGCCATCGCAGCCCGGCTCGGGACTATGCGCATCGGCGGTATCGGTGATCGTGTAGTACAGCCAGTAACGGCCATCGTGATATTGCGGCTCCGGCGCCCACAGCCAGGACTTCGGCGCGGCGGGCGCCGGGCGGTCGGTAAAGGCGTCGCTTACCCAGTCCCAATGCACCAGGTCGGTGGACCGGTAAACGGGCAGGAAGCGGAAGCGGTAACCGTCCCCTTCCCGCTCGTTGCGGCTCACCGGGTCGGTGGTGCAGTACAGGTACCACGTGGCTTGCGCGGCCTGCGGATCGCGCAGCACGGCCGGGTCGGCGCAGTTCTGCGCCAGCTCGCCGCTGGCCAGCCTGACCGGCAGCGGATTGTGATACGTGGTGGGCACTTGCGCAGCAGCGGCGGCATGGAAGACCGCCGCCAGGAGAAACAGGCATGACCGCACTGGCTGCTCCTTTTTTTGCCAAAGGGCGCAAGGTAGCATGGCTGGCTCGCCGGTGGTGCACGGGTGGCTGCGGGGTCCAGGGCTGGCCAGCCCGCCTGAATGCCCTGGCCCGAATTCCCGGGCCATGCGATGTCGGGCATCCCTTCCCGCATTCGGTTAGTTGCAATATTGGCGAAGCTGGTCGGTTCGTTTGAACTGGTCCATTCGTCCAGTCCTGATCGCTCTGCACGTTGCCGGGAGCCCGCGCCCTGACGCATTCCTGCACCTGGCCAGTGAAAGAACGCCCCAAAAAACAAAGGCCAGTTAGACTAGGCCAGGAAATATCAAACCGCAACCCGCCACGATCGCCTGCCATGTCACTTCATCAACTCGTCTACCTGAGCCAATCCACCCGCAAACTGGAAAAGGAAGAATTGTCCGCCATCTGGACGCAGGCCAAAGCCAACAATGCGAGGATCGATGTCACCGGAAGCCTGTTCTACAACGGCGGCTGGTTCATGCAGGTACTGGAAGGCCCTGCCCCGGTCCTGGCCTCCCTGTATGACAAGATCAGCAAGGATCCCCGTCACCATGACCTGCGCCTCCTGTATAACGAGCCGGCGGCCTTCCGTACCTTCGTGCGCTGGACCATGAACATGACGAACCTGGAGGAGCGGCAGGCCGACAAGTACGAGGAACTCGTCGACATCGTCGAGGCCGCAAAGACGGGGCGCAAGATCTACGGCATGTCGCCGGCGGTGACCTTGCTGAACTTCTTCAAGGCGTGATGCCTTGACGAAGCCGGGCACGACGTTCGCATAGCCGGGCGCACGCCCGCTTCGCAAGCGTACCGGCTGCCGATGTCGCGATGGACACAGGGCCCGGCATCGGTGGCAATCGCGCCGGCGGCCATTACCGCGCAAGCAGGACGACCCGACTTCGCGGCAATGATGCCTGGCTCAGACTGCGCGCCCATGTGAAAAGGGCCGCCAGCGTGCTGGCGGCCCTTCTAGTTACCCGGCGAAGCCGATCAGCGCACGGCGTCAGCCACGGCCACGGCCGTCATGTTGACGATACGGCGCACCGTCGCACCCGGGCCGAGAACGTGCACGGGCTTGGCGGCGCCCAGCAGCACGGGGCCGACGGTCACGCCCTTGCCGCCCGTAACCTTCAACAGGTTGAAGGCGATGTTGGCCGCATCCAGCGACGGCATCACCAGCACATTGGCTTCGCCTGTGAATCCAGGCACCACGCCGCCCACCAGTGCCACGTCGCCCTGCACTTCGCCGATCACCGGCAGTTCCGGCACCACCTCGGCCAGCACGGCGCGGGCATCGCGCATCTTGCGGGCGGACGGGCGCTCGGACGAGCCGGCCGTCGAGTGCGACAGCAGCGCGACCTTCGGCTCCAGGCCGAAGTGACGCACCTGCGCGGCGGCCAGTTGGGCGATGGCGGCCAGTTCCCGCGCGGTCGGGTCGTCGTTGACGTGCGTGTCGGCCACGAACAGCGTGTGCTTTTCCAGCACCAGCGCATTCATCGTCGCCATCACTTCCACGCCCGGCGCCAAGCCGATCGTGGCGCGCACCTGCTCGAGATGCGTGTCGATGCTGCCGCGCAGGCCGCAGATCACGGCATCGGCTTCGCCGGCCTTCAGCAGTGCCAGCGCGTGGTCCGTCGTATCGGCGCCACCGGCATCGGCCAGCGTGAAGTCGGTGCCGCGCTTCAGGCGCAGGCCGGCGGCGGCGATCGCCGCGTCGACCTTGCCGGCCTCGCCCACCAGTACCGGCTTGGCCAGGCCTTCGTCGACGACGGTCTGCACGGCGCGCAGCACGCGCTCGTCGTCGCCCTCGGCGTACACCACGCGTTTCTGCGCGGCCTTGGCGGCCGTGAACAGTGGCTTCATCACGAGGCCCGTGTGGAATACCTGCTGCTCGAGCTGGGCGCGGTAGGCGGCCAGGTCGGCGATCGGCGTGGCGGCGACGCCCGATTCCGCGGCGGCCTTCGCCACGGCCGGCGCGATGGCCGCGATCAGGCGCTGGTCGAACGGTTTCGGGATGATGTAGTCAGGGCCGAACGTCAGGCTCTGACCGGCATAGGCGGCGGCCACCGTCTCGGACACTTCCGCTTCGGCCAGTTCGGCGATCGCCACCACGCAGGCCTGCTTCATTTCTTCGGTGATGCGCGTGGCGCCGCAATCGAGGGCGCCGCGGAAGATGTACGGGAAGCACAGCACGTTGTTGACCTGGTTCGGGTAATCCGAACGGCCGGTGGCGATGATGCAGTCCGGCCGCGCGGCCAGCGCCACTTCGGGGCGGATTTCCGGTTCCGGGTTGGCCAGCGCCAGGATCACGGGGCGGTCGGCCATCGTCTTGACCATGTCGCCCGTCAGCACGCCCGCGGTCGAGCAGCCCAGGAACACGTCGGCACCGCGCACGATGTCGGCCAGCGTGCGCGCATCGGTGTTCTGCGCGTAGCGCGCCTTGTTTTCTTCCATGTTTGCTTCGCGGCCCTGCCAGATCACGCCGCGCGAGTCGGTCACGTACACGTTCTCGCGGCGCACGCCCAGGCCCACCATCATGTCCAGGCAGGCGATCGCCGCGGCGCCGGCGCCGGAGGCCACCAGCTTGATGTCGCCGATGCGCTTGTTGGCCACCTTCAGCGCGTTGATCAGCGCGGCGCTGGAAATGATCGCCGTACCGTGCTGGTCGTCATGGAAGACGGGAATGTTCATCCGCTCGCGCAGCTTCTTCTCGATGTAGAAGCACTCGGGCGCCTTGATGTCTTCCAGGTTGATGCCGCCCACGGTCGGTTCCAGCATGGCGATGGCGTCCACCAGCTTGTCCGGGTCGTTCTCGGCCAGTTCGATGTCGAACACGTCCACGCCGGCGAACTGCTTGAACAGGCAACCCTTGCCTTCCATGACGGGCTTCGATGCCAGCGGGCCGATATTGCCCAGGCCGAGCACCGCGGTGCCGTTCGTGATCACGGCCACCAGGTTGGCGCGCGACGTGTACTCGGCGGCGGCGGCCGGGTTGGCGGCGATTTCCTCGCAGGCGTAGGCGACGCCCGGCGAATAGGCCAGCGACAGGTCGCGCTGGTTCGACAGCGGTTTCGTCGGCACCACTTCGATCTTGCCGCGGGTGGGGAAGCGGTGGTATTCCAGCGCGTCCGTGCGCAGTTGCTGTTCGCGGCGCGCGTCCGTGCTGTCTTCGTTCTGCTCGTAGGTCATGCAATCTCCTTCAGGCCGCCCATCGCGGCACCGGAACGGCGCCGCCTGGGCGAATTGGTAATGGTGGAACCGGTCGATCTGGCACGGCGATATCAAAGTGATACGCCATGCGAAACCGTCAATATTACCCTGAGATGAAAGATCGCGTGCGGCCCCTTTTGGCACGATCGTTCGATTGAAGGCCTGTCACGCCAAACGAAAAACGGTGAAATCGTTGATCCGCTGCCGCGACAGCGTGGTGCGCAGACCGAACAGGCCTGCGCCAACCCGTTGGCGGGACGCGAAATACTGCACGTTGTCGACGTATAGCCGGGTGCCGTCACCATCGACGACGATACGCACCCGGTAAGGGTGATTGGCCCGCAGCAGGTATGGACTGTCGATATATTCCTGCAGGAGTATCCGCTCGCCGCTGCCGTCGTAACACCGGAAACGGGTCGTCGTGTTGTGGTTGCCGCCGATGCCGGCATAGAACATGGGCACCCGGTCATAATCGGCCAGCTTGCCCGACAATGGCCGCGTCATTCGCGCCTGCCAGAACATGTTCATGTCCGACACCCGGTCGCCCGGCTTGCCCTCGTCCAGCACCGTGCAGGTATAGGCGATCTCGTAGTGGCCATCGAGCGGCTGGGTGAGCCACACGGTCAGGCCGGCGCGCGTGTCGAGCAGCAGCGCGCCATCCTTCACCGTGACGACCTCGCGCGGATCGCCCTGCTCCGCCTCAACGCGCCAGCGGCGAGGGTCGAACGCCTTGAAGCCGTCGCGCACCAGCACCCGGCCCGGCGGCGCGGCGCGAGCGTCGAGCGCCAGCAGGCCCAGTGCCCCCAGTCCCCATTGCGCCGCGCCGTTGGTGGAGATGCGCGGCGCCTCGTCGACATCGTCCAGCACCGCCGGCCGTGCCACGCGCCGGATCGTGAAATCGGCGTCGCGCAGCCCCGCCTTGCCCGCCTCGAACAGGCGCCAGGCTTCCCGCATCGCCGCCGGGTCGCGGTCCTGCGCGGCGGCGTAGCCCAGCAGCCGGGCATGCCCCTGCGACAGGTTCAGCTTGCCGAGGTCCTGCCCCAGGGCCGCCTTCTGCACGTCCGGCGTGGCGTTGTACAGGCGGCAGTAGCGCAGCCAGGCGTCGCGGAAGGCCGGCTCGGGCAACGTGCGCAGCAGCTCGGCGCAGATTTCCGTCAGCCCGAACACGGCGGACAGGTGCGAGACGGCGATCTTGCCCGACCCATCGATGCGGAACGCGCCCGTGTCCAGGTTCATCACCGCGCTGCCCGTGAAGAAGCCATGCGGCTGCGCGGCGATCGTGGCCATGCTGGCCAGCAGGCGGTCGCGCCATGCCTTGTCGCCGGTGCGTTCCCAGGCCGTGTACCAGGCGCCGGCGATGGCGCCCCAATCCGTGCCGAAGCCCACGCTGGCCTCGTTGGCGCCGCTCGCCGCCCGCTGGCCGATCTTCCGGCCGGGCACGATGTCGCGCAGCCGGCGCACCGCCTCCTGCTGCTCGGTGAGCAGGTCGCCGATGCGCTCGTCCGCCGTCAGGTAATACATGAAGCGGCGGTTGATGGCGGTCGAAATGCGCAGCTGCTTGGCGCTGTCGCCCCAGTGCTGCACGCCGTGCCGCGTGCCCAAAGGTGCAAACGGCCCGATGTGGTGCACGTCCACCTCCCCCGTGTGGCGTGTCATCGCCTCGGCCAGCCGGAACACGTCGGCACGGCCCGAGTGCAGGAAGTAATGCCACAGCCAGATGTCGGTGGACAGTTCCGAGTTGTCCCACGCAAAGCCGCCCACGTCGTAGCGCCACTGGTGGCGGCGCGGATCGTAGGTGTGCATCACGTCGCCGTAATCCCAGAAACCGTACCAACGCCGCTGCTCGACCTGTTTTTCATAGTAGTCGAACAGCTGCGCCAGCCGCGACGCCAGCGGTGTTGCGCGCGCGCCCCCTGCCCCGCGGGGGCCCAATAGTCGCTGAACACGCCCGCCGCATGCAGGCGCTGCGGCGTCGCCATCAGCCGGGGCGGCTGCGCGATGCGCTGGCCGATCGCGGCCAGGTCGGCCGCCCCCGGCGTGGCCGCCAGCAGCTGCAGTTCCAGCTCGCTCGTGCGCGCGATGCCGTGTGGCGTGCCGAAACCGGGCTCGTAGTCCTCGTAGGTGATGTCGAGCGCGGCACGCTGTCTGGCATGCGTGTCCTGCCCCATGCCGTCGTCGTAGAAGCGCAGCTGCATCGGCGGCGCTTCCGGCGCCCACAGCCACAACGTGACGGCCGCGTCGTCGCCGGCGGCGCCGGTGATGTCGAGCTGGCCCGGGTGGCTCTGCCAGAAATTGCGCACGCCGAACGCCACACCGCCCTTCGCGCCGCCCACATACCCGGTCCCGCCGGCGCGGGTGCCGGCGGCGGCGGGAACCCAGCCATGGCCCTTTGCCGTGCGCTTGGCGATCGTGAAACCGTCCGCATTCGGCTGCACCAGGCGGTAGTCGCCGAACGCGGGCACGTAGCGCAGGCCGTCGCGCACGGCCTGCGGCAATTCCTCCACCGGCGGCAACGGGCGGCCGGCGACCTGCGCGGCGGCATTGGCGTCGCCCACGTCGCGGCGCAGGCCCGTCAGGCTGCGCACGCTTTCGGCGAACACGCCGCCGCCATCCGACACGAAGCGCACATGGCGGTCGTGCGGCGCGCCGTCGAGCGCCAGGCCGAAACGCAGGCCGATGCCCCGCACGTCCAGCTTCGCCGGATCGACGTCGATGACGAAGGTATGCAGTACGCGGATCGCGTCGCTGTCGCGGTGGAATTCCAGGCGCAGCGTGAATGGCAGCAGCGTCGCACCGTCGCCCACCCGGTGCGCGCCGGTCGCTTTCACTACCGTGCGGACCGGGCCGTCCTGCTCCAGTTCCACCCGTGCCACCTCGCCGTGCCAGCGCCGGCGACGGGCGGTACCCTCCTCGCCATCATTGACGGTATCGGTCAGCAGCACCAGTTCGCCGTCGCCCAGCAGCACGTGGCCGGCAAGCGCCACCCCGGCCAGCACCTTGCCGCCCTTGCCCGGCACGCGGGCGCGCAGCCTGCCCGTATCGACGACGATGTCGTCGCCATCGCGCCTTGCCATCGCCGCACCCGCCGGCGTGGCTGGCCCGGGCTGCAGGTCATAGCCGGAAGCCGGGGCGCCGGCGCCGATCGCGTGCCCGCTCCATTTCACAGAACCATCGGGCCAGTAAGCCAGCGGCCAGGATTGCAGTGCCGGCGTTACCCCGCCTGCCGCTACCAGCACGGTGAAACCGCTGGCGCGCGGCACGAGGCCCTGCGGCCAGGGCACCCCGAACGTGGCGCCGGTGAAGCTGGCGGGTGGCGCGCCATCGAGCCAGCGCAACGCCGTCGCTGGCGGCGGCGCCGTCGCGGCCTGGCCGGCGGCGCGCGCCGGCAGCATCGTCATCGTGGGTGCGCCGGCCAGCAGCGCGGTGAGTTTCAGCAGGTTACGGCGGTCCATCGGTCTCCCTGTTCGTGTTGCACGATAAGTTTTGCACAGTCGTAGATAGCGGTATCAGTACTGGTAGCCCAGCGTGACCCCGAGTGTACGACGTTCGCCCAGCCAGCCGGAGACCGAACCGTAGTCGCCGTTGCCGAGGCGCTTGTAGTAGGTCCGGTCGAATGCGTTGTTCAGCCAGATGGAGGCGTTCCATTCACCCGCGCCGGCCTTGCCTCCGGTGCCGGCCGCGAACGAGGCCAGGCCATAGCCGGGCACGCGCGTGAACGCCGACGTGTCGACGGTGCCGAACATCCAGCTGCGGTAGGCGTAGCGGGCCGAGACGAACGAGCGCAGGCCGCTGTCACCGGTCCAGCCATAGCGCACGCTGGCGTTGGCGGTCACCTTCGGCGCATTGAACACGCGCGACCCGGTGAGGTTGCACGAGGGCGGCGGGTTCGGCGCCAGCGTCACCTCGGGCGGGCAGCGGGCATTGTCGTAATGCGTGTAGTACGTGTCGTTCCACACGGCCGCCGCGTCGATGCGCCAGTTGCGGTCCGGTGCCCAGCGCGCGCTGGCTTCCGCGCCGCGCGAAATGAACGTGCCGGCGTTGAGCAGGTAGACCTGCTGGTCGTCCGGGTTGTAGCCCTGGGTCTGGAAATCGCTGATTTCGGTCAGGAACAGATTGCCCTTCAGCGCCAGCCGGTCGCCCGCCAGGCTGGCTTTCACGCCGATCTCGCCGGTTTTCGTCTTTTCCGGCTTGATGTACAGCGAGTCGAGGCCGGCCTGCCGGGCGGCGCCGGCCGAGATGTTCAGGCCGCCCGATTTTTCGCCGTACGATGCGGCGGCGTAGGCGCTCCACCCCGGCGCCGTGCGCCAGGTGGCGGCCAGCGTGCCGGAGGGCAGCGTGTGGTTTTCTTCCAGGTAGCCGGAATTGAACGGCACGCGGTTGTAGCGGATGAAGCTGCCGCCTTTCTTCTGCACGTTGGCGCGCACGCCGGCCGTGATGTCGACGGCATCCCCGATGTGCAGCGTTCCCTGCGCGAACGGCGACAGCATGCGGTCCCGTAGCAGGCCGAGACGGATGATGTCGAGGTTGCGGAACGCCGTGCTGTCCAGCCACAGCGCCGGCACCGTGGTATTCGCATAGCGCGTGTGCGCCAGCGTCTCGGCATGCTGGCCCAGGTAAGTGAGGCCCAGCGCGTAGTCGACGGCGCGGCCCGCGGGCGAATCGACGCGCACTTCCTGCGACCACGTCTTGTCGCGCACCTCGGTACCCGTGTTCGCATAGACCCGCACCGACAGGCCGTCGGCCATCGTCGGCTGCGAGTGGAAGTAGCGCAGCGACGTGACGGAGCGCAGCCGCCAGCCGGATTCCAGCTGCCACTCGGCCAGCGCGGACACGCCGCCCTGCAAGACGTGAATGCGGTTTTCATCGTCCAGGTCAACGTTCGGGCCGAACACTACATTGTGGCCGGCGGCCGCGGCATGCGTCAGGTAGGTGTCGCGGCCATTGACGGCGTGCGTGGCCACCAGCACGGCGGTCGGTTCGCTGTTGCTGTTGTTGTAGTCGGCGGACAGGCGCAAGGTGAACCGCTCGCCGCCGCGGTACAGCAGCTGGCCGCGCGCGCCGTTCGACGCACCGCCATTGAGCTTGTTCCCCGTGCGCAGGTTGGTGACGGCACCATCCGAATGGCTGCGCACCGCGTTGAGGCGCCCTGCCCAGTTCTCGGACAGCGGTCCGGACACGACGCCGCGCACGCGCTGGTAGCCATGCTGCCCGGCCGACACGGTGATGCCCGCCTCGGGCAAGAACGTGGGCGATTTCGTCACGATGTTGACCACGCCGCCCGTGGCGTTCGCGCCGAACAGCGTGCCCTGGGCGCCGCTCAGCACTTCGGCGTGGTCGATGTCGCCCAGGCTCGACAGCATGCCGGGCCGGGCGAGATAGACCCCATCGACGTAGACGGCGACGCCGCTGGGCATGCCGATGTTCGCGTCGCCCGAGGCCTGGCCGCCGCCGTCGCCCACGCCACGGATCGTGATCTGCATGTCCGACGGGTCGGTGCTCTGGATGTTCAGGCCGGGCACCAGCTGTTGCAGTTCCTCCAGCGTGGTGACGTTCTGCTCGTCCAGTTCGTCGCCGCCGATGCGGTACGCCGACGTCGGCGCGCGCCGGGGGTCCTCCGCGCTCCCCGCGCTGGCCACCTGGCGCGTACCGCTGACGGTCACCGTGGCCATCGTGGCCGCGGGCTGCGCGGCGGCGACGGCCGATGTTGCCGACATGGCCGGTGCCGACACCTTCAGCATCGGCAGGGCGGCGGGGCCCTGCGGCCGCGCCACGGCGCGGCGGCGGATCGTCAGCGCGTCGCCGGCGTTCGGCGCCAGTTCGAAGCCGCTGCCGTCGAGCGCGCGGGCAATTGCCTCGGTCGCGCTGAAGCGGCCCACCACGGGCGCCGAGCGGGCGCCGCCCAGCAGGCGCGGATCGTAGGCCAGCGCCACGCCGGTGTCGGCCGCGATCGTCAGCAGCGTCTGCTCGAGCGGGGCCGCGGGCAACTGGTAATTCTGGTGTGTCGCTTGGGACTGGGCCTGGGCGTGGGCATGGAGGGCAGGAAGGGTAGCCATGACGGCCAGCGTGATGGCATGCTTTGAAAACTTGTGCAAGGGATACCTCATGAATGTCGTTGGTAATCCCCTTGTGCAGCGAGATGCAGAAAGCGTCAGTGAAAACTGAAAATATTTTTCATTCGACGATGGCGAGCATGCCGTAGCGCGCCACTTTCACCGGCAGCGCCGCGACAATCTGTCGCAGCGCGCCCTCCAGGTCGTCGAGCCGGAACACGCCGCTGACGACGTGGCCGGCCGCCGCGCCCGTCACGCGCAGGATGTGGTGGTGGTAGCGGCCCAAGGCGTCGGCCAGGTCCGGCAGCGGCAGGCGGTCGGCCACGAGCATGCCGCGCGTCCAGCCGGCCATTGCATTGAACGACAAGGCAGACGGCACGGCGCCGGCACGATCGAACGTCATCGCCGCGCCGGACGGCAATGCCACCGGCGCGCGCCCGGGCAGGCGCAGCACGGCTTCGCCACCCCGCACGGTCACCACGCCACGCCGGCCCAGGCGCCCGGCGCACAGTTCGACGCCATTGCAGTCGATCGTGGCATGGGTGCCGTCCACGCCCATCGCTACCGTCAGCGGCCCACGCGCACGCACGAGCATCTGGCCCTGCCGCAGGTCCAGCCGCGTGCGCCCGGCCGCGGCGCCCAGGTCGATGTACGAGCCGGCATCGAAGCGCAGCGCCGATCCGTCCGCCAATGTCGCGCCGCCGCGTTCGCCCGTGGCGCTGCGCCATGTGGCGTCGTAGCCCAGCTCGTGCGCCAGCTTCCAGCCGCCGGCGCCGGACACCGCCAGCAGCGCCATGCCGAAGCCGGCGCGCAGCGCACGGCGGCGCTCTTCGACGGGGTACCGCAGCGCCCGCGCCACAGCGCCACCGTCGCGGCCCCCCATCCGTTGCAGCCGGCCCTGCAGCGATGCCCAGGCGGCGGCGTGCTCCAGCGCAGCGTCGTGCCACGCGCGAAAGGCGCGCAGCGCGCGCTCGTCCACGCCCGGATCGCGCAGCCGCACTTCCCAGTCGATCGCCATGCGTTCGGCGCGACTGCGCTCCGCCATGCTCCCGCTCATGGTTCCGTCACCGGCCAGCAGGCGGCCAGTGCCTGCGCCACGTACTTGCGCACCATGCTGACGGAGACATCGAGGCGGAGCGCGATCTCGGCATAGCCCATCTCCTCGAACTGGCTCAGGATGAACGCTTCGCGCGCCTTGCGCGACAACTTCGCCAACGCGGCATCGATGCGCACGATTTCTTCGACCGTCATGCAGAGCTCTTCCGCCGATGCGCCGTGCCCTTCCGGGCGCAGGGCCAGTTCGGCCAGGTAGGCCCGCTCGAGGTCGCGCCGGCGCCAGAATTCAAAGGTGAGGCGGCGCGCGATCGTCGTCAGCAGCGCGCGCGGCTGGCGGATGTGGCGCACGTCGTCGAGCGCGGCCAGTTCGGTAAAGGTCGAGGCGGCCAGGTCTTCCGCATCGTTGCGGCAACCGACGAGGCGGTGCATGCTGGCGGTCAGCCAGCCATAGCTGCGCTGGAATTCGTTGCCCAGCATGGCGTTGCGCACGGTGAGGGAATCGGGGTGTGGGGATGCGGCGGTCATCGGTCAACATTGGCAAAGGCGGGCACATGGCCGAGCCGCCAATATAGAAGGACCGTTGACGAAACAGAACGAAGCATTCCGACTATGCTTCGTTGGAATTCGCCATTGCGTGTGCCGGCACGGCGCGCCAATGAAAAACCGGAGCGGCGCGGTGCGCGGCTCCGGTGTGCGGCGAGCGCCTGCTGCTCAGTGATTCGGCAGCTTCTTCGCGGCCAGGTAGATCCCGTACAGCGCGGACAGGCCCACGAGCGCATAGACGATGCGCGAAGCGGTCGTCTGTTCACCGAAGATCGCGGCCACCAGGTCGAATTGGAGCAGGCCGACCAGGCCCCAGTTCAGGCCACCCACGATCAGCAGGACCATCGCGATCCAGTCCACGGCATTCAGGGCCTTGTGCGCGACCACGTCGGCCGAGCCGGTATTCATCGTTGCCATCAGCTACTCCTCGAGTCAGGTTGCAGGACCCGCCGGATGCGAGCCTACCTCATTGTAGGAGGGTGGGCGCGGGACGCCAGTCGGAGAGCTGTCCTGCGCGACGTAGGACTGCGCTTAGATGGAATACAGGATGCAAGCCGCTGCGCGGCAGTTACCGGGGATTGCGGCGGCGTTCGCCGTGGCGGTGGAATAGTGGCGAGCACAGCACACGCAATGCGATCTCGCGCGGGACGCCCGCACGCTGCATGAATTCCAGTGCCGGATGGATGCCATCGGCCTCGACGATCCTCAATGCATCTTCCACACGCGCAGCCGTCGTTGCGTCAGCGCGCGACCTCGGGGTGCCGCGTTCCGCCATGATGCCGTTTCCTGTCAAATAAACGGGGAATGGTACACGAAATCAGGCGGCGAGCGCGCGCCGGAGGTCGTCAAGCGAAGCCGGTTTCGTCAGGTGCAGGTCGAAGCCGGCATCGAGTGCGCGTGCCACATCGCCCTTCTGTCCATAGCCCGTCAGCGCGACCAGCCGCAGCGCCCTGCCGCCGGCCGCTTCTCGCAGCGCCACGGCCAGCGCATAGCCATCCATGTCGGGCAAGCCGATGTCGAGCAGCGCGGCATCGGCGCCGCTGCCGCCATAGGCCGCCAGCGCCTCGTGCGCCGTGTGCGCCACCTGCACGTCCAGGCCGATGTGCTCGAGCATCAGCGCGCTGGCCCGCGCGGCATCCTCGTTGTCGTCCACCAGCAACACCCGCAAGCCCTGCGCCACCGGTACATCGGGCGCGGCCACGGGCGCCTGCCCGCATTGCGCCAGGGGCAACAATACCTCGAACGTGCTGCCCTGCCCCGGACCGGCACTGTGCGCCGTCACGTGGCCGCCATGCAGCTCGACGAGCTTGCGCACGATGGCCAGCCCCAGCCCGAGGCCCCCCGTGCGGCGCGCCAGCTGCTGCGGCGCCTGGTAGAAAGGTTCGAACACGCGCGCCAGCAGCTCCGGCGCCATCCCGGTACCGCGGTCGCTGACTGCCAGCCGGGCCATGCCCTGCTCCGCATCCGGGCCGGCCGCCGTCGAGAGGGAAACGGCTGCTGTCCCGCCGCCAAAGCGGCCCGCGTTCGACAGCAGGTTGCTCAGCACCTGCGCGAGCCGGCTGTCGTCGCCGAGCACCCACAGCGACGCCGGCGCCTCCAGCGTGACCTCCATGCCGGACGCGGCGGCAACGGCCTGCCGCGCGATGTCGGCCAGGTCCACGGGCCGCAGCTCCAGCGCGAGCTTGCCCGACGCGATGCGCGACACGTCGAGCAGGTCATCGACCAGCCGCTTCAGGTGGGCCACCTGGCGCCGCAGCACGGCGCGCTCGCGCTGGGCACCCGTCTCGCCGCGCAGGTCCATCAGGTCGAGCGACGCCACGATCGGGCTGAGCGGATTGCGCAGCTCGTGGCCCAGCACGGCCAGGAATTCATCCTTGGCCCGGCCGGCCTCGCGCGCCTCGGCCAGCGCCGCCTGCTGCGAAGCGACGGCCCGCTCGAGCGACGCCAGCAGGGTCGAGCGCTCACGCTCGTGCCGGTCGCGCGCGGCCGCCGCGGCGGCCAGCGCCTGTCCCATCTGTTCGATCTCGCGCACGCGCGAAGGCTCGACATCGACCGGCTTGCCGGCGCCAAGCGCGGCGGCCTGTTGCACGAGGCAGTCGATGCGGCGCACGATGCGCCGTGCGAGCAGCGACGCCAGCGCGATGCAGGCCGCCAGCGTAAGCACCAGCCCGGCCGCGTAGACGAGCGCGCCCTGCAGCAGCGGCAGCCGCAGCGACGCGGTGGGCGCGCTGACGACCACGGTCCAGCCCCAGCGCGCCGACGTGGTGAAGGCGGTGCGCACTTCCACGTTCTCGATCGTCCGTGAATCGCCGGTCCCCTCGGCCCCGCTGCGCAGCAGGCGCTGCAGCCCGGGGCTGCCCGCCCCGCCGACGAAACGCTCATGGTCGCGCGAACGGGCCACGCGCCGACCGGTGCCATCCATCACGGCGATCACCCAGTCGCCGGGTGCGCGCTGGCGGCGGATCACGTTGACGATGCGGTCCGGCGCGATGACGGCGGACAGCACATAGCGGCGGCCATCCGGCAGGTCGACGGGGACGCGCACGGGAAAGGCGGCGCGGCCACCCTTTCCCCGCATCACGCTGCCGGCCACGGACTTGCCCGTCGCAACCGCCCGCGCCAGGCTGGCGGGATCGGCCACGGGCGCGGCGGGCGCGCCGAACGGCGCCATCGTGCGCAATACCGCGTGGCCGGCCTTGTCGGACAGGATCACACCGAGCCAGCCCGTCTGTGCCGCGGCCTGCCGCCTGGCCATGTCGTGGAACGCGGCCAGGTCGCCGCCCTGCAGCTGCGGCGTGCGCGCCAATCCGGTCAGCGCCGACGCCGCGCCATCATGCTCGGCATCGACGGCCGAGGACAACGCCCGCGCCAGTTCCAGCATCGAGCGGTCCTGCTCGCGCTGCTGCACGTCGGCGGCCGTCATCAGGCCCCACGTGCCGAGCAGCGCCAGCGGCAGGAAACCGATTGCCGTCAGCAGGATCAGCAGGTGGCGCAGGCTGAGGGTGATGCCGCGGCGTAGGATCATGAGACTGGCCCGGCTGTATAGAAAAATTCGATTATAGCGGGCATCGCGTGCCCAACGTCGACAGGCAGGTCGGCCCGCAATGATGTGGTACGCAGCAGTTCTCCATCCCTGCACGGGCCTGGCGGCCCATGGGGCAAACAACAGGCTCCCGACTGGAACGATTTCCATCGCAATATGTTTCAGCCCATGCTATTTCCAGGATTTCAATCCATCGCCCGACGAATAAGCGCTTGCAAAAATATTAATTGGCCTCATGTTATTTTCCGATAACAGGCTTCGCCGAAATCTTGCCGTTCTGGTCCGTGAGTTTTTACTCGATCATGAGAAAAGTGCACCATGAAAATATACCGAGCTGAAGGAATTAATGCGTAGCGCAACTATGTTGCGGCCCTGGCCGCAGAGCATGCTGTTGCACATGAGTTGGCAGAATGCACCAAAGTTGACGTATATGCCCTGCTCGCTGCTGACCTGTTTATGCGGGTCAAACAAGCCAGGAAGGCAGCCACTGAAGCGTTCGATAATCTGACTTGCTATGAAAGTGAGCTGATTTCGCAGCAATAACGACATCAACGAGTCAACCATTGCCGTGCGGCCCCTGAAAAAACCGAGGTAAATGCCATGTACACCAGGACCAATATTGTCACAGCCGCCGATGTCGACAAAGGATTGCAAATCCAGACGACGCAAGGCCCGTCGCTTGCATGGAATTACATGCAGTACTGCAGAGTGCCGCAGGAAGTCATCCTGAGGGTCTTGATGGATCAGCATGCCAGGAACGGGAATAATCCCGCGTCCGAGTTCAGACAGCCGGGAACACTCAATGACAACGGCCTGATGCGGTTATGGCGCACGTCACACGGTTGAGGCATTTACCAGACGCGCCTGCATTCAGGGGAAACCCGGCACGCAGCGTCAAACCGCACAGCGCCGGGAGGGTCGGCACGACGACTCGGCAAACAGCCTGGTGTGCGTAGACTGGGGTACCATGGTCGCAAGTAAATGACCGCCCCTTATCGATCATGACTCAACATTCTGACGATCTGCACCAGCGTCTCATGATGTTGCGCGATACCGTCTTTGCCTCGTGGATGACCGCGGTACGGGAGCAGGTACGCTTTGCACATGAGTTACCAGCGCCGCTGCTGCTGGATACCTTGCCGATCTTTTATGAGCAGTTGTGCTCCGTGGCGTCCGGTGAAATATTCAATTATCGTCAATCAACCCTGGCTTCCGAACATGGCGGCGAGCGTGCGCGACTCACCGGATATGACGTTGAAACCGTCGCGCATGAGCTTCAGCTCTTCAGAAGTGTCTTATTCACCACGTGGGGGAATGCCGGCTTTGCCATCTCCCGCGACCAGGCAGCCAGACTTAACTCCCTGATCGATGAAGCCATCCGCGAATCGATAACAGGCTTCATCCTGAGCAAGGCGGCTGCGCGAGAACAGTTCAGTACAGCTGCGGTGCACGACATTCGTGCCCAGCTCTCCGCTGCAGCGATGGCCGTCGATCACCTTCTCGAGGGACAGCAGACTGAAGCCTCGCGCGAGCTTGGAGCACTGGCGTCGCAGCGTCTGGCGCGCATCGGGTCGATGCTGTCCGAGATGCTCGATATGTCGATGATTTGTCCTCCCGCGACTGACACGCCGGAGCTCCAGTGGCTTGATCTTCACGACGTCCTCCTGGGCGTGGTTCGATCCTCGACCGCCGCTTCCCGCGTCAACGTGATGGCAACCGCTGTGCATGGATTCTGGCATCGTGATTCGATATCGAAGGCGATCGAGAACCTGATATCGAACGCTGTCGAGTACAGTGATCCCGGAACGCCCATCACGGCGATGCTGCGTTGCTATGGTGGCCGTGTCGCCTTATCCATTACCAACGAAGGTCCGCCGATCCCCCCGGACAGGATCGAAGCGATCTTCCAGCTCTACAAAAGAACCGCCATGAAGGGAGAAGGCGGGTGGCAAATCGGTTTGCCGTTCGTGCGCAGCGTGGCTGAACAACATGCAGGAAGCATAGCTGTCGAGTGCCGACATGGCGCCACCACGTTCATTTTCGACAGCCCCATCGATCCCCGCCCGATCCTCATGGCACGGATGCGGCGGTAGCAGGACAGATAGCCCTCCTGCGGTGCCTGCAACGCGCGGCGATCCGTGCGTACTCCGGTTTTAATCATACAGGTCGGCAACCTCGTCTCCGGACAACCGTTCGCAGCGCAATTGCACTTTGAGCGCGCCTGCGAATTTTCTCTTGGCGAAACCGAGCATGACAGGTCGCTCGGCCATGACCGCGATGCGCCGAAAATCGCCACCATCGAAGATCAAGTAAGCCAGTTCAACGACGCCCCGCCCGGTCTCCACTTCGCGATGTTTCGGCGTGAGCTGCATTAATTCACACGGAGAAAGTCGAGAAAGACGATCTACTTCCAGGTCGACAGTATTCTGATAAATCGAGTCCAAATGATCCATTTTGCTTGTGCAAGAGATAAATGACTGGGTGCCGAAGCAGAGAATGCTGGCCAACAGCAGCCAGTCGCGCCGGCGCGGATCGAAGCGGCCCCATCGCCCTGCGGATCGAGGACCACCTTGGGCATGCTGCCTGACATGTCGTGTTTTTCTGGTCCGCCACCGCTCAGCGGTATTACAGTAGCAGCATTATCAACGACCGGAGTGTCCATGAACACCATCGCCGCCATCGCGCTCGCCACCGCCACACAAGCCATCACGCCGGCCCAGCCCACCGAAGTGAAGGGCACCTTCGACGTGAAGGTCACGCCGGCACCGGGCGCGCCGGCCACCGCGGACGATAACCGCGGCCGCATGACATTCACGAAAACCTTTTACGGCGCACTGGCCGGCACAGGCGAAGGCGAGATGCTGACGGCCGGCAGCCCGGCCACCGGCACCGCCGGCTACGTCGCGTTGGAGCGTTTCACCGGAACGCTGGCAGGACGCCGCGGCAGCTTCGTCATGCAGCACTCCGGCACGATGCAGGCCGGGCGCCAGGACCTGGCGATCGTGATCGCGCCCGGCTCGGGCACCGGCGAACTGGCGGGCATCGCCGGCACGGCCACGATCGACATCGAAGGCAAGCAGCACTACTACACGCTGCGCTATACGTTGCCGGCGCGCTGAGCGACAGGAGGCGCATTCGCCAACAGGAATGATTCTCATTCCTGGAGTTTGCGCCTATAATGCCTGTCAATCCGAACCCAGCCGCCACCCCATGCCCCGGTGCGGCGCGCACGACGCCCCCACCATGAAACGCGATCCGCTCCCCGCCCGCAGTCCGTCCCCGACACCCATTCCCGCCCGCCGCTTCATCCTGCCGACCTGGAAACAGGTGTGGTTCCAGCTGCACTGGTTCATCGGCATCACGGCCGGCACCGTGCTGATCGTGATCGGCCTGTCCGGCGCACTGCTGGTCTTCAAGGAAGAGATGCTCGACCTGGTCAATCCGGGCGTGCGCCACGTGCCGGTGCAGAATGCACCCGCCCTGGCACCGCAGCAGGTGGCCGACGCGGTGCGCGCCGCCCACCCGGACCGGCGCGTGGCGTCGGTGATCGTCTATTCGGCGCCAGGCACCGCGGCCCGCGTCGGGCTGGCGGCGCTGCCCGGCGAGCCGCGCGGCGAGTCCATCTACGTGCACCCGTATGCTGGCACGATCCAGCCGGAGCTGGCCGGCGAAGCGGCATTCGAATGGATCGAATTCCTGCACCGCTGGCTGCTGCTGGACCGCGAGACGGGCAAGCCGGTCACCGGCACGCTGGCCCTGTGCCTGCTGGGCCTGGCCCTGTCCGGCCTGTACCTGCGCTGGCCGCGCAATGCCGGCAACTGGCGCACGTGGCTGACGTTCGATACGCGCCTGAAGGGGCGCTCGTTCCTGTGGGCGTTGCACTCGGTAGCCGGCACCTGGGCCCTCGTCGCCTACGTCATCTTCACCCTCACCGGCGCCTACTGGGCGTTCGACTCGTTCAGGAACACGGTCGATGGCTGGGCCGGCGTGAAGCGCGCGCCGCGTGAAGCGCCCGCCAAACCGGTTGCACACGGGCCGGGGATGCAAAAGGCGCGGCCGGCGCCAGTCGACCTGGCGCCGGCCTGGAACACGTTCGTCCAGCAGGCGCCCGGCTGGCAGATGGCTTTCCTGCGCTTTACCGACAAGCCGAACGCCCCGATCCAGGTCGCATGGCTGCCCGCCGACGCCCCCCACCCACGCGCGCGCAGCGCGATGACGATCGCGCCGGACGGCACCCTGACGAAGAACGAACCGTACGCCGCGAAATCGCTGGGCGCACGGGCGCTGACGACGTTCTATCCGCTGCACATTGGCACCTACTTCGGCTTGCCGGGCCAGATCGCCATGATGCTGGCCAGCCTGGCATTGCCCGGCTTCGCCATCACTGGCTGGATGCTGTACCTGAAGCGCCGCCGCCAGGCACGGGCGGCGCGGGCCGAGCGGGCCCGCCTGGGATCGCTGGACGGCGCCGACGGGGCGCTCGCGCTGCCCGGCCTCGATCCGGTGCTCGTCGCCTACGCCAGTCAGACGGGCCAGGCCGAACGCCTGGCGCTGCGCACCGCCGCCGCGCTGCAGGCGGCCGGCACGCCAGCCGACGTGCGGGCCGTGGCCACGATCGCACCGGCGGACCTGGCCGGCTACCGCGACGCACTCTTCGTGGCCAGCAGCTATGGCGAAGGCGAGCCGCCCGATGGCGCGCGCCGCTTTGCCCGCCAGCTGGCCGACGCCACGCAGCGGCTGCCGCACCTGCGCTATGCCGTGCTGGCGCTGGGCGACAGCGCCTATGCCCAATTCTGCGGTTTCGGCCGCGCGCTGGACGACCGGCTTGCCGCGCTGGGAGGGACGCGGCTGTTCGCGCCGGTTGAGGTGGATAATGGCGACGAAGCGGCGGTCACGCGCTGGTCTGCCGCGCTGGCCTGCCTGGGCGCGGCGCCGCTGGCCGAGGCGCCCGCCGCCGACGAGGCACCCTGGGCGCAATGGACGCTGGCCGGGCGCACGCTGCTCAACCCCGGCAGCCTCGGCGCGCCGCTGTTCGAAGTCAGGCTGGAAGGTGACGTGTTGCACTGGCTGCCCGGCGCGCTCGTCGAGATCGAAGCACGCCACGCCGAGCCGGTGGTGCAGGCGTGGCTGGCGCAGACAGGGCTCGATGGCAAGGCGCGTGCGGGCAGCGGCACGCTGGCGCAACTGCTCGCCGCCAGCGAATTGCCGGACACCAGCCACCGCTTCCCTTCGGCCCAGGCCTGCGCCGCTATCCTGAAGCCCCTGGCGCCGCGCCGTTACTCGATCGCGTCGCTGCCGGCCGATGGTGCCGTGGAACTGCTGGTGCGCCAGGTGCGCCACGAGCAGGGCATGGGCCTCGCATCCGGCTGGCTCACGGCCCACGCCCCGGTTGGGACGACCGTGCGGGCACGCCTGCTGGCCAATCCGGCCTTCGCGCCCGTCGACAGCGATGTGCCCTGCCTCTTCATCGGCAACGGCTCGGGTCTGGCCGGATTGCGCGGCCACCTGCGCGCCCGCGTGGCCGCCGGCCGGCGGCGCAACTGGCTGCTGTTCGGCGAACGCCAGCGCGAGTTCGATGCCCTCTGCGCGGGCGAGCTGCAACGCTGGGCCGCCGACGGCTTCCTGCCGGAACTCGACCTGGTGTTTTCGCGCGACGGCGAAGGCTATGTGCAGGACCGGCTGCGCGCGCTCGGCGACCGGCTGCGCGCCTGGATCGCCGACGGCGCCGTGCTGTACGTGTGCGGCAGCCTGCAGGGCATGGCCGGCGGCGTCGACGCCGCGCTGGCCGACCTGCTGGGCCGCGACACGGTGGAACTGCTGGCGGCCGAAGGCCGCATCCGTCGCGACGTGTATTAAGACTGCGACGCGGCGGTGGCCTGCAGCGACTCGCCGATCGCATAGAACTGGCCGCCGGCAATGTAGTGCAGGCTGCGCCAGCGCGGTTCGGCATCCTCGAAGTGCCAGTGGCCGTCGCGGAACACGCGCGTATCGGCCCACGCGGCAACGACTTCGCCGATGAACAGGTCGTAAGCCGCCTGGTTGTGCGGTTCGGGCACGAGCCGGCACGCCAGCCATGCGGAGCAGCCGGCCACCAGCGGCGCGTCGATGCCATCCATGCCGAACAGTTCGACGCCGCAGCGGGCCAGCTTGTCCGGCTCGTCCACCCTGCTGAGGGTGCCCACGGCGTGCACCAGGTCGACCTGGGCCGCGTTCGGCACCTGCAGCACGAACAGGCCGCTGCCCTCCACGAGAGCCCGGGTAGCCACGGCCTTGTCCAGCACCACCGTGACTTTCGGCGGACTGAAGTCGAGCGCGCAGGCCCAGGCGGCGGCCATCACATTGTCGACGCCACCGTGGCGCGCGGACACGAGCACGGTGGGGCCATGGTTCAGCAGGCGGTACGCTTTCGTCAGCTCGACCGGAGCGATATGGGCTCGATGGGCACTTTGGGCGGGGACAGGATTTTCCATGCGCGGCAGCATAGCATCGATGTGCCGGTCGCGTCGTCGTCCATGGTCGGTTCCCTTCCCCGATCCGCCGACGCATGCCTCTGCCTTTGGTGGGAGGCGGCCGGCAGGTAAGGTTGCCGCGGCCACTGCTCGTCATATACTGCCGCCAACCAACTACCAGTGAAGTTTTCCCATGCCAGGACCCCTGCGCACGGCCCTGCTGAAAGGGGCCATCGTGCTGCTGACCACGGCGATTTTCGCACTCGATGCCTTCACATCGATGGACAGCGCGATCGCCGTCATGTATGTCGTCGTCGTGCTGGCCACCGTGCACGTGTCGCCGCGCCACGTGCTGGCGGTGACGGCGCTGTGCCTCGTGCTGACGGCGGCCGCGCACCTGATCACCGGATGGTTCGGCGTGCTCAATTCCTCGCTGGCCCGCTGCGCCGTCAGCCTGGCCGCCATCGGCATCAGCGGCTACCTGGCCCATGCCGGCGCGCAGGCCACGGCGCGGCTGTTGCAGCGCGAGGAATCGCTGCGCCTGTCGCGCATGCAGCTGGCGCACGTGACGCGGGTCACGACGCTGGGCGAGCTGGCGGCCTCGATCGCCCACGAGGTCAACCAGCCGCTGGCCGCGATCTCGGCCAACGGCGAGGCCGCGCTGCGCTGGCTGCGCCGCCAGCAGCCGGACCCGCAGGAAGTGGAACACGCGCTGCAAAGGATGCTGGACGATACCTGCCGCGCCAGCGAAGTCATCCGGCGCATCCGCACGCTGGCGCAAAAAACGGACGCCGCCTTCGCGCCCGTCGACCTGGCGCGCATCGTGCATGACTGCGCGGCGCTGCTGCAGCGTGAGCTCGCCAGCCACGGCGCCACGCTCGTCGTCGACATCGCCGAAGGCCTGCCGCCCGTGGCCGGCGACCGCGTGCAGCTGCAGCAGGTGCTGATCAACCTGCTGATGAACGGCATGCAGGCGATGGAACCGCAAGGCGGCACGTTGCGGCTGGTGGTCGCGCCACGCGACAACGGCGTGCGCATCGCCGTGAGCGACGAAGGGCCGGGCATCCCGGAAGATGGCGCCGGACGGCTGTTCGAACCGTTCTACAGCACCAAGCGCGATGGCATGGGCATGGGCCTGCCGATCTGCCGTTCGATCGTCGAAGCGCATGGCGGCCGCATCGCCGCCGTGCCGGGCGGCTCCGGCGCCACGCTGGAAATCCTGCTGCCCGTGGCGCGCGAGGCCGCCGCGTGAAGCCGCTGGTCTATATCGTCGACGACGACGCCGCACTGCGCGACGCGCTGTCGAGCCTGCTGCGTTCGGCGGACATGGACGTGGCCACCTTCGGCTCGGTCGCCGACTTCCTCGGCCATTGTCGCGACGACCGCAACAGCTGCCTGCTGCTGGACGTGCGCCTCGGCGGCCACAGCGGCATGGACCTGCACGCCGCGCTGAAGGCGCAGGGCTGCGCGCTGCCGGTCGTGTTCATGACGGGCTTCGGCGACATTCCCATGTCCGTGCGCGCCATGAAGGCCGGCGCCATCGATTTCCTCGCCAAGCCGGTCCGCGTGGAAGAGCTGCTGGACGCCGTCGGCCAGGCTCTTGCGCGCGACGCGGCCGGGCGCGCCGGCGACGCCCTGCAGGCCGACCTGCGCCGCCGCTACGCCACGCTGACGCCGCGCGAACGCGAAATCATGGCGCTGGCCGCCCGCGGCCTGATGAACAAGCAGATCGCCGCCGAGGTGGGCACCAGCGAAATCACCGTCAAGATCCACCGTGGCCAGGCAATGAAGAAGATGCAGGCCCGGACCTTCGCCGACCTCGTGCGCATGGCCGAGGCGCTGGCACTCCGCTGACGAAAACCGGTAGCGAAAACCGGTGACAGACACCAGTTCTTTTGAAATCTTTCTGGAAAACCGGTGACAGACACCGGTTGTTTCGAAACATTCCAGGAAAACGGGTGTCTGTCACCGGTTTTAACGTCCTAACGCCGCCTCATACGCACGTATGATTTCCCGGCTGCGCCATTGCCGTTAAGCTCCTGCCGATTGCACCATCAGGAGCCCCCGTGTCCCTCACAGATCAGGAAGTCTGCATCGTCGACGACGATGCCTCGGTGCGTACGGCCGTCAGCAGCCTGGTACGCTCGCTGGGCCTGCGCGCCCGGCTGTTCGCCTCCGCCGAGGAGTTTCTTGCCGCCGGTTGCGCGACCGACCTGGTGATCTCCGATCTCCAGATGCCCGGCATGAGCGGCCTCGAACTGCTCGAACTGCTGCGCGGCCGTGATGACGGCGTGCCTTTCATCGTCATCAGCGCGTTCCTGCAGGATGGCGCCCCGGGCCGTGCCGCGCAGGCGGGCGCCTCCTGCGTGCTCGGCAAGCCGTTCCGCGCCGATGCGCTGGTCGGCTGCATCGAGCGTGCCCTGGCCGGTCCCGGCGTGCCCGATGCGCGGGACCATACGCACGTATGATGTTCGCCGCCCGCGCGGCGGCTTATGCTTTCTCCACGATGAACGGCGGCACAGCGAATGATGCTGCCGGCATCGCCGATCAACTCCCAGCCAACGAGTAGCCATGAGACAGCTGACGATCCACCGCCCCGACGCCACGATGCCCTCCTTCCGCGACGCCGCGCACGATGACGTGCTCGCTGCGCTCCGTGCCGAGCGCCTGCGCTGCGCCCGCGACGTGCACGACATCGTGCTGCAGGACCTCACCGCCGTGCTGCTGCAACTGCGGGCCGCCAGCGGCAATGCCGATCCGGCGCAGGTGGCCGCCTGCCTCGCCACCGCCATGCTGGCCGCCGAGCAGGGCCTGGCCAGCGCCCGTGACTTCGTGCGCAAGCTGCGCGACGCCGCGCCGAGCCGCGAACACGGAGCCAGCCCCGCTTGCGCGATCCGCGCTGCGCTGGCAAACCAGCCGCTGGCCGCCGGCAGCCGCCTGCGCGTGCAGCTCGACGACGATGCCGTGCTCCCGCCGGCCGCCTGCGAACAGGTGGCGATGATCGTCCGCGAAGCGGTCGGCAACGCCGCGAAACATGCCCGCGCCCGTGTCATCGCCTGCCGCCTGCGCATCCGTGCCGGCCGCGTGCAGGTGCAGGTGCGCGACGACGGCGCCGGCTTCGATCTCCACCAGCCCCGTGCCGGCTTCGGCATCGGCGGCATGCACGAGCGCGCGGCGCTGGCCGGCGCCGCGCTGCGCGTCGACAGTGCCCCCGGCCGCGGCACCACCGTTTTCCTATCCCTTCCACTCGCAGGAGAATGACATGACCATATCCGTGATGCTCGTCGATGACCATCCCCTCGTACGCCTCGGCATGGCCGGCGTCGTGTCGCGCCAGCCCGGCTACACCGTCACGGCCGAAGCGGCCGACGGCGCGGATGCGATCGAACTGTACCGCCGCATGCGGCCCGACGTGGTGCTGATGGACCTCATGATGCCGCGTGTCGGCGGCCTGGAAGCGCTGCAGGCGATCCGCGCCTTCCACCCGGAAGCCAGGGTGGTGATGGTGTCCGGTTCCGATGGCGAAGAACACGTGTACCGGGCGCTGCATGCCGGCGCCCGCGCCTACCTGCTCAAGGACGCGCCGGAAGCCCAGCTGGCCGAATGCCTGCAGGCCGTTGTCGCCGGTCGCCGCTACGTACCGCCCGACGTGGCCACCCGCCTCGCGTCGCGCCTCGACAACGATGCGCTGACGGGCCGCGAGCTGGACGTGCTGCGCTTCCTTTCGCAGGGCCTGTCGAACAAGCTGATCGCTCGCGCGGCCGGCATCGCGCCGGGCACCGTCAAGTACCACGTGAAGAACATCATGGCCAAGCTGGGCGCGTCGTGCCGCACCGAAGTATTGCGAGAGGCGGTGCGGCGCGGCATCGTCGACATCGTCCACTGACCGGCGCGGCGATCATGGAAACTTCTTCGCGCAGGCAGGCGATCATTGCCGGTGGGTCCGTCGGCGGCCTCATGGCGGCTGCCCTGCTGCGCGCCGCCGGCTGGGAGGCAACCGTTCATGAACGCTCGCCGTCCTCGCTGTCGGGCCGTGGTGGCGGCCTCGTGCTGCAGGGCGACGTGCTGCGCGCGCTGCGCCGCGCCGACATCGGCTGGACCGGCATGCCCGGCGTGACCACCGTCGAGCGCATCTGGCTCGACGCTTCCGATGCGGTGGTGCGCCGCGCGCACATGCCGCAGACCCAGACGTCGTGGAACGCGCTGTACGGCGTGCTGCGCGCCGCGCAGCCCGATGGCAGCATGCACGCCGGCAGCGCCGTGGCGGATTACACGCAGAACGAAGACGGCATCGACGTGCGCTTCGCCAGCGGCGCCACTGCGCGGGCGGACCTGCTGGTCGGCGCGGATGGCGCCCGGTCAAGCGTGCGGGCGCGCATGTTTCCCGCTGCGGCGCCCTCCTACGCCGGCTACGTGGCCTGGCGCGGCCTGGTGCCCGAACGCGACCTGCCGGCCGCCTTCGTCGAACGGTTCGACCATGCGTTCGTGTTCCAGCACGGTGCCAGGCACCAGTTGCTGGCCTACCCGGTGCCCGGCGCGGACGGCGCCACCGCGGCGGGCGCGCGGCGCTGGAACTGGGTCTGGTACCGCCGCGTGGCGGCCGGCGCCGCGCTGGCCGGGGTACTCACGGATCGTGACGGCCGCGCACATGCCGCGTCGCTGCCACCGGGCGCCATGCCCGCTGCCCAGGCCGACGCGCTACGTGCCGATGGCCGCGCGCTGCTGGCACCGTCGCTGCGCCTGCTGCTCGACGCGACGGCCGAACCGTTCGTGCAGGTGATCGCCGACCTCCAGGCCCCGGGCATGCGCGACGGCCGCGCCGTGCTGCTCGGCGATGCGGCGGCGGTGGTGCGCCCGCACACGGCCGCGGGCACGGCAAAGGCGGCGGCCGATGCGCTGGCGCTGGCCGCGGCGCTGCGCTGCGGCTATGCCGATGCGGCGCTGGCTGCCTGGGAACGCGAACGCATGGCGGCGGCGCGCGAAACGGGCCGCTGGGGTATCGAACTGGGCATCGGCATGATGGGTGCGCCCGACTGACGGCCAGGCCGCAAGGATGGCGCGCGGCCCGCGCACCGGGTACAATCCCGGCTTTCTGATAATTGATTCTCATCTAGATGGCCGCCCACCCGTCCTTCAATATTGGCGCGCCCCGCCGCGCGTGCTTGCTCGCGCCGTCACCGCGGCGCAGGAACCGCCCCATCCGCGTCTTGAGGCGGCACCGATGAACCATGCGAACCGGATCGCCTCGATCGACATCGCCCGCGGCATCGTCATGCTCCTGATGACCGTCGACCACGTGCGCGAGACTTTCTTCCTGCAGCACCAGGTGGGCGACCCGATGGACGTCACGGCCACGGACCCGGCGCTGTTCCTGTCGCGCATCGCCGCGCATTTCTGCGCGCCCATGTTCGTGTTCCTCACGGGCCTGTCGGCATGGCTGTATGCGCATCCGTCCACCGGTCCCCGCGATGCCACCGGCTTCCTCGTCAAGCGCGGCCTCCTGCTCGTGGGGCTGGAGCTGACGCTGGTGAACTTCGCCTGGACCGGCAGCTTCACGCCTGCCACGCTGTACCTGCAGGTGATCTGGGCGATCGGGCTGGCGATGCTGGCGCTGGCGCTGCTGCACAAGCTGCCGCTGGCGGTCCTAGGCGTGCTGGGCGCCGTCATCGTGGCGGGCCACAACGCGCTGCAGTTCGCACCCGCGCCGGGCACCCTTGGCGCTGCCGCCTGGACGATCCTCGAACAGCGCGGCTTCCTGTTCGAAGGCCCGCTGCGCGTAAGAATCAGCTACCCGCTGCTGGCGTGGGTCGGCGTGATCCTGCTCGGCTATGCCGCCGGGCCGCTGTATGCGCGCACCACGTCGGTGGCGCTGCGTCGCCGCTGGCTGCTGTCGATCGGCGCCGGCAGCCTGGCGCTGTTGGCCGTGCTGCGCGGCATGAACGGCTATGGCGAGCCGGTGCCGTGGTCGGCGCATGCCGACCCGCTGCTGACGGCGATGTCGTTCTTCAATTTCACGAAGTACCCGCCCTCGCTGGGTTTTCTCCTGCTGACACTGGGCGTGGGCCTGCTCGTACTGGCCCTCGTCGAACGGCCGATGCGGTGGACGGCGGTGCCGGCCGTGTTCGGTGGCGCGCCGATGTTCTATTACCTGTTGCACCTGTATGCGCTGCTCGCCCTGCAACGCTGCGCCGCTGCCCTGCTGGACGTGCCGCGCGCCGATTTCGGCCACGTCTGGCAGGTGTGGCTGGCCAGCGTGCTGCTGGCGGCTGCGCTGTACTGGCCCACGCGCTGGTTCGCGCATTACAAGCGCACCAGCGGCAAGGCCTGGGTCAGGTATTTCTGACGCGTCATTTGAGGCAGCGTGACTTTTCGATAGTTTTCCGATGAAAGTGTTAAGTTAAAATCAACACTCCCCGGGCGCCTGTGCGCCTTTGTCTTATCCACAATATGGAGGAACGATGAACACTGGTCGTCTGGTTGGTATCGCGGCATGTCTCGCAGGGCTGTTCGGCGGTGGCAGTGCCGCCGCGAAGGGTTTCGAGAACGGTCTCCCGCAAGGCTGGCAATGCCAGGGCAATTGCGGCACGCTTGCCGCCGACGGCGACGTGACGCTGGCGCCCGACGGCGGCAGTGCCTACGGCTACGTGTCGAGCGAGAACGGCGTTACCGGTGTGTCGCTGCCCGGCGTGGGCACGGCGGACAACACGATCACGGGCAGCCGCCTGGTGTCGAACCTGTTCAACGCCACGGCCGGCCAGGCGCTGGACTTCAAGTTCAACTACATCAGCTCCGACGGCGCCGACTATACCGACTACGCGTGGGCGCGCCTGCTGGACGCACAGGGTGGCCAGGTCGCCCTGCTGTTCACGGCGCGCACGTCGTCGTTCGGCAGCGCCGTGCCGGGCTTCGGCATGCCGGCAGCCGCCGCCACGCTGACCCCGGCGCAGGTGAACATCGTGGCGGGCGGCCCCACGTGGAGCCCGCTGGGCTTCGATTCCGGCGAATGCTTCGATGCCGGCTGCGGCTATACGGGGTGGGTGCAGTCGACGTATTCGATCGCCGCCGCCGGCCAGTATTACCTGGAGTTCGGCGTGACGAACTGGGACGACGAGCTGTACCAGTCGGGACTGGCGTTCGATGGCGTCACGCTCGATGGCGTGCCGCTGCCGGTTCCGGAACCGGCAACGTACGGCATGATGCTGGGCGGCCTGGGCTTGCTGGCGGCATGGCGCCGCCGGGCCTCCCGCTGAGGAGGTGACCGGCCCGGGTACGGGCCGGTCCTGTCAGGGCTGCGTGTCCGGGAACGCGTTGGTGGGCTTCGCGCCCCACATCGCGTAGAACAGGATGTAGACCTCGCACGCGACGGTCAGCAGGAACGACATCTGCAAGCCATAGATGTCGGCCAGCCAGCCCTGCACGACGACCAGTGCGCCGCCGGCGATCGCCATGATCAGCAGGCCGGCGCCTTCTTCCGTCAGCGGGCCCAGGCCGCGGATGCCCAGCGTGAAGATGGTGGGGAACATCACCGAGTGGAACAGGCCCACGGCGATCAGCGCCCACATCGCCGTCGGGCCGCCGGCGAACGTCGCCACCAGCATCACGGCAAACGCGCCGATGGCCGCCCCGGCCAGCACGCGCTCGGCGGAGATC